>DATCFM010000097.1:0-3694 GCA_036509515.1 Acidobacteriaceae bacterium
TGCCATTATCCGCCAGGAACCTCGAGTAGAGTCGACGACTGGCGCGGTGGCAGTAGGTCACGAGGGTGTCCGTTGTCCGGCGGCTTTCGCCTCTGCCGGTGCCTTATCGGTTCGGACCATAGTTCCGTTTCCAGTCGCCGCTCGTCAAACCGGACGTGCAGCTTTCCCGCATCAAATGTGGTGCGCCACATTTGATGCGTAATGTGGCGCTGATAGTTATGTGGCGCAGACCTCCGAGATCGGCGGCCTGAGCGGCTGAGCAGTTTTCCAACGCCACATAACAAAGTGAGGGACAACTGATCGGACCTCCCTATCGATCAGGAGACCCGATCCATGTTCGAAACTTTGTTCACCTATCCTGCTGTCCTGGCACGTCACCAGACGGGCCCGGGGTCGGCCGAGCGAGGGCGCTATCTCGCGCATTGTGCCGGCCAGGGCCTTGCGCGCGAGACCTTGCTGCGTGTTGCCCGCGAATTGCTTGTTGTTGCTGAGCGGCTTGATGTGACCGTTGGCCGTCAATTTACCCGGCTGGAGATCGAAGCGGCCGCCGGGAAGTGGGTACGCCATCAACGGCGGCGGCGGCGGGGCCGCGGAGATTGGTCGCGTCAACTGTTCATTCAGATCGCCACCGACTGGCTGCGCTTTCTCGAATTGCTGGCGGTCCCGCCAGACGGCAAGCTGAATATCCATTCTGACCTGATTGATGATTTCATTGCCCATTTGAGGGACGAACGCGGGTTGTCGCCACGCACTGTCTCTCAACGACGTTGGCAGGTCGAAAGATTCCTGCGGCACGTCTCCTCCGCCAAATCGTCGATCGCGGACATCGCCATCGACGATGTTGATGCCTTTCTCGATTCCAGAGGTCGAGACGGCTGGTGTCGCGTATCGATCGCAACGAGCGCGGCAGCGCTGCGCTCGTTCTTTCGACATGCTGAGGTGCGGGGGTGGTGTTCCCCTGGAATTGCCGCCGCCATCGACGCGCCACGGCTCTTCAAACAAGATGGTCTCCCAAGAGGTCCTCGCTGGGTTGACGTGCAGCGGCTCATAGAAGGCACCGTCGGAGAGGATCCTCGTGATAGGCGTGACCACGCAATCCTGATGCTGCTTGCAATTTATGGATTGCGAAGTGGCGAAGTCCGCGGATTGCGTCTCGTAGATCTGGATTGGACCGGAGAGGTGATTACGGTCCAGCGGCCCAAACAGCGGCGGACACAATATTATCCTCTGGTGGCCTCAGTCGGCGACGCGATCCTGCGATATCTCCAGGCGGCTCGGCCGCGGTGTTCTTCCCGGGAAGTCTTCGTGACGCTCAAAGCTCCGTTTCGCCCACTTTCGGCGGGTGGCATGTATCACGCGGTCGCCAGCCGGCTCAACGCACTGGGCATTCAGGCCGAGCACCACGGTCCGCACGGCCTCCGCCACGCCTGTGCGGCCCACCTTGTCGAAACAGGTTTAAGCCTCAAGGAGATTGGCGACCATCTCGGCCACTGCGGTACTTATGCAACCCGGACCTATGCCAAGGTCGATCTGGGAGGGCTGCGCGAGGTCGCGGCGTTCGATCTGGGAGGGCTGTCATGAAGCTTTCCGAGGCCGTCGCCGGCTATGTCGGCCACAAGCAAGCGATGGGCATGCGCTTCCATACAGAAGCTCGCATCCTTCGGTCGTTTTGTCGCACATCGGAGGAAGCGACCATGCAAGAGGTCACGGCCAGCCAGGTGCTGGCCTTTCTCGCCGGAACCGGTCCAGTCACCCGCTTTTGGGAGCGCAAGCATTCCGCGCTCGGCGGCTTCTATCGGTTTGCCATCGCCCGGGGCCATATCGACCGGTCGCCATTGCCACGGACCGTTCCTCAACCGCTGAAGTCTTTCGTTCCGCATATCTATTCGCGCGAAGAATTACGTCGCTTACTCGATGCCGTCGCGGTCAGCGATCATCCGCGCTGCCGCATTGATCCGAACACCCATCGAACGCTTTTGCTCTTGCTGTATGGCGCCGGGCTGCGGATCAGCGAAGCGTTGGCCCTGACCGTGGCCGACGTCGATCTTGACGCCGGGATTCTCTGCATTCGCGAGAGTAAGTTCTACAAAACGAGGCTGGTGCCGATCGGCGACGATCTGATCCGGATTTTGGCTCCGCACGCTGCGATGCGCCGACACCAGCACGCCGAGTCCGCTTCGCCCTTCTTTGTTTCCCGCAAAGGCGATGCGGTGACCCGGCAAAACGCCGAGATGGCGTTTTGCCGCTTACGGGTCCGCGCCAATGTCCTGGACGAAGCTGCCGCCGCTCGCCATCAACCACGCCTGCATGACCTTAGGCACAGCTTTGCCGTTCACCGGCTTATCGCCTGGTACCGCGACGGCGCCGATGTGCAGCGCCTCTTGCCGAAGCTGTCGACCTATCTTGGCCACGTGCATATCTCCGGCACGCAGCGTTACCTCACGCTGACGCCGGAATTGCTGCGCGAGGCAGGCCTGCGTTTCGAACGTTACGCCATGGGGGCCTTCTCATGACTGACGATACGCTTGGCCCCTGGATTCGGCGTTTCCTGTTGGAGCATGTCGTCGCCGAACGCAATCTCGCCCGCAACACCCAGCACGGCTATCGCGATGCACTCCGTCAGCTCATCCCTTTCGTCGCAAAGCAATCCAGAAAATCGGTGGACCGTCTCCATGTGGTCGACATTTCCGCTGATCGTGTCCGGCTCTTTCTCAACGATCTCGAGGTCTCACGCCACTGCGCCATCGCCACACGCAACCAGCGGCTCGCCGCCATCCGCGCCCTCGCAGGCTTCGTTGGCGAACATAGCCCGATACATATCGAATGGTCCGCGCAGATCCGTTCGATACCCTTCAAGAAAACCGGCAAAGCGGTCGTTCCTTATCTCGAAAAGCCGGAGATCGATGCATTGCTCGCGGCCCCGGACCGCCGAACCGCACAAGGCGGTCGCGACCATGCCCTTCTCCTGTTCCTCTACAACACCGGTGCCAGAGTTTCGGAGGCCGTCCAGATGAAGGTTGCGGATCTGGATCTGAACGCCGCCAGTGCCAAAATCACCGGAAAAGGTGGGAAGCAGCGCTTCTGTCCGTTATGGCCGGCCACCGTCTCCGAACTCGCCGCGCTTATCGGCGAAAGGGCCTCCTCCGAGGCCGTCTTTCTCAATCACCGCGGCTGTCCAATCACTCGATTTGGCATCCATACCATGGTTGAACGCAACGTTCAGAGGGCCCTCTCCCGATCTCCGTCAATGGCGGCGAAACGCGTCAGCCCCCATTCCATCCGCCACACCAGCGCAACCCACCTTCTGCGCGCCGGGGTCGATATCAACACAATCCGGGGCTGGCTCGGGCATGTCTCACTCGAAACCACCAATATCTATGCCGAGGCCGACTTCGAGACCAAAGCCAAAGCGTTGGCGAAATGCGACGTGCCCGATACCGGAAGGATACCCGGGCGTTGGCGAAACCAGCCCGCACTGATGGACTTCCTTCGCACGCTATAGCCGTCTTGTTATGTGGCGTTGGAAAACCGCTCAGCCGCTCAGGCCGCCGATCTCGGAGGTCTGCGCCACATAACTATCAGCGCCACATTACGCATAAAATGTGGTGCGCCACATTTTATGCGGGAAATCCGCACGTACGGTTCTGTGCGGGGGGCGTCCAGTGATGGGCGTCCCTACCGCGATCCAGGAGGG
>DATCFM010000098.1:0-30121 GCA_036509515.1 Acidobacteriaceae bacterium
GGTTGTCCGCCGCCGTCCGGCCAACATACTCTACACGTCCCGGCAGCGTGTCCTTGATCCGCTCCCACTGCGCCCCGCTCAACTCATATCGACTCGCCACATCAACAACTGCAACAGCTCACACCCCACCCGCAAAGTCTATATGTGGATACTGCCTAGCTCGGCGTCTGTCCCGGCGCACCGATCATCCACGCCACGCCGAACTTATCCGTGCACATGCCGAACAGTGGCGACCAGAAGGTCTTCTCCAGAGGCATCTGAATGCTCCCGCCTTCCTGCAGCCCGTCGAAGATCCTTTTGATCTCAGCGTGGTCGGTCGACTCCACCGACACCTGAAAACCGGCCATCGGCTTCGAGCGGTCCGGTGGCGCATCGCAGCCCATCAGCCGCCCTTCGCCCAGCACAATCGACGTATGCATCACCTTGTCCTTCCAGTCCGGCGGCACCGGCGCGCCCGCCGGCGCCTCGCCATAGGTCATCACAAACGGTGTGGCCGTCTTGAAGACCTTCTGATACAGCGCAAACGCTTCCTTGCAATTTCCGTTGAAGTTCAAATGCACATTCATCTTCATCGCTTCTCTCCTTTATTCGACTTCCCTATTTAGATTTACTTCGACCGCGGCCACGCCGGCTGCCATGGCCCATCCGCTGAAGGCCCATACAAACCCGGCAGCGGTACATCGAGCAGACGCAGGTACACGCCCATCTGCGCGCGGTGATGAACCATGTGATCAACGCACATCAGCTGATACATCGCCGCCCGCGGAGCCTCTTCCAGCACCTTGTCTCCCGCCTTGAACGACCACATCGCCTTCAAATAGTCGTCGCTGGCATTGTCGAGCGCCTCCTTCAGGCGCGCGCAATTCTGTTCGAGCGTCTCCAGCAGATCGGTTCGCCCGGCGTACTCCGGCAGCGCCGGCGGCCCTGCGCTCGCATCCATCGAGTCCGTCGTCAGAAAGACCACCCCAAACGCCGGAAGGTTAGCGATGTGCTTCGCCAGCGAACCCAGGCGCGGTGACAGCTCATGCGGCTTCCACTGGACCTTGTCCTCCGGCAATACCGCAAAGTAGTTTCGTGTCTTCGCCGCTTCGGCGTCGAACTCCATCGTCAGCAGGTCTGCAATCCTCATGCTCTCCTGCTTTCGACAAACGCTTCCAGCTTGTCCAGCGTCTGCTCCCAGCCAATCTTCATTCCCTTCAGAGAGGCCGCGGCCGCGGGTGTGCTCTTCGTCACATGCACATCCAGCGCAATCTCGGTGCCGCCATCCTTCTCCTCAAAGAACACCGAATTCCATACCTCAAAGAGCTCGTTGCCGTCCTTATCCAGCGGCGTCGACGTGAAGTGGAAACGGTACGGCGGATAGAACTCCACAAACCGCCCCACCATCGGATACACCGTTCCGTCGGGTCCCTGCATGTGAATGCGAATCGCCCCTCCGCCACGCGCCTCCATCTCGCACACCGGCACCGTAAAGCCCTTCGGCGCAAACCACTGCTTCATCATCTCCGCCTTGGTCCACGCGTCGAACACCATCTGCCGCGGCGCCGCAAAGAATCGCCGCAGATGCAGCTCACTCGGAACATCTTCGGCCGTGGCCACGCGTCCCGGCTGTTCCGCCAGCATGAACTCCGCAAAGCGATCGAACGAGCTGTTCCATCCGCCCCCGTGTCCATCGCGCTCACTCTCGGTCGCAAACGGCGCCTGATGAAAGTGCATAACCGTCTTTCCTCCTTGCTCTTCAAAACGCACAGTCACAATGTTTTCCTTGAACGGACTCTCACCCAGCCCCACGCAGCAGCGGTCATCCCACGCAAACGTGTAGACCAGCAGCTCCGGTGGCCTGATCTCTTTCAGCACGCCATGCTGTCCAAGCTTCACCATCTGCTCGCTGCCCGGCCGCTGTCCTTCCATCGTCAGCCGCCATTGCCCGCCCGGCTGCTTCGAGTTCACATACTCCGTCGCCTTGAACCCGCGCGGCCCCTTCCACTGCTTCACCATCTCCGGATCGGTCCACGCCTTCCACACCAGCCCGCGCGGCGCGTCGAACGTCCGCGTAATCGAAAGCTCATAGCCGGCTGCCGCACTCACCTTGTCATCTCTTTCGCTTATTGCCTGCATGCCTCTTCTCCTTTTTCTTGCGTGAACTCTCGTCCGCTTGGATGCGCTTCAAATACGCATCCAGCCGGTCAAAACTCTCTTCCCAGAACTGCCTGTACTCTTCAATCCATCCCCACGCCTGCCTCAGCGGCTCCGCCCGGAGCTTGCACGGACGATACTGCGCCTGCCGCCCCCGCTCGATCAGCCCCGCGTGCTCCAGCACCCGCAGGTGCTTCGAGACCGCCGGCATGCTCATCTCGAACGGCTCCGCCAGCTCCGTCACGGACGTCTCTCCCAGCGCCAGCCGCGCCAGAATCGCGCGCCGCGTCGGATCGGCCAGGGCAGAAAACGTGTTGTTGATCGAATCTTCCATCGCTATGTAACCAACAGGTTATATAACCTTAGAGTTAAATACTCGCTCGGCGTCGCCAAAGTCAAGCGCTTTTCAGAAAAACTTGCGCCGGCACGAAAAAAAGCATTCGCTGTACCATGCACTGACTTCATTCCTGGGCCGCAAATCTGCATCCAAATCTGGATATCCGCCCTGTCTTCAACAGCTTTTGCCGTTCTCATCAGTCCATATACCTAAACGAGGAGGAACCACGTCATGCGTCAACTCATCACGTTCATTCTCTTAGGCGGCGTATCTCTCGTGTCGATGCCGCGGGCCCTCAGCCAGAAGTCCGCGCCCGATGTCCTCATCTTTACCAATGGCGATCAACTGACGGGTCACCTCGAAAGCGCCTCCGGCGGTTCGGTCGTCTTCAAGAGCGACATGGCCGGCGAGATCACCGTTCCCGTCGACAAGGTCAAGGAGCTGCGTTCCGCCACCACCTTCGCCGTCCTGCGCAAAGGCCCTCCCAGCAAGGCCAACCTCGTAGGCAAGGGCGACGTTCACATCGCCGACGGCAATCTCACCGTCAGCTCCTCCAACCAGCCGCCCGTCACGATCGCCGCCAAGGACCTCGGCTTCCTGGTCGACACGCCTACCTACGACAAGCAGGTCGATCATCGCGTCAAGTTCACCCAGGGCTGGACCGGCGCCATCACCGGCGGCGCCACCATCGTCCGCTCTACCGACGACGCCACCAGCCTCACCGCCGGCATCTCTCTCGCCCGCACCATGCCCTCGGTCGCCTTCCTCCCGCTGCGCAACCGCACCACCTTCAATCTCATCGAGACCTACGGCAAATCCACCTCGCCTGTAATTCCCCAAACCGATCCACCCTCGCCGCCCGACGTCGTCAAGACCGACATCTTTCACGCCGATGCCGAGCGTGACCAGTACTTCAACCCACGCTTCTATGCGCTCGCCGACACCGCCTTCGATCACAACTTTTCGCAAGGCCTCGACCTGCAGCAGATCTACGGTGTCGGCATCGGCTGGACGCCCATCCAGACGGCCAAACAGCAGCTCGATCTCAAGGCCGAAATCCACTATGAGAAGCAGAAATTCCAGACCGGTCCCAATCCCAATCTCATCGGCACCATCTTCGGCGAGAACTATCACCGCACCCTGCCCCACAAGCTCCTCTTCACCGAAACCGGAGCCTTCATCCCCGCCTGGAACCACCCCTCGGACTACTCCGCCATCGTCAACGGCGCCCTGATTCTGCCGGTCTACAAGCGGCTGAGCACCTCGCTCTCCGCAACCGACAACTACCTCAACGACCCATCGCCCGGCTTCAACAAGAACTCCTTCCAGTTCGTCGCCGGCGTCACCTACGCGCTCCGCTAGCCGCCAGCCTTGCCCGTTGCTTCTGCCTTCATCTTCCGCCCGTCATCCTGAGTGAATCGGGGGTCCCCCGGCGAGCGTTTTTGCTCGCTGGGGTGAAAGCGAAGGACCTGCTTTGGCAGTTCTGAGGCGCGAAGCGCCTCTGCCTCGCTCAAGGGCACGGCGGGTAGCCCTCGGCTTTAGCCGAGGGTCTCCATGCCATAAAACCCCAGCCGAAAAAGGGGCTGGTAGCCGTGGGCTTTAGCCCACGGTCTCCCCTGAGGTACGTTTGGAAATCCCCGAAATCTTGTCAAGCCCCCAAACCACCTAAATCCAACAGAACAAAGAGAAAAATCGCTGCACATTATATCCACTCAACTCGCTATAATAGGAATAGAGATCAAACCCACACAGAATCTGGGTGCGCCATTCATGACGACGGCCCGGGGTCCCCGGCGAGCTTGCTCGCTGGGGTGGCGGCTTTATCGTCGGCATGGGTGGGGTTCGATGTTGGGGTCGCCACCGGAGCCGTCGCAACCCACTCATTCCAGAGATTTTGCACACAAAATCTCTGGAATCAATATTTTGCGGCTGAAATCAGCCGCAAATCGCTGACTTAAAAGATTTTACCGGAAAAGAAGGGGGAGGGGACCCCCTAGCCACAGGCCGCAGCGCGGCTCAACGCCAGTCCGATGTTCTAATGGGAAGATGCGAGCTTCGCCGCTCGCCACGTTTTTTGCAGGGAGTTTGCCTTCGATGGATGTTCGGAAGTTCGCGGTTTGGTGCAGCACAGCAGCCTGCGCAGCGGTTCTCCTCGCCGCAGCCTCCACAGCAGCCGCTCAGGATAACAACAAGCCGTTCGGCCAGATTCGGCATGAGACCAACGCCAGCCGTCAGGCCCGCATCCAGCGCACCATCAAGGACACCTACTCCCGCCGCTGGGAGATCTTCGGCGGCGGCGGCTTCCTCCGCTTCCGCTCCGGCGAAACCACCCAGAAGAACAACGAGGTCACCTGGACCACGCAGGCCAACTACTTCCTCTCGCCAAAGTTCGCCATCGTCGGCGACGCGCGCGGTTCCTTCGGCAACGGTAAGACTGCGCAGTACCTCGACGGCGGCCCCAATCCCTTCATCTCGCGCGCGCCCCGCCCTCAGATCAACGAGTACACCTTCACCGGCGGCGTCGGCTACCGCTTCTACGAGCACCAGAAGTTAGCCATCGGCGTGCAGGCTCTCGGCGGCATCGGTTGGGGCATGTTCTCCGGCGGCGCCAAGGGTCTCACCTACGCCCAGCTCGGCTTCTGGCAGGACAGCATGAAGCCTGCGTTCATCGGCAACCTTAACGTGGATTACAACTTCTACCCCGACCTCGCCGTACGCTTCTCGCCCACCTATGTCGGCACCACCTTCACCGGTCCCGACGGCGGATCTGTCCAGAACAACCTCGGCTTCAATGCCGGAATCGTCTACCGCTTCGGCCGCCAGTAGCCGGCCCCGGCGTGCGCCGCCCGGAGCCCAAAGCGTAAAATAAACGTATGTCGAAGGGCTGGGAATCGAAGAGCGTCGAAGACCAACAAGCTCAGAAAACCCAACAGTCTGAGGCGACCTCGCCAAAGACATCCAGGCCGGACCACGATCCCGGGTCTCGAGCTGCCGAGGCCGAACGCCAGCGCCGCAGGCAGGCCCTCGAGCTCCAGCGCGAACGTGTTCTCTCCGAACGCACCTCCAGCCCCCACCGCCGCAGCGCCCTCGAACTGGCTCTCGCCACCATCGAGCGCGAGCTGGAACAGCTCGGCTGGTCAATCAAAATCTAGACAGCAGTTAGAGAGTGAGGAGTTAGCAAGTTAGGAAAGGCAGTCTCAAGGTCTCTGACTCCTAACTCCCTAACGTTCCTCTCGTCAGCACAAACGGATTGGCCTGCGCGGTCGGCGTAAGCACCACCGTCTGAATCATCACGTGCGGCGGACGTGTCGCCGCCCACACGATCACATCCGCAATGTCTTCCGCGGTCAGCGGATCGACGTTCTGATAGGTCTTTGCCGCGCGCTCTTCATCTCCCCGGAACCGGACCTTGCTGAAATCGGTCTTCACCATCCCAGGATCGATCGAGGTCAC
Organism: Acidobacteriaceae bacterium; assembly: GCA_036509515.1. Taxonomy (GTDB): domain Bacteria; phylum Acidobacteriota; class Terriglobia; order Terriglobales; family Acidobacteriaceae; genus Granulicella. The sequence goes on from DATCFM010000098.1 coordinate 5,927, forward strand.
GCGGACGGGCGTTCCGTTCAGGTCGATGCGCAGCCCGTCGCTGATGAACCGTTCCGCAGCCTTGGTCGCGCAGTACACGCCGCCGTTCGGATAGGCGATGTGCCCGGCGATCGACCCCAGGTTGATCACGTGCCCGCTCCCGCGCTTGACCATGCCCGGAACCACCACGCGCGTGACGTAGAGCAGCCCCTTGACGTTGGTGTCGATCATCTCCTCCCAGTCTTCGACCTCATCCTCATAGAGCTTGCGCAGTCCGCGGCTCAGCCCCGCATTGTTGACCAGTACCTCAATACGGCCCCACTCCTCGGGCAGCGTATGGATTGTTCCCTCCACCTCATCGCGGTCACGCACATCCAGTTCGAAGCTGAACACCTCCGCCGCACCAAGCTTGCGCAGATCACCCTCCATCGCATGGAGCTTGTCCAGCCGCCGCGCACACAGCAGCAGCCGGGCCCCCTCCGCCGCAAACCCACGCGCCGCCGCCGCCCCAATGCCGGAGCTCGCTCCGGTCACAAACACTACCTTGTCCCTGAGAGAGAAACACACGATCATCCTCGCTTTCACTGCCTATTACAGAATGCACGAAGACCGCGACAGAAACCATCGCGGTCCCGCAACTCTTAAGTAAGGCGTATCCGATTACTGTGGTGTCTGCGGCGTCGAACCGGCCACCGGACTTGCGGTGGTCTGCACGCCAATCTCCTGCCCAGAAACCACGAGGTTGACGCGCCGGTTCTGCTGACGTCCAGCAGCCGTGCCATTGTCCGCCACGAAGTTCGTCGCTCCATAGCCCGCGGCTGTGACATTAGGCTGCGGAACGCCGTTCTGTACCAGGAAGTCACGTACCGCATCGGCCCGGTTCTCGCTGAGTGTCTGGTTGTAAGCCGGCGCCCCGGTCGAGTCCGTATAGCCCTCCACCTGCACCTTCAACCCAGGATAAAGCTGCAGGATGGTTGCCACCTTCGCCAGGCTTACTTGAGTGCCAGGCTTCAGCGTGTACTTGTTCGTATCGAACAGCACATCACTCAGGTTGACGATCAGGCCACGCGCACTCTCAGTCGTCTGCAGTACGGAATTGAGTTGCGTGCGCAGCTTCTCGCGGGTCGCCTCAGCGTCCTGTTGGCTCTGCTGTGCTTGATGCTGCGACTCCGCTGCTTGAGCGCGAGCTTCGGCTGCTTCGGCCTCAGCCTTTGCCTGAGCCGCCTCCGCCTGCGCCTTCTCGGCCGCTGCACGGTCTGCCGCCGCCTGTGAGTTGGCCGCTTGTTCCTGCGCCTGTTGCGCCTGCATCTGCGATTGCTGTGCTTGCTGCTGTGCCTGCTCTTTAGCTTCCTGCGTCTGGCGCTCGTGCTCCGCAGCCTGTTTGCGCAGCGTCGTGATGCGGGCGTCCTCGGCGCGTTGTACCGCCTGACGAGCATCCGTGAACTCCATCTTCACATCGCGATGTTTGGAGTCCTGAATCGCCTGTGCGTTCTGTATATCGGTCGCGACCTCCTGCATGATGTCAGGAGCATACTTGTCCGCACCAACCGTCTGCGCGATGCGTTGTGCGTTGTAGGCCTCGAACAGGGCAAGCGGTGTGCGCTCGCGATCGGTAACGGGCATGCGCGTGGAATGTGCGCCCTGCGTGTTCGCATACAGTCCGCGCGGCAGAAGCTGATAGTGGACGTTCACCTGTTCGAGCACGCCTTGCGTCTTGTCCGAGAAGACATTCTTCACCACCACCACATCGCTCGGCTGGGAGACTGCGAAGTAAGGCTCCGCCGTCACGATCATGCCAAAGGACTGGAAGGAGCTCGTGACGTTGAGACTCGCTTTATCACCGGCAAGTTCCAGCTCGCCGAGGTTCTGCGGACGCCCGTCCGCGGAGATCGCCCAGAGCACGTAGGTCAGATACTCGGGCCCAAATCCATTGGCCGGCGTCATACCGGAAAAGTGAACGGAGATCTGAGTCTTGCCGGTCTGCGAATCAACTTTCGCGTCGCCATGTGCGCGCGGCATCAAGTCGGTGCCCGCGAAATCGACTTTTGTAGCACCACGACGGTTCAGGTAGTTCACAGCATCCAGCTCGCGTTCCACGACCTTCACGTGATAGATGTAAACGCCATTCGGCCCCTTGGCCACGACGTTGGCAGAACGTGCCCCGGGGGCGACGGAGGTTGGATTCGGTTCCTGCGCACTTGCACAGATACTACTAACGCACAGAAGCACCGCTGCCGCAGAGGCAGTTGCCAAATATTTCATGAGAGAGGACATGATCTTTCGTTCTCCTTGAGGCCCGCCTGGACACCCCAAACACTTGCACCTGAACGGTGCCTACAAGAGGTGCGATGCTGGAGGCCGACGAAAGGGTGGCTCTTGTCCCACAATCCAGCGCGGAAGAGCAAACAATTCTCAATCGATAAATCAGCCTAACGCTCACTGGTTCAGAATCGGAACGCCGCCCACGGCCATGCTGTGCGCAATGCGCTCCCGCCACTCCTCGGGGCCGGTGATATGGACGCTGGTTCCTTTGGAATCCACGGCGACAGTTACCGGCATGTCTACGACCTCGAACTCGCAGATCGCTTCCATGCCAAGGTCCTCAAACGCGAGCAGACGCGAATGCTTGATCGCCTTCGACACAAGGTACGCCGCTCCGCCGACAGCCATGAGATAGACCGCTTTGTTATCGCGGATCGCATCGATGGCTGCAACACCGCGCTCGGCCTTGCCAATCATTCCCAGCAGGCCAGTCTGCTCGAGCATCTGGCGGGTGAACTTGTCCATGCGCGTCGCGGTCGTCGGGCCGGCGGGGCCGACCGCCTCATCGCGCACCGCTTCGACCGGACCGACGTAGTAGATGATCCGGTCGCGGAAGTCGACTGGCAGCTTCTCGCCGCGATTCAGCATCTCCGTGAGGCGCTTGTGCGCAGCGTCGCGTCCGGTGAGCAGCTTGCCGTTGAGCAACAGCACCTCGCCGGGCTTCCAGGTTGCGACCTCTTCGCGGGTCAGTGTATCGACATTCACGCGCTTGGCGCCGTGAACGTCATAGGTCAGCTTCGGCCAGTTCTCCAGCGACGGCGGCTCCAGATACGCAGGCCCGGAGCCATCGAGGACGAAGTGCGCATGACGCGTGGCGGCACAGTTCGGAATGATAGCGACGGGAAGATTTGCGGCGTGCGTCGGCCATTCGAGGATCTTCACATCCAGCACGGTCGTCAGGCCGCCGAGCCCCTGCGCGCCGATGCCGAGCGCGTTGACCTTGTCGTAGATCTCAATGCGTAGCCGCTCGATGTTGCTTAGTTTGTGACCTTTGGCTCCGCGCGCTTTCAGTTCCTGCATGTCGATCGGATCCATCAGGCTCTGCTTGGCGAGCAGCATTGCTTTCTCAGCTGTGCCGCCGATTCCAATGCCCATCATGCCGGGCGGGCACCAGCCTGCGCCCATGGTGGGCACCGTCTTCACCACCCAATCGACGACAGAATCCGACGGATTGAGCATGACGAACTTCGACTTCGCCTCACTTCCGCCGCCCTTGGCCGCGACAGTGATGTCGACGTTGTTGCCATGAACCAGCGAGACTTCAACAACGCAAGGCGTGTTGTCCTTGGTGTTCTTGCGGCTGAAGGCCGGGTCGGCGAGGATGCTGCCGCGCAGCTTGTTGTCAGGGTCAAGCCACGCCTCGCGCACACCCTGATCGCACATCTCCTGCAGAGTCATGGTCGCGGGCGCGTCACCGCTTACCAGATGGCATTCCAGGCCTAGCTTGATGAAGATGGTGACGATGCCGGTGTCCTGGCAGATGGGGCGATGTCCCTCGGCACACATGCGCGAGTTGACCAGAATCTGCTTCATCGCGTCCTTGGCCGCGGCCGATTGTTCCAGCTCGTAGGCGCGGGCCAGGCTGGTGATGTAGTCCACCGGATGGTAGAAGCTGATGTACTGCAGCGCGGCGCGCACGCTTTCAATAAGATCGTTCTGCTGGATCGGAGTCATCGAGAGTACCAACTCTTTATTGTATGACCAGAGCGATACCGTCGGTCTTTGCACGACGGTCCGATACTCTTGCGCTATTGAGCAGATAGAATCTGCGGTGGGATTGAGGCTGCGTGAGCGAACCGATCGTTGACATACATGGATTGCGCAAGGTTTATGCCGGTAAACCGCCCGTAACGGCAGTGGACGGCATTGACCTGCAGGTTGCGGCGGGGGAGTTGTATGGCCTGCTCGGTCCGAACGGCGCGGGCAAGACGACGACGATCTCCATTGCGACGACGCGGGTTGTGCCGACGGCGGGCACGGTGCGCATCGCGGGCGTGGATGTGGTCGCACACCCGGCGATGTCCCGGCGTGCGATGGGAATTGTGCCACAGTACAACACGCTGGACCGCTCCTGCACTGTCGCGGAGAATATCCGGTTCCATTGCCTGTACTTCGGAATGGATGCTGCCGAAGCCAGGCAGCGAACGAGTACGCTGCTGGAACAGTTTCGCCTGCATGATCGAGCGGACGCTTATCCGCAGCAACTGAGCGGAGGGCTGGCGCAGCGGTTGCAGATTGCGCGCGCGATTGCACACCGGCCGCGCGTGCTGTTTCTGGATGAGCCGAGCGCAGGGCTCGATCCACAGAGCCGCATCGCCATGTGGGCGGCTGTGCGCGCGCTGCGCGACGAGGGCATCACCGTGGTGCTGACGACGCACTATATGGAAGAGGCCGATGCGCTGTGCGATCGTGTGGCCATCATCGATCATGGCAAGATTTTGGTCGAAGATACTCCTGCTGCGCTCAAGGCGAGCGTGGGCGGCGACAAGCTGTACAACCTGCGGCTTCGCGAGGGTATGGATACAGAGGCTCTGTCGAGGCAACTGCGCGCGCTGGAAGGAGTCACGGGCGTTGAGCCGAGCGACAGCGGACTGCGCGTGCTGGCGCGAGCGCAGGAAGAGCTGCTGCCTCGGGTCGTAACCATCGCCAACGCCTTCGGGCTGCGCGATGTGAGTACGGACGAACCAAGTTTAGAGACTGTTTTCATCCGTCTAACTGGCCGCGATCTGCGTGAGTAAGGTGCGGGAAAGGGTGATGGAGCCTTGAGTGGAGCGACGGCACAGAAGAGAATTGGGCGGCGCGGCACCTATACGCGCGCGTTCCTGGGTCTCATGCTGCGCGACGTCTTCGTGCTGCGCCGCGAAGTTGGACCGTTTCTTGTCCGCGTCGCGATGAATCCTCTACTGTTTCTGTTTGTCTTCACCTATGTCATGCCGCATATATCGGGCGGTGGAGCGTTGAATCCCACGGCCAACATGGTTGCGGCCGGCGGCAGCTTTGGGACGGTGCTTCTGCCTGGCCTGATGGCTGTGGCGATCATGTTCTCGGGCATTGCGGCGGTGGCGCTGCCGCTGGCGCAGGAGTTCGGCGTTACGCGCGAGATCGATGACCGTGTGATGTGTCCGCTGCCGATCAGCGCGGTGGCTGCGGAGAAGATCGTCTTCTCGGCGTTGCAGAGCATCGTCGCGGCGGGACTTGTCTTTCCGCTTGCGTACTATATTCCGAGCACACCGGTGACTGCGCACGTGGCGAGCTGGCCGTTTCTGATCGCGGTGCTGATTCTGGCGAGCCTGCTTTCGGGCGCGCTGGGACTGACGATCGGGACTTCGGTGCAGCCGAAACAGATCGGTCTTGTGTTTGGCGTGGTCGTGGTTCCGATCACGTTTCTGGGTTGCGTGTACTATCCGTGGGCGGCGCTGGGGACGCTGCGCTGGCTGCAGATTGGCGTGCTCGCGAATCCGATTGTGTACATCAGCGAAGGGCTGCGCGCGGCGCTGACACCTTCGATGGGGCATATGCCCGAGGCGATGATCCTGGCGTTGCTGATCTTCTTTCTGGCTCTGTTGACCTGGCTCGGCATGCGCGGGTTTCGGAGACGCGTGGTCGGGTAGGGGGTCCCCCCTCACCCTCTTTGTCGTCGATCCTTTGGAGTCAGCAGTTTACAGCTATTTTTCGCCGTAAAATATTGACTCCAGAGATTTTGTGGGCAAAATCTCTGGAATGAGTGGGTTGCGGTGGTTTCTGTGGTGACCCCTGACATCGAACCCCACCCATGCCGACGATAAGGCTGTCGTCATGAATGGGGCACCCAGATTCGTAGGGGTTTTGATCTCTATTTCTATTATAGAGAGTTGAGTGGAATTAATGTGCACCGATTTTTCTCTTTGTTTGCATGGAGTTAGGTGGTTTCGGGGCTTGACAAGATTTTTCGGGGGGCCGCGGAATTTCGAGGCTAGTTTGCGGCTGGATCGCCGAGCTTGTGGGCGAGGTCTTTGGCGATGAGGGCTCCGTGGAAGCGGCCGTTTTCGATGAAGATCTCGTTGGTGCGCTCGCCCGCGACGATGACGCCGGCCAGATAGATTCCGGGGACGTTGGACTCGAGCGTCTTGCGGTTGCAGATGGGGCAGCGGGCGTTGGCCTCGTCGAGCTTGATGCCGAGCGATTCGATGAAAGAGAAGTCCGGATGATAGCCGGTAAGCGCGAAGACGAACTGGTTGGGAAGGACCTTGGGGCCACCGGGCGTTTCAAGCGTGACGCTGTCCTCGGCGATCTCGCTGACCGTAGTGTTGAAGTGTGCGGCGATCTCGCCGTTCTTGAGGCGGTTTTCGATGTCGGGCTTGATCCAGTATTTGATGTGGCGATGAAGCTCCGCGGCGCGATGCACGAGCGTGACGCGCGCTCCGTGACGCCAGAGATCGAGTGCGGCGATGGCGGCTGAGTTCTTGCCGCCGATGACGAGCACGTCCTGCGCGAAGTAAGGGTGCGGCTCGTGATAGTAGTGCGCGACCTTGGGGAGATCTTCGCCGGTGATGCCGAGATAGTTGGGGAGATCGTAGTAGCCGGTGGAGACGATGAGCTTGCGGGCGCGGTAACGGTGGTTGCGTCCGAAGCGGTCGGTAGTATGGACGCGGAAATCGCCGTCATGGCCGGAGATCTGGTCGACGTTCTGGTACTGGAGGATGTTGAGCTTGTAGTGCTCGGCGACCTTGCGGTAGTACTCGAGGGCCTCCGAGCGCGTGGGCTTCTGGTTGGGCGAGGAGAAGGGCATGTTGCCGATTTCGAGAAGCTCCGGCGTGGTGAAGAAGGTCATGTGCGCGGGATAGTGGAACAGCGAGTTGGTGAGGCAGCCCTTGTCGACGAGGAGAACCTTGAAGCCTTCGTTCTGCGCGTCGATGGCGCAGGCGAGGCCGGTGGGGCCCGCGCCGATGACGAGGACGTCGTAGAGAGGATCACTCATAGCTCGATTGTATGAGGTTGCTTGTTCACCTTGAAGGCTTACGGCGGGTCTGAAGAGGATGCTGAAAGAGTGGCACCGGGAAAAGAGCGTCCCTCAGGGCTAAAGCCGTATTGCAAGCAAAGCAAATATGACACGACTGAAGTCGTGCCCTTAACGAAATTTGAGTTTTTCATCACCCGGAATAAAGAAAAGGGCCGCAAGGATGCGGCCCTTCTTTGCTGATGAAACGACTTCTACGCGTCGATGTCGACGAGCTTGTGGCTAATGGCGAAGAGCGCGAGCTCCAGCCGGGTGCTGACGCCGGTCTTGTCGAAGATGTTGGAGAGATGACGCTTGACGGTTTCTTCGCTGATCGTGAACTGCTTGGCGATGTCCTTGTTGGAGCAGCCTTCGACGATGCAGGTGACGACTTCGAGCTCGCGCGGTGTGAGGCCGTAGGTCTTCTTTTCGGGCACGGCGGCGGCCTGCTGCATGAGGTCATGCAGAGCGGAGAGCAGATTGACGACGCGCTTGCCGCCGATCCAGTAGTCGCCCGAGAGAACGGCGCGCAGGCTCTCGCCGAGATCGCTGGCGACGGAGTCCTTGAGGACGATGCCGCGTGCGCCGATCTGCAGCGCCTCGATGATCTGCTGGGTGGAGATGAGGCTGGTGAGCAGAATGATCTTGACGCGGGGCGAGCGGCTCATGATGGCGCGCATCGCTTCCAGGCCGGGAAGCTTGGGCATGGCGAGATCGAGCAGGAGGATGTCGGGCTCGACTTCGAGGGTCATGGTGATGGCTTCGTCGCCATCGTTGGCCTCGCCGACGACCTCAAAGCCCGGCTCGCTCATGAGCATGTTCTTGACGCCGAAACGAACGACCGGATGATCGTCGGCGACAACGATGCGCATGGTGGAGTGAGTGTGATGAGAAGCGGGCGTCTGGCTGGGAACGGGCTTGCGCAGTACGGGTGTAGGCATCGTCTCTGAGCTCTCCGAGCGACTGAGTGCGGTCGCTACAATCTTTCGTCCAGCATACGCTGGAGCCGCTGACAGGCTCGACTGAAATCCGCAAGGGCAGAGGTATCCAGCGCGGAACCCCCTTCGGTTGCAGCAGCTAGCTGCTGGAGCTCAAAGGCGCCGACCATACCGCAGCCGCCCTTGATGGAGTGAGCTTCGCTGCGCACGGTGGCCTTGTCGCCGCGCTGTTCGGCGGCGGCCATGCGTTCGAGGCGCTGGCGCACGTCGTCGAGCGTCATCGAATAAAGCTGGCGAAGCTGATCATCTGGAAGTTTGGAGCGAAGCTGCGTGAAGGTGCGCTCATCGAGGGGAGGGAGGGCGGAGTTATTTGTCTGCACTGGGGCCGAGGCCGCCGAGACTCGAGAAGGCGCCGGGGATGAGTGGAGATCGACACGCTGCGCGCGGGCCTGCTCGATGGCTTCGGCAACGTCCTCGACGGCGAAGGGCTTCTGCAGAAAGCGGTCGAAGAGATCGGCCTCGGCCTGGGAGGGCGCGCTCCCGCTCATGCCGAGCAGAAGAGTTTCGGAGGGCAGCGCGCTCGTCTGGCGCGCCTGGATGAGAGCGGAGACGAGCTCGCTTCCGCTGAGGCCGGGCATGTGAATGTCGCAGAGGACGATGTCGAGGTCCGGCCCGAGCTGGGCGACGATCTGCAAAGCCTCGGCGCCGGAGTGCGCGTGCGTGACGCCGTAACCGTGGTGCGCGAGCAGCGCAACCAGGAGGTCGCCCATGACTCGGTCATCGTCGACAATAAGGATGTGCGAGCTCGGCGGGGTCGCGGGCATAGACGCCACTAGACTATCCCACTCCGCACGGGGAATGGCGAAAGCGCCATAAGGAGAATAGCGAAAGGGGACGTTCCCAGATGGGTCCGCCGCTCTAGAACTCTGGCTGTGCGTGCGCGGAGGGAGGCAGTACAGTTAGGCGAGCAGCCAGGAAGCGAACGATGAGCCGCAGCGATAAACACAGACGGCAGAGCGCGCGGGCGCGGGCAGGAGACGATCGTTGAGGGCCGCGCTTTTCGCTGTTCTGCTGCTGTGGCAGATTGGGCCTCGGGCTTCCGGCGGCGGGTCCGCGACGGAGCACCTGCGCTATGAGCGCGAGGTTGAACTGGCTGCCGGCGCCACGGGGCAGGCGTGTGTCGCGCTGGATGAAGATGTCTTCGCCCATGCGGCCAGCAGCTCGACTGAGGATCTTCGGCTGTTCGCGAGCCGCGCGGGCAAGCCGGAGGTGGAGACGCCGTTTGCGCTGACGGAGAGTGGAGCCGAGCCAGCCGAGAGGGCGACGGTGGGCGGGGCGGCGATTCGCGATGGTCAGGTGGTCTTCGATCTGGCGATGCCGTGGCGCGCTTATACCGAGGTCGATCTGCAGCTCGATGCCAAAGATTTTCTGGGCGCGGCGGAGGTTTGGGGATCGGATGGGCAGGGAAGGGAGCCGAGGCTGCTGGGAGCTTTTCCGGTCTTCGACATGAGCAGCCAGGGGTTGGCGCGCTCCACGAGCCTGCTGCTGCCCGAGTCTAAATATTCGAGTCTGCATATAGAGCTGAGACTGACCGACCTGAGCGGACGTCCGCTTTCGCAGCTCCCTGCCGGTATTGTCACGGGCGCGGAGGTTCCTCCGGATCGCAATGGGCAGACGATCTATACGACGGTCGCGGCGACCTCCAGCATCGACACGCAAGGTTTGTTGTCGCTGGCTACGTTGACGGTGCCGGCGCATGTTCCGCTGGAGCGCGTGCGCTTCGATCTCAACCCGAAGTTCACGCGCAATTTTTCCCGCGATGTGTTGATTGCGGCGACGCCGATGAGTAGTGGGTATGGCTCGGTGGGTGCGGCTGAGTCTGTGTCGGGCGAGGTGTTTCGCGTGACGCGCGAGGCGATGCCGGAGGGCATGCCGCCGATCCATGCGCAGCGTCTGTTTGTGGATGCGACGCTGGGCTCGAATCTGCGCTCGGCGGCGAAGGTGCTGGCGAGCCTTCGCAATGGAGCGGAGGCGCCGCTGCCGATTGAGCGAGTCGAGCTTCAGATGCGAGAGCGGAGGGTGTGCTTCGAGGCGAGGCCGGGCGCATCCTATACGTTGCGGTACGGCGATGAAGGATTGCGGGCTCCTGTATATGCGTATGCGCGGAGCTTTCGTCCCGTGGCTTCGCCGGCGCTTGGCGTGCTGGGGCCGGAGCGCGTCAATCCGCAGTTTGTGCCGCGGGTCGAGGGGGCGCCGTACAGGCAGCAGCATCCGGAGACGCCGTGGGCGCTGTTTCTGGTGTTGTCTTTGATCACCGGCGTGGTGGTATTGCAGCGGGTGCGGCATAGGCAGGGAAGGGCGGACTGATGCGGGTGCCGGGTTTAAAGGCGAGAGTTTCGCAGGTGCTGTTCGCGATGGCGATGGTTTCGTTGGTTTCGTGCGTGGTGCTGGGGGTGGCCAATGCTTGTGCGCAGACGGCTCCGGATGGTGTTGCTGCGGCGAGCGGCATTACGGCGGCGAAGCAGGCGTTGGCTGCGAAGGAGTATGGCCGGGCGAAGGAGGAGTTTCAGATCTATCTGCGGGCGCATTCGGGTGATGTCGATGCAGAGCTGGGGCTGGCCGATGCGGAGCTGGCGTTGCATGAGTATGAGGCGGCGGAGCTGGACTATCGGCGGGTGGTGGCAGCGCAGCCGCAGCTATGGATTGCGCATAAAAACCTGGTGATCGTGGAGGCGGCGCTGGGACGGTGGAGTGAGTTCGAGCGCGAGCGCGCTGTGCTTCGCGGAGCTCGCGAACGAGGAGCGCCGGGGATCAGCGCGCGCGAGAGCGATGTGATCGATGGGTTCGAGGTGCATGGACAGCGGTGGCTGGTGCGCGAGTATTTTGTGCCGGTGGGGCGTTCGGAGACGCGCTATAACTTTGAGCGATTCTCGCCTGCGGGCCGCGTCGAGGAGTTCATCTCGCTGGAGCCGACGGCGGCGGCGCAGGCGGCGCTGAAGCCGGGGGATGTGCGGATCGGCCAGGACGATCAGCGGCTTGTGGCGAAGGATGATTTCTCGCTGAACTGGTATACAGGCAAAGCGCATGGGACGATTGCGCGCTATCCGAAGGGCGAGCCAAGCTATGAACGCGTGCGCGCGGATGTGCTGCGGTGGCTGCGGCGTCAACCCGCGCGCGCTTAGGCTTATTGGCTGGGGCAAGGTGATGGGCGTATTGGCGGCGTGCGCGTCGATGTTTCACCTGCTGTTTATTCTGCTGGTGATCTTCGGCGCACTATGGACGCGGCGGCGGCCATTCTGGACTACAGCAGGCACCCGGCTAGTAAGTTAGAAGGGGGTGAACTAGATGTCGCAGCCCGAACTTGTATTCGAGGGTACTGAGGGTGACGTTTTGATCGCACTCTACGAGTGGCCAAACGTTACCTTCTCGTCACACACGTTGACACAGAGACTGAATCCCAACTTCCAAATTACCGCTCCGGAGTATCGAACCGCATTTGCTCACGTCAGCAGCGTAATTGAGGAGCATATTGTTCGCGGGCTTATTCGAGGCAAGCGATCAAGGAACGACGACGGGGTCTTCTTCAACAATCTGAAATTGACCTCCAAGGGAGAACAAGCTGCCATTCAGGAGCGTAAACGGCGCGCATTGCCGGGTAGGGTCAAACAGCTTCTTGATGTTGCTGAACTCATTCGGGAGCGGCTTCGGGGTGCCAAGGGCTAGACGCCGAGTGCTGTATGCGGAACAGGCACTTCCGTCATTGTGGCTTCGTCTGATGCTCCTCAAACCACTTCCGCGCCCGTTCCTGTTCGCGGGATAGATCGGCTGGCGTCAGATGAGATGCCACCATATCCCGGTAGGCCGCATCGTTTTTCCTTATCGAGGCGTCCAGCTCGCCAGCAACCCCTAGATCAATCCAAAAGTAGGCTTCCGCGTAGTCCTGGGGCACTCCTAAGCCGTCGTTGTACGCCTCGCCAAGGGCGTCTTGCGCGCCAGCATCGCCTTGCTCTGCCGCTTTGCGGAACCAAAAAGCAGCCTGAGCGTAGTCATGCGGAACACCTTGGCCGTCGGCGTACAACTCCCCGAGCATGAATTGCGCGTTGGCGTCGCCTCGTTCGGCCGCTTTGCGATACCACACTGCCGCCTGCGTGTTGTCCTGGGGAACACCCTGGCCGTCGTAGTACAAATAGCCAAGGTAGTCTTGCGCCTTAGCGTAGCCTTGCTCCGCCGCCTTGCGATACCAAAGCGCCGCTTGAGCGTTGTCCCGGGGCACACCTTGACCTAGGGCGTACATCTTCCCCAGGCCGCATTGCGCCGCAGCATCGCCTTTGGCAGCTTGCTGTTCGAAGACGGCGATGCTCTTTTGATCGGACGCTGGTGGCCCGCTACACTGCAGCTTCAAAGGCTGGGCTGTTGCTTCCCTGCTTCGATTCATCTTTTGATCGGATGCTGGCGGCGTGCTCTGTTGTGCCCATGCGCCGGGCGCTGTAATGATCGGCAATACTGCACCGAGCATCGTCAGAGCTACTTCCAAGATTCGTTCACGGTTCATGATCGTTCGCCGTTGTCCTGAATTTCCATTTTGTTTTCCGGTCGCGGCAAGTGTACGCTCGTGCACCGCTCTTAAAGTGCCTCCGACGCGATAAAAGCCTACACTGCCGGGTGTCCGATCCAAGCCGATAGGTGAAGTTGGGGGCTCGCGCCTAGCGCATGGCGGTGTCGACTTCGGCGTAGTAGCTGGGTGGCTTGAGGATCTCGCGGGGTTTGGAGCCGTCGGCTGGGCCGACGAGGCCGTCCTGCTCCATCATGTCGATGAGGTGAGCGGCGCGGCCGTAGCCGATGCGCAGGCGGCGCTGTAGAAGCGAGGTCGAGGCTTTGCCGAATTCAAAGACCAGACGGACGGCATCGTCGAACATCGGATCGCTTTCTTCGCCGTCGTTGGCGCTGCCTGAGCCGCCTTCGCCCTTCTCATCCTTCGGTCCTTCGAGGAAGCCTTCGACGTACTCGGCCTCGCCTTGTGCCCGCCAAAACTCGGTGATAGCGTTGATCTCTTTTTCGGTGACGAAGGGAGCGTGAATGCGCTGCAGGCGGCTGGTGCCGGGCGGAAGGTAGAGCATGTCGCCGCGGCCAAGCAGCGACTCGGCTCCGTTGGAGTCGATGATGGTGCGCGAGTCGACCTTGGTGGAGAGGCGGAAGCTGATGCGCGTGGGGACGTTGGCTTTGAGCAGGCCGGTGATGACGTCCACCGAAGGGCGCTGGGTGGCGAGCACGAGATGAATGCCGACCGCGCGCGCCATCTGCGCGATGCGGGTGATGGCCTCTTCGACGTTGGCGCGGTCGAGCATCATGAGATCGGCGAGCTCGTCGATGATGATCATGATGTAGGGCAGCGGCTCCTGATTGACGTCCTCGAAGAGGTACTCACTGCCGTTCTCGAAGAGCTTATTGAACTGGTCGATGTTGCGGACGTGGTTGGCGGCGAGAAGCTTGAGGCGGCGCTCCATCTCCTTGACGGCGTTGCGGAGGGCGTTGGCGGCCAGCTTGGCTTCGGTGATGATGGGCGTGAAGAGGTGGGGAATGCCCTCGTACATGCCGAGTTCGACGCGCTTGGGATCGACGAGGATCATGCGCACCTGCTCGGGTGTGGACTTGAAGAGCACGCTCATGATCATGGCGTTGATGGCGACGGATTTGCCCGAGCCTGTGGAGCCGGCGATGAGCACGTGCGGCATGGAGGCGAGGTCGGCGGTGACGATGCGGCCGTTGATGTCTTTGCCGAGGGCGATGGGCAGTTTCGATTTCGATTGCACGAAGCTCTCGCACTCGACGACATCGCGGAGCCAGATGGTCTCGCGCTCGGAGTTGGGCACCTGAATGCCGACGGTGGATTTGCCGGGCATGCGCTCGATGAGGATGGATTCGGCGGCCATGGCGAGGCAGAGGTCGTCGGCGAGGCCGGTGACGCGGGAGTACTTGACGCCGGCGTCGGGGCGGAACTCGAAGGTGGTGACGACGGGGCCGGGGTTGATCTGCTCGACGTTGCCGTCGACGCCGAACTCGGCGCACTTTTCGACGAGGACGCGCGCCTCTTCGCGCAGGGCGTCCTCGCGAACGGTGGTCTGTTCCGTACTGCGGAAGAGCAGCGAGCTGGAAGGAAGCTTATAGCCGCGTACGGACTTGGGCGGAAGCGCGATGGCACGGACGTCGGCGTCGGCGCGCTTGCCGAAGGCGATATTTTGCTCGCGGATGTCGGCGACGGGCGAGGGCATGGGCGGTGGTGGCACGGAGACGGGACGCTGCGGCATGCGGGTGGGCTGCGGATCGGGCATCGCGGCGTCGGCTGCGGTTGATCGCCTGGGGAAGAGTGGAATGGGCGCCTTGCGTTCCGGGGCGTCGAGCCAGCCGTCGTCGTGTGCGCGTGAAGGAGCCGATGTGGCGCGGGGATCGGCGAAGAGGAGATCCGCATCAGCGTTGCGCAGCGGGGTCGCTGCAGCGGCCAACTGAGCAGCGTAGGGCGCGGCCGCGGCAGTAGCGGTCGCGAGACTGCTGGGCTGGGGAGCGTCGACCCTGGTGCGCGGAATGGCCTCCCAGACCGAGCCGGGCGCCGTCTGCGGGGTGGCGACTGCTTCGTCGAATTGGTTGGCGCGGCGCGCGGAGCGGCGGCGGCCGAACCAGCCGAAGAGGCTCGACAGAAGTGTGTTGCTAGGCGCGTCTTCAGGAGCCGCGGCGACGGCTGCTTCTTCGGCGACGCGTTCGCGCAGGGCGATGCGCTCGCGGCGGGTGAGATAGTTGTTGTCCTCGTCTGCCTGTCGCGGCCGCGTGGCGCGTTGAGCGGCTTTGTTCGCGCGGCTCAGACGCCATGCCATGTAACGGTCGCGCAGCCTGCCGGCAAAGCCGAAGTGCGAGGTGAACCAGTCCTGGGCCGTCGCGAGCAGGAAGCTGGTGGTGAGGTAGAGCGAGAGCGCGACCATAAGCGCGCAGATGACGGCGGCTCCGGGGAAGTTGACGAATTCGATCAGGAGATCGGCGAGGATTCGGCCTTCGACTCCAGCCAGAGGAACGGCGCCGCGCCAGAGCAGATCGCCGGGCAGCAAGGCGATGGCGGCGGGCGCGAAGATGAGCCAGAGGAGAAGGCCACCGGCCTTGGACTTGATGGAGCCGACGCGCTGGGAGCGCAGCCACGCGATGCCAACGCGGCCCAGCACAAGAGGCGCGAGCAGCACAGCGACGCCGAGCATCTGCAGAAGCAGATCGGCGATATAACCGCCGACCAGGCCGGTCCAGTTATGCGCGGGATGGAGGCCTGCGCCGCCGCCGACGGTGTTGAGCGATGGGTCGGCGGGATTGTAGGTGAGGAGGCAGAGGAGAAGGAGGAGGCCGGTGACGAGAACGATCAGGCCCAGCATCTCGTTGAGACGGCGGCTGCGGGTCGGCGAATAGACGAGTCTCTGGGACTTCATGGATGGATGGGCGCACATGGTCCTCTGTCGTCCTTGCGCGTTACTGAGCGCAGGCGCAGCGAAGGACCCGAGACCACCAGAGCACTTCCATTGTTCCATAGCCGGTGGTGCGCTGCGCGGCGGAGGAGGCGGGAACCAGACTGGTGACCTACAGCTAAGTTATTGACTTGAAAGTTGTAGAAGCGGGAGCGCACTCATTCGAGTGGAGGCGGTCAACGCCTGCCGCAAAGCTTGCATCTAGCTACAGAGGTTCTTTGCCCCAGAGATGAGGCAAAGGAACAATGCCCCATGATCGGGGAGGGAGATTTTCGCGATTTCTCTCCCTTGCTGCCGGCGAAGGAGAATCGCGCCCAACCGGAGACCCGATCGGCGGCATTTCGAGACAGCATCTTGAAGCAAGGATAGGAAGTCATGGCAAACAGGTTGGATGGATCGGAAAAAAATCAGGAGACCGAGCGCGTCCTGCTGGACGTGATCAAGGTTCTGCAGGATGGACAGAAGGGTTTTGCCGACATTGGCGAGCATCTCAAGAATGACACGTTGAAGCGCTATTTTCTGGCCGAGAGCCTGAAGCGCGCCAACTTCCGTGCCGAGCTTGAGAACGAGTTGCACCGCGCGGGCATGGCGGACGTGAAGGAATCAGGAACGACTGCCGGGACTCTGCATCGAGCGTGGGGAGATCTGAAGGCGAAGTTCGGCTCCAGCGACCACGAGCTGCTGGCGAGCGCCGAACAGGGCGAGGACGTCGCGAAGAAGGCGTACAAAGATGCGCTTGAGCATGATCTTCCGCTGCCGGTTCGGCAGCTTCTCACCGAGCAGCAGGCGCACATCGAAAGCTCGCATGACTATGTGAAGAATCATCGTGATATGTCGGCTGCGGCCTGACGCCGCAACGAAACGGGGTTGCAAGAGAAGCGGCCTGGCGGCCGCTTTTTTTGCGTCTGTCGACGGAAAGGCGCTAGTAGCCGATGTGGTGGAGATAGAAGACGACGCCACTGGCGAGAATGCAGTAGATGCCGAACCAGTACCAGCGGCCGTTCTCCAGCCACGAGCTGAGCCAGCGCAGAGCGGCCAACCCTGCGAGAAAGGCAAGGATCATGCCGAGAAGCGACACGCCCACAGTCGCGTCAAGATTGGTCAGGCCGCAGCCCGGGGTTGCATCATGCGCAGCATGCACTACACGCATCACCTCGCGCGCGATTGCCGGCGGCGTGAGGATGACGGCGAGCGCGAAGGAGAAGCGCTCGGCGCGGCTGCGTTCCGAGCCGGTTAGCAGCCCGGTGGAGATGGTGGCGCCAGAGCGCGAGAAGCCGCGAAAGGGAAGGCAGAGACCCTGCACCGCGCCCATCCAGCCGGCCTGCTTGAAGGTGACGTTCTCGCCTGAACGCGAAGCGGCGCGCTCATAGCTCAGGTTGGCGGTGGGAGATTTTTCGCGCTCCTTCAGGCTGGCCCACAGAATCAGCAGGCCAACGGCGAACAGTGCAGGAGCGACGATGTCCAGGCGGGAGAAGAGGTCTTCGACATCGCCCTTGCCGTAGCTGCACGGCACGACAGCGGAGGTCGAAGTGGCGACGGGTTGAGCGCGGCGCAGGCCGTGTTCGAGACCCGCGATGATCGGATAGCCGACCGCGGCCGTCAGGGCCGTCGCCCACAGGGCGCGCACGATGAAGCGTTTGCAGGCGTCCCGGCTGACGAAGTAGGTGCGCTTCCACTGCGACCAGAAGAAGACGATGACGGCAAACATGGTGCCGGTGTGAAGCATGACGAGGACGAGCGTCATCTCGGGCGAGGATGGATTCATGCCCATCAGCTTCTCGGCGACGACTACGTGGGCGGAGCTGGAGATGGGAAGGAGTTCGGCGAATCCCTGAACGATGGCCAGAATCAGTATCTTCAGCAACATGGGTCAGATTCTACCTTCTGCCGCTGAGGACGCCGTCATCTTTAAGTGTGAGCGCGTCAGTCGCGATCGCTGCCGTAGATGGGGATGCCCTGCTTGACGCGAAAGGCGATGCTTTCGGCGCGGTCGGCATAGTCGGACTTCGGATATTTGGAGCGCAGCTCGTCGGCGATGGCCTGGCAGTTCTGCGCAGCCTTGGCGGCGTTTTTCTTGTCCTCATCGACCGTGTACATCGTCACCAACACGCCCTGGCGGTAGGCGGCGTCATAGAGCGCCTCGGCGGATTTGGGGCCGCCAGGGTAGCGGTCGGCATACTTGAGATAGAGATTGGTCTCCATCTCCGGACACTTCGGCAGGCCCTGCCAGTCGCCGCAGAGTTTCTCGTCGAGGAGATCGAAGGCAGAGCGGGCGGCGAAGGGCGAGTCCGGGTAAAGCTTCATCACGCGTTTGAGATCGCCCTCATAAAGCTGGGGGCGAAGGAATGCGTCCTGCTCGTGCGCGCTGGGGAGCGTGCTGATGTCCTCTTTGTCCAGCTGCCAGCGTATGTCGGCGGAGCGAAAGGCGGCTTCGGCGGCGAGGGGCGAGTCGGGGAAGTAGTCGGTAACGCGGCGATAGAGAAGATGCGCGGCCTGCGCGGCGCCCTTGGGCGGATGCGGCTGCGCCGCCTCGGCCTCGAACTCCGCCGCAGCGCCGTAAAGGATTGCGTCGCCGTTGGGAGTCGCCGGGCTCACGATGCCCTTGTCGCGTATCCAGCCGGAGCTGGGATCGGGATTGGCGCCGGGGTCTTTGAACTCGGGCTCGGAGTCGGGGTCCTGCTCGTCCTTGGTGTCAGTGTTGGCGAAGACGTTGACCCAGTCGCCGTTACGCGCGGAGATGACGATCTCGTGGCCGGGAGTGACGGTGGTGATGGGCGGATTGCTGGCGTCGGCCATCACGTACACGTTCGCGACATGCAGGACGGTGGCGCGGGCGGAGCGATCGTATCCGCTCTGGTTGTCGTTGTTTTTGCGGTCCTTTCCCTTTTGCGCCAGCAGCAGGGCGGGGGCAAGCAGAAGAAATGTGACGGCGGCGGCGCTTCGAGAGAGACACATATCTATTCCATTAGACGGGGTTTGCGGCGGTCTGGTGTTCAAGCTCGGCGCGAAGGCCGGGGTCGAGATTACCGCCGGAGGCGATGGCGACGATTTTGGCGGAAGGGGACTGGGTGGCCGAAGGGAGCTCGTGGGCGTGGAACAGGGCCGCAGCCAGGCTGACTGCGCCGGAAGGCTCGGCGGCAATGGAGGTTGCGGCGAGCAGGATGCGCAGCGCCGTGCGAATCTCATCTTCCGTGACCGTTACGATGCCATCTACGAAATGCAGAATGTGCGCGAAGTTGCGCTGGCCGAGCGATTGGGTGCGCAGGCCATCGGCGAGGGTTCGTGTGGTCTTCGCGGCCGGCCATTCCACGAGCGTCTTCGTCTGAAAGGATTCGTGGGCGTCGGCGGCGAGCTCGGGCTCGCAGCCCCAGACCTGGGGTGCGGGGCGGTGGGCCGCCTCGGACGCGAGTTTGCAGGCAGCGGCGACGCCGGAGAGCAGACCGCCGCCGGAGACCGGCGAAAGGACCAGATCCACGTCGGCGAGTTGCTCCAGGATCTCCAGGCCGCAGGTCGCCTGTCCGGCGATGATCGCGTCGTCGTCGTAGGGCGGCACCATGATATAGCCGTGTTGGGCGACCAGCGCCTCCGCCATTTCTCTGCGCTCGGTGCTGGCCGGGCCGACGGTGACGATCTCCGCGCCGAGCGCTTCGGTCGCTGCGCGCTTGATGCGCGGCGCGTTCTCCGGCATGACGATGATGGCCTTGGCGCCGAGCGCACGAGCGGCATAGGCCACTCCCTGCGCGTGGTTGCCGGAGGAGTAGGTGATGACGCCGCGCTGCAACTCGGCGGGCGCAAGCTGCGCGATCTTGTTGTACGCGCCGCGCAGTTTGAAGCTGCCGATGGGCTGCGCGGATTCATCCTTGAGGTAGATATTGGCCGCGCTTTCGGAGAGCTCGGGCGAGCCCGCCATGCGCAGGCGAGCGCGTGTCAGCCGCAGCAGCGGCGTGCGCACGGCGGTGGAGGCGATGCGCTCGCGCGCGGCGTAGATGTCAGTAAGAGAGATCAGTTCGGACATGAGTTTAGATATGGATCAACGCGCCTCGGCCGCATGAAGGATCATCGCAAAGAAATGGACCAGCCGCACATGATCGAGAGCGGAGGGGCCGGCACCGTCGAGATTGAGATGCGAGAGGACGGGGGAGATGAGCGCGGCTTTCAGGGTCTCACTGGGAAGTTCGGCTTCCATCCACTCGGTCTCCGCCGAAGGAATGACGTTGTCGCCCTCGCCGTGAAGAAGGTAGACCGGCGTGGTGAGATGCGCGAGGTGACCGTGTGGGCTGACGCCGGCCATGTCCTGAATGTGGCGCGCCCCGGCTCGTGCGAGGGCAGCGCGCGTAACGGGCGAAGCCGTGTTCATCAACTGCGTGGCCTCGTTGGACTGAGAAGGAGTGAGGTGCGCGAGCGCGATCTTTTCCGCGGCCGGATCCTGATAAAGATGGGCGCGAAGCACGGCACGGATTGCGTTGAGATCGCGCGCGGGCACGAACTCGTCGAGGTGCTCGTATTCGAGCACCAGCGCGCCATACTCATGCGGCGGAAGAATCTCTTCGGTTCCGTTGGGCTGGATGTCCTCGCCGGTGCGATAGTACTGGGCGACGCGAGCCATCTCATCCTGCGAGCCGACAGCGACCACGAACTTGATGCTGGGACGGAACTCGGGATTGGTTGCAGCAAGCAGCGAGAGGCCGCCCGAGAAGCTGAGCCCAAGCACGCCGACGGGATGGCCGCCGTTGGCGTGCGCCATCCACTGAGCCGACTCGCCGATGGTGGTGATGGAGTTGGCGCCGATATGGTAGTCCTTAATGTCCGGCAGCTCAGGTGTGAGCACGCGAAGGCCACACGACGCGATGGCCGAAGAAAACGTGACCAATCGCGGTTCGTCGATGCCGAGATAATGCACGCCGTGCAATACGATCAGCGCCGGTGCGTTGGGATGAGCCGAGGGCACATAAAGCCGCGCGCGCACCGTGCCGCTGGGCAGCGAGAGTTGCAACTCCTGGGTTTGAATCGGTTCGGTGACGAGCCGGTGCAACAGCCAGGGAACTGGCTTGTTGGCGACGAGATCGAGCACCGCTACGGATTGCAGGTGCGCGCGCGCGAAGGGCCAGCCGAGCCACAGCAGCAGAACGAGCAGCGCAAGAAAGATAAGCTGGCGCGCGCGGGCGCTGGAGGATTTTGCGAGACGTTGACGGCGAAGCTGCGCAGCCAGTCGCGCGGTTTTACTTGGCGAGGGCGGACGGCGATGAGAGATCGGGGGCAACGATTCTCCGGCTGGGCGCATGCTCAGCGGCGCACCAGCAACAGGACAGTCAGGATGACGAGAATGACAATCAACGGCAGCAGAATCGCGAGCAGTGCATTGCTGGTTGCGACGCGGCGCTCGAGACCGGCGGCGCGCTCCTCGGCAGATTCGGCGGCTGCGCGGGCCGCCTGGGCCGCGGCTTCTACCTGCGCCAGCCGCTCGCCCTGCTCGTTGAGCTGGCGATAGAGACCTTCATGGGATGCGGTCGCGCGGCGCAGATCGCCGCTAATATCTTCAGCCATCTGCGCCAGCGCCTTGTGCGTGGACTCCTCGCCCGCTGTTTTGGACTGCAAGAAGCGGTCTGCTGCAGGCAATAAGCGGGCGATGTGCGGGAGGAGTTCGAATAGCTGTGCGAGAGCCTTGGGCCACATGGCGGGGAGTCCTGAGTGAATCGGTGGACCGGTGGGCAGGAATCAATAATGAATCAAGGAACGACGACCGCGGAATGCTCAAGGCGGCGCGTTCGACGATGTTTGAGAAGGAGCGCGACGATCGTGCAGAGCAGAATTGCGGTAATCAATCCTTGCGACCATACGCAATA
This sequence comes from Acidobacteriaceae bacterium, assembly GCA_036509515.1. Lineage (GTDB taxonomy): Bacteria > Acidobacteriota > Terriglobia > Terriglobales > Acidobacteriaceae > Granulicella. Next base: position 27,480 of record DATCFM010000098.1, read on the forward strand.
GATGCACCACCTCTGCAGGAGGTAGGCCTCCATGTAGCTGAGAAATGCGGCGAAGGCGAAACCGATCTCTGCCAGTTGGAGCGTAATCCAAAGCTGGTCGGTGAGCGCGACAATGGCAATCAAGGCGTAACCGATGATACCTAATGTGGCCACCGGTATATGAAATTGCTTCGAGTTTGCCGGCTCGTCGAACGCGATGGGAGGAAAGACGGCGAAGCGCGAGTGATTGACGGTGCCGCAGTCCCACTTCGCCGTGACCGCGCAGGGCGGAGCGGCGTTGGGGTCGGCCTGATGAATGCGGAGCGCGAGGACGGAGTCGATGAGTCCGGCGATGGCAAGCAGAACGATGAGGAAGCGCATGTGGCTCCCATTGTAGGACCAGCGCGGGGCGCATGCAGCGCAATCTGGCGCCGAAACCCGCGGCAGACACGCGCATCCGATCTCGTAGAGAATGGCAACAGCGAGGAGATAGGAGCGAGATGGTAATGAAGACGAGCCAGGATTCGGAGAAGGCTTCAAAATTCGGGGCGGCGGATGCGCTGCATCTGTGGGCCGGGCTGAACGAGCCTGCGAGGGCGCAGGAATGGGTTGAGACGCATCTTGAGGCTTCGCGGCGGAGCATCGACGATCTGGTTACGAATCCGGAGAGCCGTACGACCGCGGAGACGCTTGAGCTCTACGACCGTGCCGGCTGGCATCTGCGCATGGCCGGCAGCCAGGCGCATGTCATGTTTATGGTGCATCCGCTGGCGGAGGTGCGCGATGTGGCGCAGTCACTGTTGCAGGCGATTAGCGCCGAGGGCGTGAAGCTGAGCCTGAATCGCGACGTGTACCACGCTTTAGAGGCGCTGGATGCAGGCGCGGAGGATGCGGCGACGCGATATTACCTGGAGCGCACGCTGCTTGGATACCGGTTGGCGGGCGTGGATCGCGATGATGCGACACGCGAGCGGATTCGCACGCTGGCGGACCGCTCCACGGAGCTTAGCATGCGCTTCAGCCGCAAGGTGCAGGACGATGTGCGGCGGATCGAAGTGGAGGATGCGAATGAGCTGCGCGGGTTGCCGGCGGATTTTCTTGAGCGGCATGGGGTTCGGGAGTCGGAGGGAGCGCGCGGCGAGGGGGTTCTGACCGCTGAGAGACCGATTACGCTGATAACCGATCCGCCGGAGATGACGCCGGTGATGACGTATGCCGCCAGCCGTGAGCTGCGCCGTCGAATGTATCTGGCTTACAGCGGCCGCGGCTATCCGGAGAATCGCGAGGTTTTGCTCGATCTGCTGAAGACGCGCGAGGAGATGGCGGAGGTGCTGGGCTTTCGGAGCTGGGCCGATCTGGCGACGGTCGACCAGATGATGGGCTCGGCTGAGAAGATGCGCCGTTTTCTCGATGAGGTGGAGAAGGCCGCGCGCGAGACATCGCAGCGAGAGTTTGAGGAGCTGGAGGCATTCGTTCGCGAACGTAGTGCCAGTGATCCCGAGCGCTACGCGGGGGCGCTGCCGCTTACGTTGAGCGATGCGCGCTTCTGGGAGGAGCAGTATCGCCGCGCGCACTTCAACTTCGATTCGCAGAGCGTGCGGCCGTACTTTCCGTTCGAGCAGGTGGAGGCGGGGGTTCTGGCGATTGCAGCGAGACTCTTCGGCGCTCGTTTCGAGCGCAAACAAGAAGCCGTGGTGTGGCATGCGGACGTGAAGGCGTTCGACGTCTTCGATGAGACGAAAGATTCCAGCGTGAGCATCGGGCGGATCTATCTCGACATGCATCCGCGCGAGGGCAAGAGCAAGTGGTTTTCGGAGTGCTCGCTGGTGGGTGGAGTACGTGGACGGCAGATCCCGGAGGCTTCGCTCGTTTGCAACTTCCCGCAGCCAAAGCCAGACGAGAAGAATCCGGAGAATGACGATGCAGGTTTGATGCAGTACTCCGATGTGGTGACGTTCTTTCACGAGTTCGGCCATCTGATGCACGAGATCCTTGGCGGCCAGCAGCGCTGGGCTGGACAGAGCGGGATCGCGACCGAGGGCGACTTCGTCGAAGTGCCGTCGCAGATGCTGGAGGAGTTCTTCGAGCGCGCGGATGTGTTGCGCAGCTTCGCGAAGCACTATCAGACGGGCGAGCCGATTCCCGAGGAGACGGTGGCGCGCATGACGCGGGCCAGCGCCCAGGGCCGCGCGCTGAGCACGCTGACGCAGGTGATGTACGCGACGTACTCGATGGAGACGCACGATCGCCGCGCGGGTGAGATCGATCTGGACACGCTGCTGCGCGAGGGCTACGACCGCTTCAGCCAGTATGAGTTCGTCGATGGCAACCGCATGTACGCGGCGTTTACGCATCTTGTCGGTTACACGTCGAACTACTACACGTATCTCTACGACAAGGTGATTGCGCTGGAGTTCTTTGCCGAATTTGCGAAGCAGCATGGGGAGGACCTGCTGACGGGGCCGGTGGCGCGGCGCTATCGGGCGACCGTGCTGGAGCCGGGAGGATCTAAACCGGCGCGACAGATTGTCGAGGAGTTTCTGGGCCGCGAGACCAGCATGGAGGCGTTGCGGTCGTGGATCGGACAGGAGTTTGCGACTTAACTCTTCGCCTGATTCTTCGCGGGCCAGAGGCGATGCGGCAGCAGGTAGGTGAAGCCGGCG
>DATCFM010000099.1:0-80012 GCA_036509515.1 Acidobacteriaceae bacterium
ATCAGCTCCGCCGCAGTCCGCGCTGTGCTGCCGGCCACAAAATGCTCCACCAAGCGAACCTGCTTGCCCCACGACAAACGACTCTTACGAAACCCGCTCGCCATACCAGATCCTCACGACATTATCTGGTACAGCCCCAAAAGTTTTGCCGACGTCTCAGAGTTGGATGCTCGACGGCGGGAGTTTGCGTTCTCTGTTAGAGATTTCGATCTATCGGCGTGGGCTATGCGTGCGGGTCAGCTCCTGGTCAGCTTCGGGCATCTCGCGCGAGACGCAAGCCGCTGAACTGCCAGCGGGTCGCCGGCTGGAAGAAGTTGCGATAGGTGGCGCGGATGTGGCTCGCGGGCGTAACGCAGGAGCCGCCACGGAGCACCATCTGCGAGCTCATGAACTTGCCGTTGTATTCGCCGAGCGCGCCAGGCAGCGGATGATAGCCAGGGTAGCCGGTGTAGGGCGAGGCAGTCCACTCCCAGACGTTGCCGAAGAGCTGCTGAGGTTGCTGGCCGTTGTCGAGCGCGACGGCGGGCACGGGATGGAAAGCGCTGGCGTCGAGAAGATTAGAGTCAAGCAGATTGCCGACGACAGGATACTGCGCGGCGACGAACTCCCACTCGAACTCGATGGGGAGACGACATCCACTCCAGCGTGCGAAGGCATCGGCCTCAAAGAAGCTGAGGTGGCAGACGGGCGTCTCGGAGAGATGCTCGAGCGGTCGAGTGCCGTTGAGCGTAAAGACGCTCCAGCCGGACTTGGTGGCTGGGTCGCGCTGCCAGTAGAGCGGAGCGTTCCAGCCCTGCGCGCGCATGGTGTCCCAGCCCTCGGAGAGCCAGAGCTCGGGGCGGCCGTAGCCGTCTTCGTCGAGAAAAGCGAGGTACTCGGCGCAGGTGACGGCGCGGGAGGCGAGGCGGAAGGGAGCGAGATAGACGCGGTGGCGCGGGGTCTCGTTGTCGAAGGCGAAGCTGTCGATGGCAGACGGGTCGGGGGTTACGCCGATGTCGACAAGGCCGGGTGCGGCTTCGCTGCCGGGCGTGAAGCTGAGCCATTCGATTGGAGGAGCGATGGTTTCGGCAGAGAGTGTGGGTGTGCCGGCGCGATAGGCGGGGCGCAGCGGGTTGGTATAGAAGGCGTGCTTGATGTCTGTCGCGGCGAGCTCGAGATGTTGCTGCTCATGTTCGAGACCGAGCGCGATGCGGCGGAGAGCTTCGTCCTCGGGGCCCTGTTCGAGCAGGCGCACGATCGCCGCGTCGACGTGCTCGCGATAGGCGAGGATCTGCTCCAGCGAAGGGCGTGAGAAGGAGGCGCGCAGCCGCTTCTCCGGCATCTCGCCGAGCGCCTTGTAGTAGCTGTTGAAGAGCCAGCGGAAGTCGGTGTGGAACGGCTTATAGGCCGCGACGAATTCGCTGAGGATGAAGGTCTCAAAAAACCACGAGGTATGCGCGAGGTGCCATTTGACGGGCGAGGCTTCGGCGCAGGACTGCACCATCATGTCCTCGGGAGTGAGCGGCGCACAGAACTGCATGGTCGCGGACCGGACGGCCCGGAAGTGGGTAAGCAACGAGGCTGCGACTAGCTGCTGGGTCAGCATGGAGAGCTGCTCCTGAGGTGATTCGAGGTTGCAGGTGCGATGCGTGCGGGAGCGACACAGTTGCTCTCGCAGGGGGGACCCGAGGGGCGCGGCGGCGGCAGCTTATCGCGAAGTGTACGCCCGGGCCGGTGTATTGGATGCGTCCATACCGCGCGAAGGATCAGGAGGCTAGGCCGGGCTGCTGAGCAGACGGGCCAGGGCGAAGGCCACGCCCGCCGCGAGTCCTCCGATGAGCATCGTCTGAAGCGCGCTGCGGATGACGGAGGAGCCGAGCAGACGGCCCTTGAGACCGCCGAAGATGAGCAGCGCGATGAGCGTGATGCCCACGGAGATTTGCAACGCCTGAAACATTTCATGGTCCAGGAGATAAGGAGCGAGCGGAATGGCTCCGCCCGCGATGTAAGCGAGTGCGATGGTCAGAGCCGAGCGCCAGGCGCGCGAAGGCGCGGGCTCTTCAAGGCCGAGCTCGAAGCGCATCATGAAATCGACGTAGGCGGGCGGATTGGCTTGCAGCGAATGGAGGACCGGGGTCGCGTCGTCTCGCGAGACGCCATAGGCCGAAAAGATCTCGTAGATTTCTTCAGCTTCGTCGCCGGGGCGATCGACGACCTCGGACTCTTCGCGCCGCTTCTCCGAGGCGAAGTGTTCGGCATCGCCGCGGGCGGCGAGGAAGCCTCCCAGACCCATGGCGATGGAGCCGGCGGCGATTTCGGCCAGGCCGGCGAGGACGACGACTCGGGTCGCAGCGACCGCGCCAGCCAGGCCGGCGGCGAGCGCGAAGGGGACGGTGAGGCCGTCGGAAAGGCCAATGACTACATCGCGTACGGCGTCGGAGGACTGGAAATGGTGCTCCTGATGGGGGCCGGATCGGATGGCGAGTTCGGGGGTCGGCATAGGGAGGAGTGTAAACGTCTCAGGGTCGGACCATTGAGCATGCGCGCAGATTTTCTGCGGCGTGCCGCGTCTTCTGTGCCTCCATTCGTGTCTTACCCCATAGCAACCTACGAACAGGGGTGAGGAAGTCATGAAACGGCAAGTGATTCCCGCAAGAGTTATGGGCGTCGCGCTTATGCTGATGCTGTTGGGGGGCGTGTGGGCAGTGCGGGCACGCGCGCAGGAGCCCGGCGGGCAGGCGGCCGGGCGCGGACGGTTTGCGGGAATGCAGCGCGTGGGCGGGACGGTGACAGCGGTCTCGGGCGCGAACCTGACGATTAAAGCCGAGGACGGAACTACCTATCAGGTTGTGACGACGGACAATACGCGGCTGATGCGCGGGCGGGGCGTCAGCATCAAGCTGAGCGACGTGAAGCCGGGCGATGGCGTGATGGCCATGGGCAACCTGGATGCGCCCAACAAGACATTGCATGCGGCGATGGTGATGGCGATCGACGCCGAGCAGATGAAGAAGATGGAAGAGCAGCACAAGCAGGAGCTCGCCAACCTGGGCAAGACGCTGATCGCAGGCCGGGTGACGGCGATCGATCTGGACAACGCCACCATGACGATAGAGCGGCCCGACGGCGTCTCGCAGACCATTGGCTTCGATGAGGGAACATCGTTCCGGCGCGGGCGACTCAATATGAATCGCGGAGCCGGGTCAGGCGCGAGCGCCGTACCCTCCGCTGCCAATGTCGAGAGCGGCGAGAGCATAACGCTGGCCGACATTAAAGTTGGCGATCGCGTGGAAGGCCCGGGCGCGATAAAGAATGGCAATTTTGTGCCGAAGGAGCTCACCGTCATGTCGGCCGGCACCGGGCGGCGGCGCGATGGCCAGCAGCCGGGCGTCAACGGAGGAGCGGGCACTGCGCAGCCGGGAGCACAACCGCCCAAATAGCCACCCGGATAACCGCCAGATAGCTCGGGATAGCCGGGCGAAGGCATGGATTGAAGACGTACCCCATGGGTGCGGAGTCGTGATGTACACGCTGGACATTGGAGGAATTGCTTGAGTCTACGGACGAGCAGAGGGATAGTTCTTATTTGCATGGCCTCACTGACGCCGATTGCGCTGGTGGCGCAGGCAACGCCGGGTGGAGCTGCGGCCGCCGGACAGGCTGCGTCGTCGACAGCTTCGCCTGGGCAGACGTCCCAAGCCTCTGCGCCAACTCCGCAGGGAGGGACGATTCGCGGAACCGTGGTTGCGGGCACGGTTGGCAAGCCTGGCGGCGTTGCGTTGCCGGGAGTCGCGGTGACTGCGACGAACACCCTGACAGGCAAGAGATATGCAGCGGCCACGAGTATCGACGGCGCCTATGCGATGTCGATTCCGCACAACGGCCGCTACGTGGTGCGTGCGGAGATTGCGGGGTTCGCGCCGGTAACGCAGGAGGTCGTGCTGACCGGGAGCGATGCGACCGCAGGCGCGGCGCTGGTCAAGACCTCAAACTTCGGGTTGGAGCTGGCGAGCCGCGTGGCAGCGGCGGAGGCGCGCCAGACCGCGAGCGCGAATCCAATCGGCGCAGGCGGCGGCCTGCAGAGCCTGAGCCTGAGTGCCGGCGACATGGGAGTAACAGATGCGAGCGCGGGCGCGGCGAACAGCGATGTCTCGCTGCCAAATCTGGGTAATCTCGGCGACTCGGTCACGGGCGAAGCGGCCAGCGAAGGCGACGAAGCTATCGCGATCAATGGGCAGGCCGGGCAGACGAACGGGCTGGCGAATTTCAGCGAGGACGAGATCCGGCAGCGCGTGGAAGACGCGGTCGCGCGGGCCCGCACCAGCGGACAGATGGGGCCCGGCGGCGATCCGACTAACGCGATCGTCGGCATGCTGGGAGGCATGATGGGCGGTGGCTTCGGCGGCGGCGGCGGCGGCGGACGACGTGGAGGCGGCGGAGGAGGCGGTGGACGCGGCGGCGGTGGAGGAGGAGCGTTTCGTAACTTCAATCCTGCCCAGCCGCATGGCAATGTGTTCTATCAGGGCGGCAACTCGGCGCTGAACTCCGCTCCGTGGTCGCCCACGCTGCTGCCGCAGGTGAATCCCTCGGCATACTCCAATCGCTTCGGCGCGAGCATCGCCGGATCGCCGTACATCCCGGGGTTGTTCAAACCAGACACCAAGCTGTTCGGCTTTCTCAACCTAACCGGACAGAAGAACCTGAATGCGTTTCTGCCCAATCCGGTGCGCGTGCCCACGGAGCTTGAGCGTGACGGCGACTTCTCGCAGTCGTATCAGTCGATCAACGGCAATTTGACGCCGGTGACTCTCTACGATCCACAGACCGGCGCTCCTATTGCGGGCGACAATCTTGCGAATGCGAGTACGCCGATCTCTCCTCAGGCATTGGCGCTGCTGAGCTACTATCCGGCGCCAAACATCGTGACCGCCGACCCGACTGCGTACAACTACCAGACGATCTCCAATGCAGGGTCGAACAACTTTGCGATCAATGCGCGCCTGGTGCGTACGATCGGGCAATCGACCGGAGGTCCGTTCGGCCGTGGCGGTGGCGGTGGCCGCGGCAACCGAAACAGCAATGCGAAGCCGACGCTGCGGCAGAACATCAGTGTCGGATTCAACTACTCGCATTCAGCCAGCGATCTGCGCAATATCTTCCTTCCACTGGGGGGCGCGACGGAGAGCAACGGCTACCGCGCGAATCTCGGATACACGATCGGCTATGGACGGTTGTCGAACAACAGCTCGTTGAACTGGAACCGTTCAGCGGCGGAGACACGCAACTACTTCACTGACACGACAAACAATCCGACGGCGACGGTAGGAATCTGCGTGCCGAACCCGAGCGCGCCATCCTGCGATACCCCAGGCGGCTCCTCTCCGTCACAGACCGGAGGCGTTGCCGACCCGGCTTTCTACAACGGGCTGCCCACGATTTCGGTGACCAACTTCGCTTCGCTGACCAACGAGAGCCCGACCCAAGCGATCAACCAGACGATTAGCTTCTCGGACTTCGTGAGCTGGAGGCGCGCGAAGCACAATATACGTTTGGGGCTGGACGTGCGGCGCGTGCACGCGGACTCGATCGGCGGAAGCCAGCCGCTGGGCTCGTTCTCCTTCACCGGCTATGCTACGGAGAGCCCCGATGAGAAGGCGGCCACGGCGAACGGGGGCACAACACAGGCCACGACAGGCTCGGGATTCGCGGACTTTCTGCTGGGCCTGCCTACGCAGACAAGCCTTCAGGCCGGGCTGAGCAAGATTTATCTGCGCGAGAATGTACTGGATGGGTATGCGCAGGATGACTTCCGCGTGATGGCGAATGTGACGCTGAACTATGGCCTGCGATGGGAGTACTTCTCGCCCTATGTGGAGAAGAACAACCATCTGGTGAACCTCGACCACAATGCGGATTTCACGGCTGTCGATCCTGTCGAGCCGGGCGCTATGGGCACTTATGGGGGAAGCTATCCACGCGGTCTCGTCAATCCCGACCGCACCATGTTCGCTCCGCGCTTTGGAGTAGCGTGGCGACCCAAGTCGACCTCCTCGCTGCTGAAAGAAACGGTTGTGCGCGGCGGTTACGGCATCAACTACAACACCAGCCAGTACGCGATCTTCGCGAGGCAGCTCTCCTTTCAGCCGCCGTTCGCAGCGACCCAGACGAATACGCTTTCGACGCAATCGAACGACACCGGGTGCATGACTACAACGGAGACGACGACTGCCAACATGACGCTGGCGGACGGCTTTGGATGCTCGAATGCGACGATCCAGAACAACTACTCCGTGAACAAGAATTACCGGCTGGGCATGGTGCAGGTATTCAACCTGAACATCCAACGGACACTGCCGATGGGCATCGTGTTGAACGTCGGATACGACGGCGCCAAGGGCAATCATCTGGATGTCGTGGGTGCGCCCAATCACACGGCCGTGAAGGTCACGACAACGGACGCGCAGGCGTTTCAGTATGAGGATTCGGTTGCGGGATCGCGCTTGAATCAATTGATCGTCAGCGTGCAGAAGCGGCAGCAGAAGGGCATTTCGCTCGGCGCTTTCTATCAGTACTCGCACTCCATCGACAATGCTTCGTCGATTGGCGGAGGCGGCGGGTCGATGGTGCAGGACTTTCAACGCCTCGATCTGGAGGAGGGCAATTCCAACTTCGATGTGCGGCATCGCCTGACCGGTAACTGGGTGCTGGAGCTTCCCTTCGGTCCCAACCGGGCTTACTTCAACAAGGGCGGAACGTGGTCGCACGTGATGGACGGATTCTCGCTGAGCGGCAGCTTCACGTTTGCGAGCGGATCGTACTTTACGCCGCAGTATCAATCGAGCGCCGCGCAGGAGTTGGCGGGCGGCTACTACACGCTGCGGCCAGACCGCGTGTACACAGAGCCGATCACAGGTACGGGAAGACTTAAGGATTTCTTTAACACCTCCGCGTTTACTGCGCCTGCCGGAACGTATGGAACGGCGTCGCGCAATTCGATTGAAGGGCCGGGGGTTGTGCTGGTGGATGCGTCGCTTTCGCGAACAGTGCAACTCGGCGAGACACGATCCTTTGAAGCTCGCGTGAGCGCAAGCAATGTTCTTAACACCGTGCAGTACGGTGGCATCGACACGACGGTGTCCTCGGCCAACTACGGGCAGGTGACCAGTGCGGCTGCGATGCGCTCGCTGCAGGTGCAGGCACGGTACAGGTTTTAGAGGATCGACATGCGGAGTGAGAAGCATATGAAACGAATCGCAATCGCTGTAGCGACAACGGCTATGACTCTTGTCGCGCTTGCGCAGCAGCCGGCCCCGCCGAATGCGCAGACGCAGTATGACCAGGCCGCCGCTCAGCAGCGCGCGCAGGGTGGTTATACGTTGAGCGTGAACGCCAACATCGTTCTGACCAACCTCGTTGTGCGCGACAAGAAGACCGGAGCGCTTGTCAAGGGACTCAAGGCGAGCGACTTTCAGATCTTTGAAAACGGCAAGCCGCAACACGTCGCGAGCTTCGACTACGAAAATGTGGATGAGGCCGCCGCGCTCGCGGAGAAGTCCACCGTTGCGGGCAAGGCTTCCATCGCCGATCTGCTGGAGCACAATCTCGCTGCAAGCCCCGCGCAGCTGAAGGACCATCGGCTGATCGTGATGTTCTTCGACCTGAGCTCGATGCAGGATGAGGACATCGATCGCGCGGTGGACGCGGCAACCAACTACGTCAACAAGCAGATGCAGCCGGCCGACCTGGTCGCCATGGTGAGCATGTCCACCGGTCTGAGTCTGGACCAGGACTTCACCACAGATAAGACTGCTCTGCTGCGCGTGCTGGCGCGCTACAACGGCAGCGACGAGAGCGGGTTTGCCAGTGGCGGGACCGGCTCGACTGACGCCACGGCGGACGATGCATCGAGCTTCGCCGCTGACGATACGGAGTACAACAGCTTGAACACGGATCGCGAGCTGCTTGCGATTCGGACGATCGCCAAGAGTCTGGAGCGCGTGGACCAGCGCAAGTCGATGCTCTATTTTTCAGGCGGCTTGACAGGCAATGGCATTGAGAACCAGGCTAGTCTGCGTGCTGCAACCAACGAAGCGGCGAAGGCCAATCTTGCCATTTACAGCGTGGACTCACGCGGTCTGCAGGCGCTGCCACCGGTTGGAGATGCGAGCCAAGGCAGTCTGCGCGGAAATGCGTCGTACAGCGGAGCGGCTGTGCAATCGCAGTTCAATGCGAACTTCGGCTCGCAGGAGACGCTGGCAACGTTGAGTTCCGACACAGGCGGCAAGGCGTTCTTCGACTCCAACGATTTCAGCCCCGCCTTTCAGCAGGTGCAGAACGATACGGAGGCGTATTACATTCTTGGCTTTCACTCGACGGACAAGCGGCGCGATGGAGCTTATCGCCATCTGACGATCAAGGTGAATCGCCCCGATGTGAAACTGGAATACAGGCCCGGGTATTATGCGCCGGCCGACTTCCAGCATCAAAAAACAGAAGACCGGGAGCTCGCTTTGCAGGAACAGATGCACAGCGACCTGCCGGCTACCGATGTTGCACTCTACCTGCAGGCGCTCTATTTCCGGGCCGTCAACTCCCAACACAATAATGATCTGTATGTGCCGATCAGCCTGATCGTTCCGGGGTCGCAGATTCCGTTTGCGAAGGTCAAAGATCAGGACAAGGCGAGCCTGGACATCCTGGGACAGGTGCGCGACGCACAGGGCATCGCGGTCGGCAATGTTCGCGATACCGTGAAGCTTGCGATCGACCAATCGCAGCATGTCGAGCGAAAGAATATCGAGTACTCGACGGGCTTTGCGCTCGCGCCTGGGCGCTACCACCTGAAGTTTGTCGTGCGCGAAAACCAGACTGGAGCGATGGGCAGCTTTGAAACCGACCTGCAGGTGCCCGATCTCAAGAAGGTCCCGGTGAAGCTGAGCTCGATAGTACTCGCGAGCCAGCGCACGCCGACCAAGGATAAAAATTCTCTTAATCCTCTGGACCGCGATGGCGTGCTATGGGTGCCCAATGTCGCACACGTCTTTCGTCAGGACCAGCACCTGTATCTTCTGTATGAGTTATATGACCCAGCCAAAGAGAAAGGCGCGGCCACACCGGCAGCTTCACCAGGATTGGCGCGTCGCGAGAGCAGTCCGGTGCGGGTGTTGACGAGTATGGAGCTGCTTTCCGGCGGCGTGAAGGTGTATGAGACGCCGTTGGTCACCTCGCAAACGTTGAACGACCCACAGCGCGGGGGCGTGGCGTTTCAACTCGATGTGCCGTTGAGCCAACTGAAGCCGGGTACTTACGTCTGCCAGATTAATGTGATCGACGATGCGGCGGCCAGCTTCATCTTTCCACGAGTGGCGCTGCGCATTCTGCCACCCATTGCTCATCCGGCCGTGCCTGCGACAGCAAGTGCCAGCGGAGCCCAGGCTGCGAGTCTACGTTAGCCGCGGGAGAAGTCGTATGATCGTTCGTACGCTGCCGAAGAATCGGCAATGAAGCTTGTTTAGAAGAGGAATAGTTCATGCAGGTCGTGCACCGATTCCTTGCTCTATTGCTCGCGTTGACTCTGCCGTCAGCGGCCCTTTTTAGCCAGACAAGTCCGCCTGTCTCTCCGACTGCTGAAAATCTCATCACGTTGAAGGTCACTGTCGATGCCAAGGACGGCAAACCTGTTGAAGGTCTCAGCGTGGCTGATTTCAAGGTTCTTGACAACAAGAACCCGGAACCGATCGTCTCCTTTCGGGCACTCACGGGACAACAAGCTCCGACCGAGGTCATTGTCGTACTCGATGCACTGAACCTGCCCTATGGGCGGGTTAGTTACGCTCGCCAGCAGATTGAGCAGTTCCTTTCCGCGAATGACGGCAAGCTCTCTCATCCGACGAAACTCGCTGTGCTGCAAGACAATGGGTTGCGAATCCAGCCGGACTTTACCACCGACGGAAACGCTCTGCGAGAATCCTTGGACGCCTATGGCGTTGGGCTGCGGAGCATTCCCCGGTCCACTGGCTTCTATGGCGCCGTCGAGCGGTACCAGATTTCGTTGAATGGCCTTCACCAGATAGTGGCGCACGAGGTTAAACGCCCGGGCCGCAAGCTGATTCTGTGGGTGTCGGCCGGATGGCCGCTGCTTAGCGGGCCAGAGGTCGACTTGAGTACAGCGCAACAAAGCGGTCTGTTTGGCAACGTCGTGGCGCTCTCCACGGAGATGCGGCAAGGCCAGATAACTCTGGATGCTGTGAATCCGATCGGGGCTTCTGAGGATGTCAGTCAGACGATTTACTACGAGAATTTTCTGAAGGGCGTTCGCGACGCCAAGCGGGCTGAAATCGGGGATCTCGGCCTGCAGGTGCTGGCTGTGCAAAGCGGTGGCCTGGTGTTGAATGGAAGCAATGACGTTGCGGGTTTGCTGAAGCGCGCCGTCGAACAGACCGAGGCGATTTACGAGCTGTCTTTTGCCCCCGCTCCGGGCGAACATGACAATGAGTACCACCAGATTCAGGTGCAGATTGCGAAGCCTGGATTCACCGCGCACACCAGCAGCGGCTACTACGCCCGGCCGAAATATTCCCTGACGGAGAACCAGAAGCCTTTGAATGTTGTTCCAACGAGATAGCCGAATGCCCCTCTGCCAGCCTTCTTGGGTCAAATCCGCTTGACGTTGGCGCCTTTTGAGAGGAAGATTGTGGATTAATCAGGAGTGTCGAGTATGCGTACCCGCGCACTTTCGCTCGCCTTCACTTTGGCTTTCCTGCCGGCGCTCGCGGCGGAAGCCTCCGCTGTGCCCCCGCAACAGCCTGCACCTCTTACCTCGGCCAGCGAGCGTGCGCTGTTGCACAACAGCCCGGATTGGGCCCTGATCGCCCCGCACTTACCCGATCCTGCGATCGCGACGGCGGCTCAACTTGAGACCGTCGGCGATGTGTTGCGTGCACGCCGCTTTCCGGAAGATGCGCTGGATTACTACGGCTATGCGATGGCTCGCGGCGGCGATGTGAGCACACTGCTGAACAAGATGGGCATTGTGCGGTTGGAGCTTCGTCAGGTGGATCTGGCGCGCACCATGTTTCTTCGCACTGTCCGCGCACACAAGAAAGACGCCGGCGCGTGGAACAATCTTGGCGTGGCTGAGTATGCGGGGCATGACTTTCATTCGGCGGTGCGTGACTATAAACGCGCCTGTAAATTGAACAAGCGTTCGGCGGTCTTTCACTCGAACCTGGGCCTCGCCTATTTTGAGTTGGGAGATATGGATGAATCTCGCGCGGAGTTCACGCAAGCGCTGAAGCTCGATCCGTCGATCATGACCGAAGAGGATGGCGGTGGAACGACGGCGCACATCGTCGGCTCGCACGACTATGCCGGACTGTGTCTGGAGATGGCAAAGCTTTATGCACGGGATCACGATGTACCCAGGATGCTTTACTGGCTGGCAAAGGGGAGCGATGCCGGGCTGAAGCTGCACGATGCGGTGCATGACAACGCGGAGTTGAACCTGTACGGCAAGGACCCGCGTGTGGTGTTGCTGATTGCAAACGAGGCCCAGCTTCACGGACGTACGGTTGCAGCAGCCAAGCCCCCCAGTTTGGGAAGCTCGCACTAATCGTCTATTGACGGCCGATCGAATGGACAGTGGCGGCAACCCGAGTTGCAGCAGTAGCCGCGCTTGCGATGGTATGCCGCGGTGAAAACGAGATTCGAACCTTCATAATAGAAGTCCTCCGGCGCAAGCGGTGCGGTGTCAGCTTCTTTTTGCGTAGCGTCTTCGGGGAGCGGCCTCCTCTTCGAAGGGTTCTCGATCTCGGTGAACTTCAGCATCGCTTCCCGGTTTCATGCTACGTAGAATCTTGTTCCGCTGTCATCAGTTGGCTGCAAGATCAGCCCAGAGTTGCCGCGGTTGAAGAGCCAGATCGGGCGGCAACGATATCGCTTCCACGTCGCGTCTAGGAGGAGACTCTTCGGCGTGGGCGTAGCCGTTGCGAAAGACAACCTGACGTCCAGGAATCGCGGGAATGCGATCACCCGGCACGAGAACTCCTAAAAGATTGATCGGGTCGGTGGCGGCAACCGGAATTACTGCATCGCACACCCGAGAGCGTACCGCGCGAAGAGCGTCCGCAGCTTCAGGCAGGGCGAACTGCTCGCCGAATGGGCCTGTAACGAAGCGGCCACCGCGGATCTCGCCACGCGCCTCGAGACGGCGCAGCATCGGCGCCAGATCGCGCCAACGGGGCGCGTTCGACTCCCGCGCCAGCAACTCGCGGAAGAGTACGCCATAGCGGGCAAGAAGAATGTGGGCGTGCGCTTCGAGTGCGGCATCAGCATGCTTCGCGGCATCGATGATGCGTTCTTTCTCTTCTTCGCTTGCATGTGCAAAGTGCTTCGTGCTCTTCGCATGCGAATGGATGAGCGGCGAGGCCGGATCCCAGAGCAGCGACCAGCGGCCCGCTGTTGTGCGGGCGGCTGCACGCTTGCGCAGGCTGACCGCAGGCGTCTGCGCCATGGCCGCGGATTTGCGCCGCGGGTCCATCATGGCGCGAAGCTGATCGAAGCCGTCAGCGGAGGCGAGACCTGCCGTAGCGAGTTCCCAGAGCGCCGTGGTTGTTTGCAGCTTGCTGAGGCCGGAAAGCCGCTGCAGGTCTGCAGTAAAGCTCGCGCCGCGCTCGGCAAGCAGGGACCGCAGCTGCTGCGCCTCCGGGGAGAGGGACTGCGCCAGCGTGATCTCGTCGATGCATTTGCCGGCAAGCGTCGCGTGAAGCCATTCGGCCGACTCGCGCAGGAAGAAGGTGATGGGGGCGGCCGAAGTTGGAATGACGCGGCGCGGAGCTGAAGCGCACCGCGGTGCGCCTTCTTCACGCGCGACGGTTTTGAACCATGCAGGATGCGGCGACAGCCGGCCCCAGCCGACGATGCCAGCGAGGCAAAGGTTGTCGAGCCAGTGCGGATCGTAGTGAGCAACGCGCGCCGGCAAAAGCGAACGCTCCCACTCGACGGCGGGGGCCTCGAAGCCCTCAAGCTGTTCGATCGCTGCGAGTACGCCTTCTTCGCCGGTAAGTTGTGCGGTCGGCTCCTGATTGGGCGCGAGGTGCTGCCAATCCAGAAGCCAGCGCATGAAGACATTCACAGGGACGGGTTCTGTACGCTGGCGAAGCGAACGAAGCGTAAGCCGATGAATGCGCTGCAGGATGCGGCGTTCGCACCACTCGATCTCAAACGGCGCATCATCCGGAGGTTTGGGACATTCAAAGACGCCGCGCATCGCGAGTCCCTGCATCTCCGTTGCGAGCAGCGCCTGGTGCAGCGAGCGCGGAGGCAGATGGACGATCGCGGCGAGCTGCGCAGCGGTCATCGGGCCAAGTATTTGTAACCAGCCCTGCACAAGCTGGCTAGTTGCACCCTCAGGCGAGGGGTTTTGTTGATTGTCAGCGGCTGCTGTGCTCTCGCCGACGGCACGCAAAAACTCCGGCCAGAGCTTCGCGGCATCGTCGAAGTGTTCAGTAGCAATCCAGGCTAGCTCGTTATCGATGGCAACGGCTTTCGCGCGTCCCTGCTTTTCCAGTCGCTCGAAGAAGAGAGACCAGTGTTGTGTGCTGCGAGAGTTCACGGCGGCTGCGGTCTCTGCGAATGCGAGTGGCAGCGCAATCAAGGAAAGCAGCAGATCATGCAGCTCGTGCTCATCGCGAATGTCGGGCCAGAGCTGTTCGCGAACCGCATCGATGGCCGCCTGGTCGAGATGGCCCGAGCCTTTGGTTACAGCATCGGGCAGCGTTCTGCGGAGCGTGACGGCGCGCGCACGGCGAGCCTCGGCGCCGGCTTCATCGAGAAACGCATAGGGCATTGCGTTAACAAGCTCATGCGCGAACTGCGAAGGAACAGGCGTGTCGACCGCCAGGCAGCGGATGGCACCCGATGCTATTCCTCGCAGGACTTCGTTGAGGCCGTCAATATCCATGGCCTCGGAAAGCGTGTCGCGCATGACCTCGCGGACAAGCGGGTGATCCGGGATGACGATGTCGCCGACCATTGTCTCGGGACATGCGGACGCGTGCGGAAAGACGCTGGCGAGAAGATCGTCGGAACGCGTCCGCTGGATCTGCGGAGCCACGCGCTTGCCCTTCTGCATCCGCAGCAGCTGCAGGCTGCGGCCAGCAGCCCAGCGCCAGCGGTTCTTAAAGAGCGGCGACGGAATCGCGGCCTGCTCCAGCAGATCGCGCGCGGTCTGTTCGGTGAGGAACTGGAAGACATCGCTCAACGGAAAGCTATGCTGCTCGGCGAGCGAGATGTTGATGCCGTTGTCTGTTGCGGCCGCTTGCAGCTCGAAGTTGAAACCGCGGCAAAAACGTTTGCGCAGCGCGAGGCCCCAGGCCTTGTTCAAACGACCACCGAAGGGCGCGTGCAGAATGAGCTGCTGGCCTCCGCCTTCGTCGAAGAAGCGCTCCGCGATGATCGTTGTCTTGGTGGGTACAGCGCCAAGCGTGGCACGGCCAGCGACGATGTAGGCGATCAGTTGCATCGCTGCGGAGGCCTCGATACAGCACTCGTCTTGAAGCCACGCAGCGCAGGCGGCGACCTCACGATTCGTCGCGTGGACGTGCGAAGGCACGACGCCTCGCGTGCGGCTGTCGATCTCGGCGCGCAGATCGGAGACTCCATCGCAGAGAACTTCGGTGCGTTGCGGCGCCTCGCCCTCCCAGAACGGAATGCTTGGCGGCGCGCCATGCGCGTCTTCGACAAGGACCTTCCCCTGCGGCTCGATGCGCAGGATGCGCCAGCTCGTGTTGCCGAGAAGGACGACGTCGCCGGGCGAAGAATCGACCGCGAAGTGTTCATCGAGCGTGGCGATCTGTACGTTCTCCGGTTGCAGCATCACAGCGAAAAGCGACGTGTCGGGAATCGCGCCGCCGTTGGAGAGCGCGATCATGCGTGCGCCGCGGCGGGCGTGCAATTGGCCTTGCACGCGGTCGCGAAGAAGATAGGCGCCATATCGACCGCGCGTACTCTCAATGCCGTTGTGCAACAGCGCGAGCAGCTCTTCGAAGCCCTCACACGTAAGGTCGCGATACGGCCATGCTCGACGAAGCACGTTGTACAGCGCCTCTTCTTCCCATGACTCCGCCCCGCAGGCCGCCACGATCTGCTGCATCAGAACATCGATCGGCGCGTCGGGAACTTCGAGGCGGTCGAGTTCGTCGGCGCGCATCTTGCGAACCAGCGCGGCCTGCTCGAGAAGATCGTCGCGCGTAGTTGCGAAGAGCCGGCCTTTGGGGATCGCTCCGCGCCAGTGCCCTGCGCGGCCGATGCGCTGCATTGCAACCGAGACCGCCCGCGTGGTGGCAATCTGGCAGACGAGATCGACAGTGCCGATATCGATGCCGAGCTCCAGCGAAGCGGTCGCGACGAGAATGCGGATCTTGCCGTTCTTCAATCGTTGTTCCGCGTCCAGCCGCAGAGCGCGCGAGAGGGATCCATGATGCGCGGCAACCGTATCACCACTAAGTCGTGCGGCCAACTCGAAGCTGATCTTCTCCACCAACTTGCGGGTATTAACGAAGACCAGCGTCGAACGATGTTCGAGTGCCAGCGCAGCTAAACGGTCGTAGACTCCGGTCCACATGGAGGTTGTGGTCAGCGAGCCAAGTTCTTCAGCGGGAACTTCGATGGCGAGATCGAGTGAGCGGCGCTGGCCGACCTGCACGATCGTCGCAGGCTTGCGATCGGGCGATGAGCCAGTGAGGAAATTAGCAACCAGTTCGATCGGGTTCTGCGTCGCGGAGAGCCCTATGCGCTGTGGCGGCTTACTCAAGCCGATGAGCATCGCGCCCGGAGAAAGACGGTTCTCGCCGCATACCAGCGCATCGAGGCGTTCCAGCGAGAGCGCGAGATGCGAGCCGCGCTTATCGTCGGCGATGGCGTGAATCTCATCAACAATGACCGTCGAGACGCGCGTAAGATTCTGCCGCGGTTTGCCCGCGGTGAGCAGGATATAGAGCGACTCGGGCGTGGTGACCAGAATGTGCGGCGGGTTCCTGAGCATCGCCGCGCGCTCTTTAGCGAGCGTATCGCCCGTGCGAACGCCGGCCCGAATCTCGGGACAAAGAAAACCTCGTGTGAGCGCAAGCTGTTGGATTTCGCGCAGAGGTCCTTCGAGGTTCTTCTGCACATCGTTGGATAGCGCCTTCAGCGGCGACACATAGACGACGTGCGTGTGCGGAGCGAGCCTTCCTTCGAGCGTTGCGCGCAACAGTTGGTCGATGCAGACGAGGAATGCAGCAAGCGTTTTGCCCGAGCCGGTGGGCGCGGAGATCAGCGTCGCTTCACCGCGAAGAATTGCGGGCCAGCCGGCGATCTGCGGCTCAGTAGGCGTACGGAATTTGGTGGTGAACCACTCCTGCACCAGCGGGTGTGCCCAGGCCAGCGCCGGGTGGACTGCGGTGCTCTCGGCGGGCGCGCTGGACTCGACAATCATGGCTCATTGTAGCGCGCGCTTCGTGCTTTCTTCGCCTGCGTCGAGCCAGCGTACAGTGGAGGTTTGGGAGGCACCGACATGGAAGTGTTTCGCGCAGCGGAGAGTACGGCAAACCGCGGGCCGGCCGAGTGGTTCACGGGTGAGGTCTGGATTCAGCCCGTGCTGGGAGCGGATGCCTCGTCGAGCTTGCGGAGCGCTGTTGTTTCGTTTGCAGCGGGGGCACGGACGGCATGGCATACACATCCGCGCGGCCAGATGATCTACGTGGTGGGTGGCATCTGCCATGCACGAAAGGAAGGCGGCGAGGTACAACATCTCAGCGCCGGCGATGTGGCCTGGTTCGCGGCCGGTGAGAAGCACTGGCACGGCGCTGCTCCCGGCAGGCCGATGGTGCATCTGGCGGTCCAAGAGGCTGACGAGCACGGCCAGGTCGTGGTGTGGATGGAACACGTGGCAGACTAGCGCGAGTTACATGTTGCCCGTGCCGATGTCGGCCAGTTTCGCTTCGCTGTTCTCCGGGTCGAGATACTGCTCGATCGTCTGGTTCAAAACGCCGCGAGCAGTGAGGATGAAATCGATAGCATCGCGACCGCCGCCGTAGCCGCCCGAGTTGGGCGTGACGTAGTGCGCCATCGCCTTCACCTGCGGGCGCGCGTTGGCCGTGGCAATGGCAAAGCCGACCTTGCGCAGAACCGGGAGATCGATGATGTCGTCGCCGACATAGGCGACTTCCTCTAGCGTGCAGCCCTCGTCGGCAATGAGGTGATCCAGCGCCTGTGCCTTGTAGTGCTGGCCCTGATAGAGATGATCGATGCGAAGATCGCGCGCGCGGATCGCGACAACCTGCGACTGACGCTTGGTGATCCATCCGATCTTCAGACCAGCGACATGAGCCAGGGCGATGCCCATGCCGTCGTGTGCGGAGAAGCTCTTAACTTCAGTTCCCTTCCCGTCTGGAGCGGGGATGATGGTGATGCTGCCGTCGGTGAGGACACCATCGACGTCGAAGAGCAGCACCTTGATGCGGCGGGCGCGGTCTTCAGGAGAGAGTGCGGAATCGGTCATAAGGCTGATGATACAAGCGGGCATATGCATGAACGGCGAGCCGAAGGTCGACTCGCCGTCATGGTTCAGTCGTGCATGCAGGGTAGGTCAGCGACGCCAGTGGCCTTCAACCCAGAAGTAGCCACGAGGGCCATTGCGCCAGTGTCCAGGCACCCAGCGTGCATGGCCATACGGCGGTTCAGCATAGCGGCCGGGGACCCAGACGTAATGGGCGCCATCCCAGCGGTGATAACCAGGCTGCCAGACCCAGCCGCGGTGAGGCGCCACTGGAATCACTTCGTGAGGACGAGGCGGTGGTGGCCCGATGCGGACAAAAATCTGTGCTCCTGCCGTGGTGACTGCCAACAGAGCCCCAAAAGCGGCGGTAAGCAATTGCTTTCTCATTGAGATAGTCCCTCCAGGGGCAATTGCCCCGTGTTATTGGCTCAGACGCAAGGCCGGAGTCGGAAGTTGTTGTGGAAGCTGGAAAATACGAGGTCGAAAGCAGCAAGCGATAGCAAATAATAGGGCGCGGATTGGGGAACCGGCAAGGACAGAACTCCACCTAAAGGTGGAATAAGATTCAACCTTATTGGTGAAGACATCTCAGCCGGATGGCACGATCATCTAGTCAAGCTTTCTCGCAGCGTCCCAGAGGGACGCTGTATTTTTTTCTGCAATAGACCCCCTACATGCTCCTCCCGCTCTGTGCCCGCGTCAATCGGCGCGCCCTATAATACGAATGCTCCTCCTTCATACGTGAACGAATGGTCCAAGGGCGGTGGTGAGCCGGCATTAGCGCGCCGGTCTCTTCCGTGTCTTGAACTCGTTCTGCTGGTCTGCACGCTGGCGTGGTTCGGTTGCGGCGTGGCCCGCGCCCTGAATCCGCATAAGCCCCTGAACCACTATTCCCTGCAGATGTGGAGCACCGACAACGGGCTGCCGCAGAACTCAGTTCACTCCATCCTTCAGACATCCGACGGCTTCCTTTGGCTGGGAACAGAGGGTGGCCTAGCCCGCTTTGATGGCTATCAGTTCCGAATCTTCGACCGCCAGAGTACTCCGGCATTACCGGGCGATGACATCCGATGCCTGCTTGAAGACAAGTCAGGTGCGCTCTGGGTCGGCACAGCGTCCGGTTTGGCGCGACTTAAAGACAACCGCATACAGACGTTCTCCGGCGCCAGCGGTCCACCGGCAGGTGCGGTGCGCTCGCTGCTGGAGACAAACGATGGCCGCCTGTGGGTTCTTACTGCCGACGGTCTCGCCGTAGCCGCCGTCCGAAACGTCGATCCCGCCCGGATCAGCTTCCATACGTTTTCTCAGGCCGATGGGATGTCGAGCGCGACCGTCCTCTCCATGGCAAAGGACGCGAACGGCGGCCTCTGGGTTGGAACTTCAAACGGCCTGGACCGCATCGTCGGCGATCGCGTAGAGCGTGGACCAGCGGCGCTTGCTGGAATCAGCATCGATCTTCTCGCCAATGAGGCGACCGATGTGCGCGCGCTCCTGATCGTTACCCCCGACAGCCTGATGAAGCTCGAAGACGAGACCTTGACGAGCCTGACCAGGCGCGATCTGCTGCCGACCGGGGGTATTCGCTCGCTGCTCGCGACAGGCAAGGGAATCTGGGCCGTGGGCCGCGACAGCGCAACGCTGATTCGACCTGATGGAACCGTCACCTTTGCTGCCGGACACGATCTGCCCGGAACGCAGATCACGACTATCGCTGAAGACAGGCACGGCGCTGTATGGATCGGCACGAATGCTGGGCTCGCGCGATTCTGGAATGGCCGGATGGAGAGCGCGCCGGGCAGCGCGACAGACTCAGCCGCGGTGCTTGCGATCTATGAAGACCATGACGGCGACCTGTGGGTTGGCACCGAAACCGGTGGAGTCAGGGTCCTGCGCGACCGCATGTTTCAGGTCGTTGGCGGATCTCCTGACCCGATGGAGGCGCCCGTCACCTCCGTTCTGCAGACGGCGGGCGGCGATCTATGGATCGGAACAAACGGTGGCGGGGTTACCCGCATCGGGCAGAACAAGACCCAGACATTCACAAGCAAAGATGGGCTGACCAGCGACACGATTCTCGCTCTCGCGAGTGACCATGCGAACTCCCCCGACCTCTGGGTAGGAACGCCGGACGGACTGAACGTCCTGCATGCCGGCCAGTGGAAATCGCTCACCTCGGCAGATGGTCTCGCCGATGACCTGGTGCGCTCGCTGCTTGTGGCCAGCGATGGCGCCGTCTGGATCGGTTCACGGCACGGCGCTACTCGATGGAAGGACGGCCAGGCCACGATCATGACGATGGCGCAAGGACTGGGCAGTGACCTTGTGGGGCCCATGCTGCAGGATGCGGGCGGAGACATCTGGATTGGAACCTCCGGAGGACTGGCGCATCTGCACGCGGGCGCATGGCGCAACTACACCACAGCCGACGGCCTGCCTGGCAACATCATCACGTCTCTCCAGGCGAGCGCACGCGGAGGTCTTTGGGTAGGAACAGCGCAGCATGGCCTCGCGTACTGGGATGGCTCACACTTCTTCAGCTTTTCAGACTCAACAACGATGCCGCGCCAGATTTATGGGCTGCTTGAGGATGGCGCCGGTTCTCTGTGGCTAACGTCGGACCACGGAATCTTTCGCATTTCCATCGCCGACCTCGACAGATTTCGCACCAACCCGCGGAGTGAGATCGCCGTCGTTGCCTATGGAACAGCCGATGGGTTGCCGACGGTCGAGACCGAAGGAGTCGGCTATCCCTCAGCCTGGAGGATGAACGATGGCAGGATCTGCTTCGCAACGCGACGCGGCGTCGTTATAGCCGAGCCTTCCACTTCTCCGGCAAGCGAAACTGCCCCACCCGTCGAACTTGAACAGATCACCGTTGACGACCACGCCGTCACACGCGAGCAGATCGCCTCGCTGGCGCCGGGGCCTTCGCACTTCTCGTTTTCGTTCGCCGGCATTCACCTCGCAGCACCGCAGCGCGTGCAGTACCGATACATGCTCAAGGGCGTCGACAAAACATGGGTCGATGCGGGCACGCGAAGAACTGCTTATTACACCAGCATTCCGCACGGCCGCTATGTGTTTCGTGTCTCGGCGCGCAATGCGGGCGGACCCTGGAGCCAGCCGGTAGACCTTCCGCTGGAACTTCGGCCGCACCTCTATGAAACTGTCTGGTTCAAGTTGCTGCTCGTAGTCCTGTTCGCTTGGCTCTGCTTCGTTTTGTACGGGCTTCGCGTGCGCACGCTGCAGAGCAGGTTTGACGCAGTCAGCGCGGAGCGAAATCGTCTTGCACGCGAGATCCACGACACGCTGGCCCAGAGCTTCGTCGCCGTCTCCGTTCGTCTCGAAATCATGTCACAGATGTTGCGAAGCTCGGATGGAATCGATACCTGCCGCGAGCAGCTGAATCAAGTCCGTTCGATGGTGCGCGACAGTCTGGCCGAGGCGCGGCGATCGATCTGGGACCTGCGCTCGGAGGGAATCGATGCCCAAAGCTTGCCCGCGCGGCTAGCCGGCCTCGTACAGGAGACCCGATCGAAGATTCCTGACACTCAGCTCGAGACGACCGGAACCTATCGGCCACTGTCACAGCCCATGGAAGACGAGCTTTATCGCATCGCCCAGGAGTCCGTGACCAATGCCGCCCACCACGCGCAGGCCAACACGCTGCGTCTACAATTGAGTTACGAATTGGACAGTCTCTCTCTTCGGATTTCCGATGACGGACGTGGATTCGCGATCGAGCAAGCTCCTTCCCGCAAGGACGGCCACTTTGGTTTGACAGGCATTCAGGAGCGAGCCCGCATTCTGGGTGCAGACGTGAAGTTCGAAAGCGAACCCGGCCAAGGAACCAGCGTCAACGTGCACGTGCCGTTGCCGCGCGATACTAAGACCAGAAAAGAGCCGACCTGAATGCCTGCGCCGATTCGATTGCTCGTTGTCGATGATCACCCCGTTGTACGGGGTGGACTGGTTGCGTTGCTGGGCACAGTTGAAGACATGACGGTCGTCGCCGAAGCCAGCGACGGGCGGGAGGCATTCGAGCAATACAGCGTGCATCAACCAGATGTCACGCTTATGGACCTTCGGCTGCGCAATGTCGGAGGCGTGGAGGCAATTCATCTCATACGCGCGGAGTGGCCTCAGGCGCGCATTATCGTACTCACTACCTTTGACGGCGATGAAGATATCTACCGCGCCATTCAGGCCGGAGCCAAAGCCTATCTGCTTAAAGGCATGTCGGTTGAAGAGCTCATCAGCACGATTCGCAGCGTGCACCAGGGAAAGGTGCGAATCCCTGCCGCCATCGCGGAGAAGCTCGCCGGGCGTATGGCCGGCCCGCAACTGACCGGCCGCGAACTCGAGGTTTTGGAAAGGATTGTGCGGGGGCGCAGCAACAAGGAGATCGCGAGCGACCTCACCATCTCCGAGGCCACCGTGAAGACCCACATCAACAATCTTCTGTCCAAGCTTGGCGTGGACGACAGGACAGGAGCTTCGACAGCTGCTCTTCAACGCGGAATTGTGCACCTGGACTGAGTCGAACAATAATTCGGCCGGAAGGACGAGAGACGATGCTACTGAAGCAGGGGATCAAACGCGCAGCGGATAAGAGGAAACCGATCGCCGGGCAGCGATCTGTTTGGGTCATCCTGATGCTTCTTGCGCTGAGCATCGGCGTGGCTGCGGCGCAGGGCACCGAGGCTGATTGGCGGCAGGCCACCCCGAAGGAGCTGCAAGCGCTTCTGCCCGCGCGCGCCACGGTGGTGAAAGAGCATATCGAAACAGAGATGCGAACCGCCTCCGGCATAACCGATGGCCATGGCCGATTTATCGCAGGCGTGGTGCTGATTACCGCCGGCTACTCCGCCGACGGCAAGTATTCGCACTACTTCGTCGTGCAGGTACCGCTGCAGGTCGGCCAGCTTTCGCTTGCGCCCGGTGAGTATGTCTTCGGCTGGCAACGTGACGGCGACGCGCTCGACGTGCACTTCTACGACGCTGCCACCGGCGCTCTCCACGGCGACGCGAAGGCGATGCGCATTCAGGGTGACACACGTGTGGAGTCCTTCAAGATCTGGCCCATGCAATCCAAATCGCTCATCCAGATCGGCCGCTTCGGCATTCCCTACCATCTGCAAAAGTAGCGCGGCTCAGGTCCGGGTTTCTCTATCTTAAGTCAGCAGATAACGCAGCAACGCCATTCGCACATAGAGCCCATTGCGCGCCTGTCGAAAATAGGCCGCGCGCGCGTCCTGATCGACCTCCGGAGAGATCTCTGTCGTGCGTGGCAGCGCGTGCAGGATGATTGACTGCGGCTTCAATGAATCCGCCACATGAAGATCGATGCGATAGGAGTCCTTGACGGCCTCGTACTCTGCCTCCGAGTCGAAACGCTCGCGCTGCACACGCGTGACATACACCACATCCGCGGGCTGCACGCGCGCCAATCGCGTCGTCTCCGCGAAGCGCGTGTCGGCCGCCTGCAACATCTGAATGTACTTCCCCGGTAGCCGCAGCTGCGGCGGCGAGATCAGCGTCAGTGAAATGCCCGGCGCACGGCAGAGGAACGGAAGGAGCGAATGGATCGTCCGCCCATTGCGCAGGTCGCCAACCAGCGCGATGTTCAAATCCTCCAGCCGTCCGAGCTCCCTGTGAATCGTGTAGACGTCAATTAGTGCTTGCGTCGGATGTTCGCCTGCTCCATCACCTGCATTGATGATCGGCACAGGGGACGCAGCCGCCGCAATCGCCGCCGTTCCCACCTGCGGATGCCGCAGCACGATCGCATCGGCATATCCGCTCACCACGCGGACCGTGTCGGCGATGGTCTCGCCCTTCGAAGCCGATGAGTTGTCGAGCGCATTCTCCGCGGTGAGCACGCCGCCGCCAAGCTTCTGCATCGCAGCCTCAAACGAGAAGCGCGTGCGCGTGCTCGGCTCATAAAACATCGTCGCAAGAATGCGCCCACGCAGCGGATGCTCCAGCACGCGAAGTTTATCTTCCTGCTCCAGCGTCGCAGCACAGGCAAATAATTCATCGAGGAACTCGCGATCGACCAACTGCTGCGCGCTGATAACGTGACGAAGCTTGTTCATCGGCCTGTAGCCCCCTCCGCTTGTGTATGCACTCGTCCGCGCACTATCGTATGCCGCACGCTGCCGGGAAAGGTGAAGCCTTCAAACGGCGACCACCCGCATTTGGTCCTCAGCGATTCGCGCGTAACCGTGTAGGGGGTTTTCAGATCGAGGATCGTCAGCGAGCTCGCGTACCCAGCCTCGATTCGTCCCAACCCTCGCCCAAAGCTCTTCGGTAAAAACTCACCCACAAATTTGCCCGGATTGAACGAGCACACCCGCGCGATCTGTTGTGCTGAAAATCCATGTTCGGCCATCAACCACGATGCAAACGCTCCATATGTATCCAGATGCGGAACGCCGCTCACGCCCTTCTGCTTCTCCGCCATCGTGTGCGGCGCATGATCGGTCGCGAGATAATCGATCGCTCCCGTGCGCAGCGCTTCAATCATGGCCAGCCGGTCGTCGCGCCCGCGCAGCGGCGGATTCATCTGCAGCCACAGCCGGTTTTCGTCCGTCAGCATTGTGTCGTCGAAGAACAGGTGATGCGGCGTAACCTCGCAGGTCACGCGCACTCCACGCGCCTTGGCAGCGATAACATCCCGTAGCCCTTCACCCGTCGAGAAATGACAGAGCTTGCCTGCAAGCTCGTAGCGTTCGATCAGCTGCAGCGCAAAGCGGGTCGCCGAGACCTCCGCTCGCGCCGGCCTCCGAGCCTCATGCGTCCTCGCGCTCCGGCTCGCATCGAGCACCAACGGATCTTCGCAATGAAAGCTGACATTGCAGCCACGGTATCGCGCGATCGTCTGCTCAAGCTGCTCTGGCGAGGAGAAAAAAAGGTCGCCCACCGACGGCCCCATAAAGGCCTTGTATGGAACCTCCCGCGCGAGCGGCCGCGTCCCCGGCCCGATGCCGCCATACAAAGTGATGTGGACCTCGGCATGCGCCGTCAGCCGCTCCTTGGCCGCATAACTCGCATCATCGATCGGCGCGATCGGATTGTTCGGCATGTCCGCAAAGTGCGTGACACCTCCATGAATCGCAGCCGCCGAAGCGCTCGCGAAATCTTCCTTGTAACTCTCGCGTCCACTGACATCCTCACGCGCATGCACATGGAGATCGCCGAATCCGGGAAAGAGGATGCAGTCAGCCGTATCGAGATCGCTGCGCCCCTCAACGCGTCCAACGTGTGAGATCAAACCTGTGTCCGTATCAATCTCAATCGCACCATCGAACTCCTCGTCGTGGTTCGCGATGTGGCCCTCAATTCGCAGCATGCGCCGCCTCCCGCGCTGCATTGATCTCGTCGCGCAGCGTGCGCGCCGCCTCCGCAGGATCATCGCCAAAGATGATCGAACGCGATGCGCTGATCAGCAAACCTCTTCCCTGCGCATCCAGTCCAGCCGCAACCGCGGCACGCAGATCGCCTCCCTGCGCTCCGATGCCGGGCACAAGTAACGTAGTGTGCGGCGCGATCTCGCGGACTCGCCGCATCTCTTCCGGATACGTGGCTCCAGTCACCAGCATGCAGTTGCCATCGATATCCCATACGCGGCTAACCTGTTCAGCTACAGTCAGCCAAAGCGGGCAGCCCTCAACATCGAGATCCTGAAACTCACCCGCGCCCGGATTCGATGTACGACAAAGAACGATGCACATCTTGTCGCGCCGGCTAAGGAACGGCTCGAGCGCCTCGCGGCCAAGATACGGATGCAGCGTCACCGCATCGAAGCCCATGCGATCGAAAATCTCTGCAACATATCCCTGATTCGTGTTCCCAATATCGCCACGCTTCGCATCGCAGATCGTCACCAATTCCGGGTGACGCGCACGAACGTAGTCGATCGTGCGCTCCATCTCGGCAACTCCTTCCGCTCCCCGCGCCTCATAGAAAGCTGCATTCAGCTTGATCGCCGCTGCAAACTCCGCCGTCTGATCGACAATCCATTCTCCAAAACGCAACTGCGGCAACGCATGCTCGCTAAAGCGTTCAGGCAGCTTGCTCATCTCCGGATCGAGCCCGACGCACAACAACGAATTCGCGGTCTCCACCCGGCACGCCAGCTTGATTGCGATCACATTCATCCGGGTTCCCCGATCTGCTTCCGCTGTATCGCCCAGCCGTGCGGATCGTGCAGCCACGCTGTAACGCTAGCCGCCTGCGCTGTCGTCACCACGTTCTGGCCTAGCGCCAATTCCAGCACCTCACCAAAACTCGTCAGTGTGTGCAGTCGCACACCGGCGCGCTCAAACTGCTCCATCGCCTCAGGAAAGCGGTAGCTGATAATCGCGAGGCAATCCGTAACGATGCCACCCTCCGCACGCAACGCGTCAACGCCGGCAAGGCTGCTGCTGCCTGTCGTCACAAGATCTTCGATCAGCAACACCTGCCGATCCGCCACATCGCCGCCTTCGACGCGCCGCTTCGTTCCATGCTCCTTCGCCGCCTTGCGAACGAACACGGAAGGTGTAGCGGTCGCAAACCCCAGCGCCGCGCTATGCGGAATGCCGGCGGATTCAATGCCGCCGACGATTTCGAAGCTCAGATGCGCCTTGCCGATCAGCTCCACAAAGCCTTCGATCACCTGGCGCCACTCGCGCGGAAAGAAAGGAAAGCGACGGTTGTCACAATAGACCGGCGAAAGAATGCCGGACTTGAAAGTAATAGGATCGTCCGGCCGAAAGCTCACGCCTCCAACGGTCAGCAGCGCCGCGGCAATCGCGTGACTCACCGCTGCGCCTCCTTGATCTCCTGCGCCAGCCTCGGATTCCACATCGCCGCCGTCGCCGTCATCGCCGCATCACCGCCTGCCTCGCGATACGCGCCGTAGTCAGCCGCGTCGCTCAACCCTCCAACCCCGATAATGGAAAACCGCAGCCCCATCTCCGCGCGCAGCCTCGCCAGCCGGCCTGTCATCGCCAGCCCAGCCCAGCGGATCGACCGCCCGCATACGCCGCTTCGCAAACGTCCTTCGCCCGGCAGCGCCTGCGCTCCGCCTTCATCCACAATCTGCGCGGGCAGCGTGTTGATCGCAGCGATTCCATCCACCAGCGAACCGACTTCGTGCAGCAGCGCTCGCAGCCGTTCGTCATCGCGGAAATACGCAATTTTGATCACCAGCGGAAGGCTGCCGATCGTCTCGCGAATGTGCTCCACCACCTGCCGCGCGCGCTCCACATCAAAGCACAGCAGGTTCGCCGTGCCCTCATTTGGGCAACTTAGGTTGGCCTCAATCACCTTGACGCCGGTCTCTTTCAGCAGCCTGGCAGCCAGCGCGAAGTCTTCAATGTACGCGGCCACATCGCCGTTGCCTGCAGAGGTTCCCTGGAAGCTCGCCACCACCACCTGACCGCGGCGGGCATGCGCCGCCGCGTCGGCAATATCCGGCTGCCAGAATTCAGGATCGAACGAGGGCACGCCAAACGAGTTCGTAATCGACAGCGGCTCGGTGTAACTCTCGCTGCCAACCAGCGTCTCCGCATCCAGCCCCAAATCGCCCTTCGGTTTCACCGCGAGCACGTTCGGCCATTCATGCGCCGGATAGCGCCGCGTCCGCACCGTCTTGTACACCGGAATATCGAAGCCCTTATCGAGCGCGGCCTTGACAAATCGCCCGTTCAGCAGCGGCCCTGCCGGAATTCCCAGCGGCAGATAGATCTCATGGCCAAGAAAACTGTATCGGGGTTCGCCAGTCTGCTCGTAGATGCCGGGCTGGGCGAAGAAAGAAAAAGGGCCGCGCTCAAAGTTTTCCAGGTAAGTCCTGGCCGGGTCGTAAAACGGCTCGGAGAGCATGTCGGGCAATCCTTTTCAATTAAGCGTAGCACGTCCTCAGGCATAGCTCACAGCGCCTTCGAATTCGCATCCAAACCGAGCTGTCGCATAGTCGGCTCGATTCAGTTCGTTCCCGTAGCAATGCGGATAATTTCCACATTTTCACTACCTTCGAGGGTGTGAGACACATTCGGCTTCGCAGTCAACACCATCGCGTGCCCCGCCGGAAGATGAACCGATCGTTCGCTGCCCAAACGTATAGCCGCGCCATTCTTCAATGCAATCAGAATCTGCATCCGGCCGTCCAATCCGAGCGGACGGGAAACTCCACTCGACAGCTCAAAACGATCGACCACAAAGTACGGCGAACGGATCAGCCGCACAAAGCCATCGTGCTTCACGGGCGCAACCAAACCGGCATTGGTGTGCGCCTTCGTGACCGCCAGCCCTTCCGTCAGGTGCAGCGGCCGCGGCCGCCCGTAGTCGTACAGACGATAGGTCGTATCGCTGTATTGCTGCGTCTCCAGTATGACCAGGCCCGGCCCTATCGCATGAATCGTGCCGGCCTCGACATACGCCATGTCGCCGGCCTTCACAGGCAGATAGCGCAGCTTGCTTTCCAGCGTTCCATCGTGAATGGCTCGCTCCATCTCGGCGCGCGTCAACTCTTCACGAAAGCCCAGCGCGAGCTCCGCTCCGGGCTCCGCCGAGAGCACATACCAGCACTCGTTCTTACCGCGCGGCTGCCCAATCGCACGCGCCTCTTCATCGTTCGGATGCACCTGCACCGACAGCTTCTCGCGGGGAAACAAAAACTTGATCAGCAACGGAAATTCGCCGCACTCATCCGCGCCAAAGCTCCCCGGCCAGCGCCGCGCCAGCTCGCCCAGAGTCAACTCGCCCTGCCCTTCGACAACGCACTGCGCCGCTGTCAGCCACGCCTCGCCAATAGGGTGTCCGGGCTTGGGCTGCTCCAAAAACGAGGGGAGCTCCGTGCAGCCCCAGATGCGTTCCGACAACCAGGGCCTGAGGATCACCAGCTCAGGGGACGCCTGCAAATCCTGTCCACCCTTTAATTCCGCAGCACCACTCTGTCCCGCCGCCATTCACTATTCTCCGCTGTCCCTAGTATGACAGCGGCTCGGCAAATCGAGCGAGAAAGCAAGTTTCGCAGCTATTCACACGCAGCCATCAGCACATCATTGCTGCCGAGTTGCGGATGCAGCCCATCCGCTCCGACGATCGCCCTGTCTCTCTTCGACCCAGGCATCGGCGCCGCAAGATGGCATCCTTCCCTCCAGGTCTCCTTCATAGGTACGTCGCGCGTTGAGGCTGCGGCGACTATCTTCGTCTGCACCCGACGTGCAGCCTCAACGACGATGGCCCCCGAGGGATTTCGATCCCGGGCGCGAGGGACGCTTCCCTCCATGGTGGACAGGGTTTACGCTGGAAGTTGTTGGATGGACACCACAAACTGCGGCCGACGGCAGGCCCGCGAAGATAGCGCGGACGCCGCTGGGATGGCCGTCACTGTGCACGACAGCGGCCGCGCCCAGACCGTCCGCCTGCGCTGAGTCTGCGCTGGGTCCGAGCTGAATCCGTGCCAGTTCCCACGCGGCGCGCGGAACCAGTTACTCTTACTTCTGTGCGCCGGGAGCGACGCGCGCCTATCCTCTGCTTGCAACGAAGGAGCACCACTTGGCCGTCCCCGTACGAAATGTAAGCGCGCCCGGCTTCACCGACGACCTGGTTGTGAAAACAGACACGCGCGCCATGTCCGTGGCGACCGGCCTCATCTTCATGGTCGGGTTTCTCACCTGCCTCAACGACGTGATCAGCCCGCATCTCAAGTCGATCTTCGGGCTCGACTACTCCCAGACTCAGCTCATTCCGTTCTTTTTCTTCTCGTCCTACTTTGTCTTCTCCTATCCAGGCGGCATGCTGGTGGATAAGGTGGGCTACAAAAAGACGATGGTCATCGGCCTGTTGATCATGGCCCTGGGCGCGCTTGGCTTTCTTCCCGCCGCGCACCTTGCGCTGTTCCCGGTCTTTCTGGCGGCCCTGGTCGTGCTTGCGGCGGGCATGACCGTCGTTCAGGTCGCGGTGAACCCCTATATCACCATCATCGGTCCGCCCGCGACGGCCTCGAGCCGCCTCAACCTCGCTCAGGCTTTCAACTCCTTCGGCACGTTCATCGCACCGTTCTTCGGCTCGTACCTGATTCTTCGCACGGCGCCCGCAGCGGTCACTCCTGAGCGGCTGCGCTCGATGACCGACGTTGCGCGTCAGGCGTATCGCGTCGCGCAGGCCTCGACGGTGCAAATTCCCTACATCGCCATTGCGGTTGCGCTGGCGCTGCTGGCACTGGCACTGGCGGCGATCAAGCTGAAGACGACGACGGGCGTCTCGGAACACACGCAGGACTTCCGTCCCGGCGCATTTGCCGAAGCGCTCAACAAACCGGACACCATCTGGCAACATCCATGGCTGCTGGCGGCGGCCGTGGGCATCTTCACTTACGTGGGCGCGGAGGTCACGATCGGCAACCTGCTGATCAACTACATGGGCCTGCCGCAGATCGGCGGACTTCGCGAGGCGGTCGCAGCGGAGTTCCTGATGGTGTACTGGGGCGGCGCGATGGTCGGCCGCTTTGTCGGATCGGCGGTGCTGCAGAAGGTTCGCACGGCTCCGATTCTGGGCGGCGCGGCCATCTTTGCTTTCTGCCTGGTGGTAACGACTCTGCTTACGCACGGACATGTTGCGATGGGCGCGGTGCTGGCGGTTGGCCTGTTCAACTCGATCATGTTCCCGTCGATCTTTACGCTGGGAATTCAGGACCTCGGGCCGCTGACCAGCAAGGGCTCGAGCCTGTTGATCGCGGCGATTCTGGGCGGAGCGATCATCCCGGAGATTCAGGGCAAGCTCGCCGACCACATCGGCCTGCATCCGTCGTTCATCGTTCCGGCGGTCTGCTACATCTACATCGCGATCTTCGGGCTTATGTCGATGCGCCGTCCGGCGGCGCGCAATACTCTCCTTCCCACGGAGCCAGTGTAGCGGCTTCTTCCGGGCGAGCTCAGGCGGGCGCTCAGGACCCGTTCAGGGCGTTCGCACCAGCGTGGCCGTGGCGAAGCCCTGCGCTCCGGTTACGGCCGCGATGTTTGTTGTCTCGGGCTGTCCCGGCACCTGGAGCGGCGTCACCGTCAGCAGACCGTTGGCGTCGGAGATGGCGGAGGTTTTGGACGAAGCGAGCACAGGGCTGGCCGGGCAACGGCCGTTCGCGGGACAGACGCCTTCCCATGCATTCACTGTTTGATAGAGGGTCACGGCCGCTCCCTGCAAGGGATGACCGTCGGCGTCGGTCACGAGAAGACTGACCGGCGAAAAGTTGGAGCTCGCTGCGACGGTCTGCGCCGCGCCGCTCGCGACGGAGACATTCCACTGCGAGGCGTCGACGGCGTATACGGTCCAGCTCGCGCAGAGGGATGTCCAGGCGCAGGCGGAGACTGTGTCGGCGCCGGCGGGGAGGTTCGAGGCCTGCACGGTGACGCTGGCAGTGCCGGCTGCGTCGGTGGTCGAAGTGTTTGTGCTCACGCTTAAGCCTGAGGCGGCGGTCCAGGTGATTGGCACGTTGGCGGCAGCTGTTCCATCCTGCGTGGCTGCCAGCGAGAGCGTCCACGACGGCGAGGCGCCCGCGGCGATGTAGCCCGGAGAGTTGACTAAGGCGATCGTGCGCACGGGAGTTGTGTCGTCGATCGTGACTTCGACTGAAGCGCCTCCGCTGACTTCCATCGCCCCGAGAGTGACCGTGCCGGCCGCGCCGCCGGTGACCGTGGTCTGCACGCGGCCGGTCGAGTCGGTGAGCAGCGTGCATGTCGATTGACCACCGCAGCCGCCGAAGAATGCGGATCCTTCGTCCACCGAAAGCTGCACCGTCGCGCCGGCGAGGGGCGTCGATCCATCTGGCGTAAAGACCTGCACAGAAAAGGGCGCGGTCGCGGCGACACCCGTCTCCAGAGAGACAGGGGCCGAGACCAGCTTGATGATGTCGGGCTCGGTGTTTGTGTAGCTAAGGCCGCTCGAGATCGTCGTCGCGCCACCGGTGGATGTATCCATCACGGTCAGATCGACGTCGCTGCCGAGGCTAGCGCCGGCGTCCGTGAGGCTGGGCGCACGGGCTACGATCTCGTTTGCGCTCCAGCTCACGACTGTTGCAGGGACACCATTCACCAGCACACTGTTTCCCTGCCGGAAGCCTTCGCCGCGAATGGTGATCTCGCCACCGCCGCTGCCCAGCACGGACGGGCTTACGGTGTCCGCGTACAGCACGCGCGCCTGATAGGCGAAGTCCGGCCTTCCTCCACCGAACTGGTCCGCGACCACGAAGGTGTAGGTTCCCGCGTTGACGCCGGCCGGCACCTGCAGCTGCGTTACGCCGAGCGCCCAGGCGTTCATCGCGACGGGCGCGGCCGCCACCGTCGGCAGGCCGGAATCGCCCGCGTTCCAAACGCCGATCACCGGCTGCGCCTTCGCCATGGTCGGCGATCCGGTCTCATCGAGCGCCGTCACCTCGATCGTCCAACTGCGGTTTTGGCGCGCGGACACGCTCCACCACGAGCTGTGACCCACGGAGCACAGCAAACCGTTCCACCATCCGCTGCTATCCGGGTCCGAGGGACGCGCCTGGGTTCCATCCGCGCCTGGCGAGCAGCTCGCCGCGGCCTGCGGTGCATTTGCCCAGAAACCTGCTACGCTTCCCGCGCGCGCCGAAAAGTCCGTCATCGAGGCGGAGCCGGAGGGTGAGACCGGCGGCCTCTGATAGGGTGCGAGCGCATATTCGCCGGTGTAGAGAGGATCGATGGGTTCGGTCGTCATGTACAGGTTCTCGACCCCACTGTCTGGAACCCGCTGTATGGTTGCGTGCCCCTGGTCCGGGCTCCAGTTTTCTCCCACGTTTTCGCTGGGCGACTCCTTTCCACTCACCGGATTCCCCGTATTCTGCTGGTACAGGAGGCCCGTCACCCCCGAGGCAATCTGCCAGGGCTCAGCGTTGTTGTGCGATGACAATTGACGGGTCACCACCAGGTTCACCCAACCCATTCCCTGCCCAGTAGGGAACAGCACGGCTCCACCGAGATTGACCGCATTGTCCGCGCTCAGCGTCTTCCCAGCTGTCAGGTTGGCGCGGGTCACGGGATACAGCATTGCGAGCACGCTCAGATCGTCGGGCCGAAGCTCGAAAGGATTCGACATGCACTGGTAGCTGTACGCTGCGCAGAGAACGTCGATGGGATGCATCACCGGCCAATATTGAATCTCACCCGCGGTCGGCGGTGTCGCTCCGGTAAACAGGTTGTCGTTGAGCTGCGACCAGGCCAGCCCAGTACGCGTCCAAACGCGCGCTCCACCTGATATTGCATCTGCAACATCTGTTCAGGAGCTGATCCAACACATCGCCCATTCAGGATGATCATGGCGTGCTGGATTGTGCCAGTATGCCCAAATGAGTCCACGCTCTCCAGGACCCCTGTCTGCCGGCATCCGCTCGGGTCGCTGGCGCCTTCGCCCAGCAGCGTATCGATGATGCTGCCATCCTCGTCATAGATCACCGCGATGGGAATATTCTGCCAGTTGCTCGCCGAAACGTCTGTGGGAAAGACCACCTCAGTCCCATCGAAATAGGTGTCCATTCCATTCACATGCTCGGCCAGCGTTCCTCCTTGCGCGAGCACCAGGCTGGCGGTGGGCACGTTCCACGTCGCCGCCGCCGCAGCGACCATCGCATCCGCCTGCGCATGCGAAACCGTCTCATTCAGATTGGCCGGATCGGTGTAGTAAAGCAGCGACGACGTATAGAAAGCCATCGGGACACCATCCTCCGCATAGGTCGTGCCCGTAACAAACCGGGGCCCACCCGCCTGCGCCAGCGGCGCGCTCGCCGCAAGCACGATCGCAAGCCCAAACACGAGCCCAGGCAGGGGCCAAGACCCCAACCGCGCGAGGCCTCTTCCGAACTCCTTCAAGCAGGACTCACTGGGCGGCATCGGCGCCTCGCTGCACAACGACGTTCACCGCGGCTCGCTGTCCCGGCCGCACGGCAATCCTGACCTGCGGCTGATCCCCAAAACCGGACGCACGCCGCGGCGCCGCTCGGACCGGGGTCGGCAGTGGTCGGCGCGAAGGGCCGCTTCCGCGCACCGTCCGCCAGGTCTGCACAAGCTGCACGGCATCCGACAGCGTAATCGCTCCATTGTCCGCATCCGGGAGCGGCTGCCCCACCTGCCGCAGCACGCGCGTGCTCAGTCGTCGCACATCCAGCAGCGGCGTTCCATCCTTGGCATGCACCAGCGGCACCACGCCCTCGCCGCCGTCGACCGCGGAACTGAATCCAGCCTGGCTGCTGCGGTGCAGAAACACCATCGCGCGCTCGCCGACGGTATAGCGCCACTGTCCGGGCGGCCACATCCCGGCCCACTCGCGCAGCGTGTAGGTTGGACCCACCTGCCCCACCACCGGCGTGTCCACGCGAAACACAATCTCAACCACGCTGTCGTGGCGCTGAATCGAAATGACCTGCCCGGCAAAGACGACCGCCGCACGCGAAGCCAGATTCTGGAGCGCCGCTCCTACGCTGGGATCCGGCTCAGCCACCGCCTGCGCATTGCTCTTAAGGGGCGCGAACGGCGCGAACACCAACGCCCATCCCAACCCCGCTGCCACCATCCATTGACGCATCCGCGACTGTCCTCCTACACGACACTCTTCGTCGTAAAGGAGGATTTCGAGCGCCAGCGTCTCAGACCGGAGCAACCCCTCAAGCCTTCATCCAACTAAGGTTGCATATCAGATCTCCGGATAGAAGTCGAAGAACGCCTCGATGCTAAGCCGAAGCTGCGACTCGATCCTCTCGCGACTTCCTTCCAGGATGTGCATCGTTACCTGGGCCTGGTTGCCGTTCTTGAGCTTCACCGGCGCCGCCTCGACGGCCTCGACCTCATCCGCCGGCAGCAACCGCATACCATAAACCAAAACCAAATCAGCCATAGCCCGATCCTACGCCGGCGGTTCCGGACTCGTCTGAACCCATAGCGCACCCTCTACAATCAAATAGATATGTCCGAAACCAATGCTGTACGCGACACCGTTATTCTGGGCTCCGGCTGCGCGGGGCTGACCGCCGCCATCTACGCCGCCCGCGCCAACCTCAAGCCGCTCGTCCTTGAAGGCCACGAGCCCGGCGGCCAGCTCTCCATCACTACGCTGGTTGAAAACTTTCCCGGCTGGCCGGACGGCGTGCAGGGACCGGAGCTGATCGAGAACATGAAGAAGCAGGCGGCGCGCTTCGGCGCCGAGCTGCGCATGGCGCACCTGGCTTCGGTCGACCTGACGAAGCGTCCCTTCGAGCTGAGTCTCGGCAAGGAGATCGTGCTCACGCGCTCGCTCATCATCGCCTCCGGCGCGTCGGCGCGCTGGCTCGGCCTGCCCTCCGAACAGGCGCTGATCGGTTTCGGCGTCAGCTCCTGCGCCACCTGCGACGGCTTCTTCGCGAAGGGTAAAGAGATCGCCGTCATCGGCGGAGGCGACTCGGCGATGGAAGAGGCGCTGTTCCTCACACGCTTCGCCACCAAGGTCACGATCATCAACCGCAGTGAAAACTTCCGGGCCAGCAGGATTATGCTGGAGCGCGCCATCGCGCACCCGCAGATCGAGTTTCTGCACAACACACTGGTCGAAGAGGTTCTCGGCGTCGAGGATAAGGACGTCAAAGGTCTGAAGCTCTTCAACAAAAAGACCGGCGAGCGCTGGACGCTTCCCGTCGGCTTCATGTTCCTGGGCATCGGCCACCTGCCCAACGCGACGATGTTCCAGGGCCAGATCGATCTCGACGGAGACGGCTACATCAAGACCGAGCACAACGTCTTCGTCACCGAGCAGGGCGTGCAGGTGCACGGCGTCTACGCCTGCGGCGATGTGCAGGACAGGCGCTACCGCCAGGCCATCACCGCGGCGGGCACAGGCTGCATGGCCGCGCTCGAAGTGGAGAAGTACCTCGAAGAGCTGGGCCGATAATTCACCAGCTCAATCGCAGAAGACTGAGCGACTCGCCGGGCATCGTCAGCGGAAGTGTGGCGACTCCGTCCTTTACCTCGATCCACTGCGGCGAGCTCAGCATCTGCAGTTGACCGGCGCGCTGCAACTCCGCCGTCTGCTGCGCGGATGGATGCTGCGGCGAACCCATCGCCTTCCACACCGTATACGCGTTGCTGTGCGTTGCGTCGATGCGGAAGTGCTCCAGCAGCACACGGCTGCGGTCGCGCGGCAGCCCGGCAATCCGCACCTCAACATCCCTCGCGGGCGCGTCGCGCTCGGTGTCACGGTAGTTCCACACCAGGACCGCCGCGCTGCGCGCATTGGCCGTTGCAAGCGCGGCGACATCGGGGCCATTTCTTACACCTTGCGAAAGCATTGTGGTCAGCGGCGTTTCGGCGCTGCTGCTTGCCGCGACCTGCTCGCCTGCAAGCAGTCCCGCCATGCGAAAGAAGTTCAACTCCGGCTTGTCGATGCCGTGGGTTGAGAGCGAGCGGAAGCCCTCAAAATAATCGCGCCCCTCGAACTCGAATGACCAGCTCAGCATTCCGATGAGATCGATCCTGTACTTCGCGGTCAGATCGAAGATGCGCTTGTACACAGCCGCGGTGTACGCCGGATACAGCGTTCCGTTGCGATAGTCGTTGGCCGGATTCATCTTGCTGGAGCAGGCCGCGCATCCTTCCGGATCGGCTTCGCTCAGGATCACCGGCAGCTTGCGCAGCTTCGGATAGGTGGCGATCAGCG
The DNA here is from genome assembly GCA_036509515.1 of Acidobacteriaceae bacterium. Lineage (GTDB taxonomy): Bacteria > Acidobacteriota > Terriglobia > Terriglobales > Acidobacteriaceae > Granulicella. The sequence continues at coordinate 36,200 of DATCFM010000099.1, forward strand.
CAAAGCCGCGATCCACATCGTCGAGCTCCTTGTTGATCCCCATCGTCACGTCGTCGCCGTGAACCTGCGGCTGCCCCTTGGCGTGAAACGAGATGAAACTCAGCGGCACAGCACCGCCGTCGGCCGCGCTCCTTCCTGTTGCGACGTGATCCAGAAACGTCTTAAGGAAGGCTCGAGCGCGCTCCCCTCGCGGACCGGTCGTTGCGGGGCCGCCGACGCTCGCTCCTGGCAGCGCCGCGCGAACGCCCGCAACCGCATAGTCGTAGAGCTTCAGATAGTCGGCCGCGGTTCCGTGCCAGTACTCGATGTCGGGCTCGTTCCAGACCTCGAAGTGCCAGCCCAGCACCTCGTCGCGGCCGTAACGCTGGACCAGATGCGCTGTCACCGCGCGCGTCAGCGCCTCCCACTTGCGATAGTCCTTGGGCATGTTGTTCGACGCGCCCGAGAGCACATCGCCTTTGGGAAACGCCACATGGTAGGGCCGCGCCGGCGTGCCGGCCGCAAGGTCCTGCGGCATAAAGCCAAGCTCCACCATCGGCTTCACACCGGCCGCTTTGTAGCCATCGAAGATGCCGTCCAGAATCCTCCAATCGTAGATCGCGTGTCCCTGCGCGTCCTCGCGATAGACGCCGGTCGAACTCCACTTCAAATCTGGCGTCCCGTTGCCAGAGGTCAGCAGATGATGCACGCGCACAAACACCGGCGCGGGTGTCAGCGCATGCAGTTCGCGCAAAAGCGCCTGCCCACCTGCGGTCGTCGTATAGTTCGCCTCGTCATAGCCGAACCAGCGATAGATCGGCCGATACGGCGCGATCCTGCTGTTCAGGTCGACGCTGATTTGCACCGGCGCACCGGCATCATCAGCAGGAGCAGGCGCCGCCGGAGATTGCGCAAACCCCGTGGAGCCGACCCAACCCACAAGCATCGCCGCAATCACGCCGGCCCGTCCCACGCGCGCGACAGCAGCAGAGCCCGTTTCACTCTTGCCCGTAAACCATCTTTGCAACATCTCGAAAGTCTACCGCGCACAACCTCTAGTGACATCTTCGCCGCGCATCGCCTACCATGGCCTGCATGACATTTAACAGAGTTGTTCCCGCGCTTCTTCTAGTCCTCACTCTGCCTGCGTTCGCCCAGCGTGGCCGGCGCGGCAACCAGGACAACCCGCAGTCCGCTCCTTCTCAGACTCCCGCCGCCGCGCCCGGCGCGCCCGCACCGCCTCCCGGAACACCGCACCAGCCCGCCGAACCCAAGGCTCTGCCCAATCCTCTGCCCGCCGACAAGTCCGTCCAGCAGACCATCACCGTCAACGGCAAGACGCTCCACTACACCGCGACCGTCGGCACCATCGCCATGGAAGGCAAGGACGGCAAGCCCACTGCCGAGGTCGTCTATACCGCGTACATGCTTGACGGCGCGCACGACCGTCCCGTGCTCTTCGCCTTCAACGGCGGCCCCGGCGCGGCCTCCGGCTTCCTCAACTTCGGAGCCGTCGGCCCCAAGCACGTCGCCTTCGGCAACGCCGGCGAGAGCCCCTCCGACCCCGCCACCCTCACCGACAACCCCGGCACCTGGCTCGACTTCACCGACCTCGTCTTCATTGACCCCGTCGGCACCGGCTTCTCGCGCTCGCTCGTCGACGACGCCGAAGCCAAAAAACTCTTCTACGCGCCGACTCCCGACATCGAGTACCTCTCGCTCGTCATCTACAAGTGGCTGGTCAAAAACGAGCGCATGATGTCCAAGAAGTACGTCATGGGCGAGAGCTACGGCGGCTACCGCGGCCCGCGCATCACGCACTATCTCCAGACGCAGCTCGGCGTCGGCGTCAATGGCCTCTTCCTCGTCAGCCCCTACCTTAACCCCGACTTCGGCGACCGCAACCTCTCGCCCATCCCCTGGATGATCACGCTGCCCTCCATCACCGCCGCGCACCTTGAGAACGAGGGCAAGCTCACCCCCGAGGCCATGAAGGACGTCATCGCCTACGACGAGGGCGAGTACGCCTCCACGCTCATCAAAGGACCCGAGGACCCGGCCGCCACCAACGCCATGATCGCCAAGGTCACCGACATGACCGGCCTCGACCCGCAGTTCGTCAAGTTCTCCGGCGGCCGTCTCGAGACCAGCGCATATCTCCGCGAGACCCATCGCGAGAAGGGCGAGATCGGCTCCGTCTACGACTCCAACGTCACCGACCCCGATCCCTTCCCCTACTCGCCTGAGCAGCAGGGCTCCGATCCCATCCTCGAGTCCGGCATGGCGCAGATCACCCAGGCCATGGTCGACTTCGACACCCGCGTCGTCGGCTGGAAGGTCGACGACCGCTACAATCTGCTCTCCTACGACGTCGGCCGTCTCTGGGACCGTTCCGGCCCTGACCTCCGCCGCGGCGCCGTCTCCGATCTTCGCGAGGCCCTCGCCGCCGACCCCAAACTCCACGTCGTGATCCTGCACGGCTGGAACGACCTGAGCTGCCCCTTCATGGGCTCGCTCCTCACCCAGAACCAGCTCCCCGCCACCATCGCGCCACAGCTAACCGTGCACGAGTTCCCCGGCGGCCACATGTTCTACACCCGCGCCAGCAACGGCGCCGAACTCCACCAGATCGCGGAACAGACCGTCGAGGCGCACTAACTCGTAACTCGAAACTCACAGTCCAAACCCCAAGGGCGGCTCGCAAGAGCCGCCTTTCCTGCCGGTCTTGAACTCAGCGGCAGCATCGCTGCGGAGTAGAATTAACGACGTCTTTCAGGCAAATTCCATGTTGAGTTTCTCGGAGAACAAGTGCTGACCTCACAAATATTAGGGGAACTTAGGCTCGGCGAATCAATCGCCGAAACGGATGAAGGACTCGACCGTTACTTTGTGAATACTCACACGTTTAACGTTCTTATTCGTGGTGAGAAAGACATCATCGCGGGAGACAAAGGAACAGGTAAAACGGCACTATACCGAATTCTCAAGAAGCGCGCCCGTGTAGTCGAAGAGCTGAGGACGACGCAAGTCGTAACGGCATTCAACTTGACGGGCAATCCGATATTCCAAGAATTATTGAAAATTCCCATTCAAGGAGAGGGGCAGTACATTGCATTTTGGAAAACCTACTTCTTGGCATTGGTCGGGAACTGGATGTTGGATCAAGAAGCCATTGTTCGCCAAAGCAGTATACGGAGAGTTGAGTTTTTCCTAAGTCAAAATAACCTCAAAACTACTGATACGACTCCGAAAGGCGTCTTCTCCAAAATCCTTGCCAAATTTCCCAAACGATCTCTAAGATCAGCTGAAATTGATCTAGGTATTGCAGAACATGGGATGCCTCATATAAAGCCCAAAGTTGAATACGAAAGTTCAACTGTTCAGCCTATAAGTTTCTTTGGGGTTGACTACTGGGCTGGATTACAACTGTTAGAATCCTCCCTCAAAGAATCGAATCTTACAGTATGGATTGCGCTCGACCGCCTCGATGAAGCCTTTCAAGGGTTTCCCGCAGTTGAAATACCAGCGCTTAGGGCGCTCCTCAGAACATATCTTGACCTACGCGAGATCAAGAATTTAGCCGTCAAGCTTTTCCTTCGAAAGGACCTGTTCCGAAAAATTATATCGGGCGGCTTTGTAAATCTCACACACGTAAATGCCCGAAAGATCGAGATATTTTGGCGCGATGAAGACTTGAAACACCTCCTCATACGACGGGTACGAGACAGCGAACAAATCTGCGACGAGCTGAGACTTCGCGGTCTTGATAACGACGAGTCGTTCACCAAAATCTTTCCCAACAAAGTGTCCCAAGGCGAAAAGCAATCGACGACTTGGAATTGGATTATGTCTCGTATTCGAGATGGTAATGGCGTCATCGCACCTCGAAATCTTGTTGACCTAGTTGAAAGGGCCAGGGCGGAACAGGTACAAAGCGACCTGATAACGCCGCGTGAGTATCAAGAAGGCACGTCGTTGATAGAAGCTGAGTCGATTCGCAAAGCTCACAAGACCCTCAGCAAAGAGCGTGTGGAGGACACCCTTTTTTCTGAAGCTGCAGACCTTAGCCAAATATTGGAAAAATTTAGACACAAGAAAGCCGAATACGATATCGACGCACTATGTGCTCTTCTCGGGCTAGAAGAGGATTCGGCGAGAGTTGTAGTGAGAGACCTACGAGATGTCGGTTTCCTCGAAGAGGTAGGCAACGCCTTTAAGGTTCCGATGCTATACCGCGAAGGGTTAAATATCAGACAGGGAAAGGCGAACGGTTCGGAAACTGGAGATGATGACTAGCCGAGGCGGGTGGCCCACCTACAGAATCTCTCCCGAATCACCAACACCAGGGGTGCCCCACCCATGACGACAGCTTGACCGTCGTCATGGGTGGGATTCCACTACGCCCCCGCCAATCGGCCCCTTGCGCGCCTGGCAGCGAAGAGCACGCCAGCCAATCCGGGAAGTAGCAGCAACAGCGAAGACGGCTCCGGCGCTGGCGCAGGATTCACTAAACACAATCCCGGCTGGCTGAAATCCACAGAGACCTGACCGGCGACGCCCTGACCAAGCGCGGCGGCTTGCGCGAAGACGCTTAGTTCAACGTCCATTATGAAAGGGACTCCATACTCGACGATCACAGGGCCCTTGCAGGATTGCGCATTTCCGCCATAAACCATCACTGAGCAGTCGTAGTCTGGACCCTGCTCGGCATACACCTGGTAGTTGAGATCTAAGAATCCAGTTCCAGTGCCGCCGTACAACACATACTCTCCATCAATCTGTGCTTGAGCCGACCCGGACGCATTGACAGGCGATTCAATGAAAGGATCAAACCCGTCAGCTGAAGCCAGCACGATTCCGCCGAACTGGTTTGCGCTCGCACTCGCGAAAGATTCCGCATGTATGTCCCCACTCGAAATACTGCAACTTGACTGCGTCGGCCCGAATGAGGAACAGGGCGCTATTCCAGGCACATCTATGGTCGCGGAAGTTGTGGTGACGACATCGGCCCGAGCCGGCGAAATCCCACCCAGAAAACCCAACAGAACAACGACAAACCCGATCCTCACGACGCTCTCCTTTAGTCGAGGAAGGACTAACCATCAGAGCACCTGTTCCGAGTCCGAGCAACAACTCTCTGGTAACACCAGTGCAGTTACCCCATCCCGACCGAAAATCAACCGTACCTGAACCCCGACCTGCTCCGTCCGACCTCGATCATGTACCCATCAGGATCGCGGATGTAGCAGCGCGGCCGTACCGGTCCTTCGGCCCCCGAACTCGACTCCCACGACTTGACAAAACCCACCCTCGCCCAGGAGCCCTTGTGAGCCCCCCGCGCCACTCCCAACACAACTTGCCTGGCATAGGTCCACCCCTAAGTCCAATTCCATGAATAATTTGCGCAAAAATAGGGGGGGGGTACCCAGCTCAAATCCCACTCATCCAGGTCCGCTCACTGCACCAGCATGGGAATCTCTCGCTCTATCAGCTCCAGAGTCATCGTGTAGCGAAGCCGCTTTTGCGGACTGTCAGCCTTCTCGGCCATCACGGCCAGCTCGGCCACCGAGGGCTTGATACGCAAAGGCAAATCGCGCCAATAGTACTTCACATCGTCATGCTTCCAGTCCGCATAGGTGGTCTCCCAGCTTCGTCCGCCTTTAGCCTGGTTGGGAAACACAATCTCGAACGGTGACACGGGCTCGTCATAGCTTTGAAACCGGCAATCCACAGAACAGCGCAGCTGGTTGGAGGTGCTCAGCGTGGAGCTATGGATCGTCAAGCTGTGAAAGATCACCACATCGCCTGCATTGATCGGCCCACCCACCCACTCGCCTCCCAGGGCTGTCTCCCGGTTGAGACAGGCGCCGATCTGCTGCATTCCAAAAAGGTGCGACATCTCCTTGATCTCGAGCGTCCCCTGTCCCTCCAGGCAATCATGCATCGGCATCCACGCTGTATAGCTATCCTGGCTTCCTTGAATTCCCGAGTGGTCCTGATGCGCATGAAAAACGGCGCCCTCGCAGTTAGGGAAAACCGTCCGTGCAAACGGCTTGGGATGAACCAGAAGATGCGGACCCACAAGCCGCTTCATCACGCCGGCCAATGCCGGATGATGCGCCAGCGCGTGCAGCCGCTCCAGGCAGAACGCGCGATTGGCAGCTGGCTTATATTTGGGATCTGGATCGAAGCACGCCATGGCGGGATTCGCGATGCGGTCCGAGGGCGCGGTCCCCTCCATCGTCCAGCCCTCTTCCGCTGCAATGCCGATCATGTCGCTGAGCAGCGGCTCCAGGTCCTCTTTCGGCATCAGGTCTCGGATGAAGACGTATCCGTAAGTCTCCATCTCGTTCTTGAGCGATACGGAATCCAGGTCTTTGGCGGAAATTGTGCGAAAGGCTTTCATCGTGCTCCCCGGAACAACATCTTCGATGTCGCTCAGCATACTTTCCCGGAAGCTCGATATCGTCACTTCTTTGTCATCAAATTGTCTTATCGTGTCGGCGGGTGGGTTCGCGACATCAACCGTACCTGAACTCCGGCTTGCTCTGTCCGACCTCGATGATGTAGCCGTCAGGATCGCGGATGTAGCAGCGCCACTCGCCGTACTTATCCAACGGCTCGGTGATGAACTCGGCTCCTCGACTTCGCCACAACGCATAACACGCTTGAATATCCGCAACCCGGAAGTTCATAAAGCTGCTGATGTGGTCCGGGTCGGGGACGCTGAGCGTGACCGTCGGCTTGTCCGGGGTCGGCCCGCCCCCGACGTTCATAATCATCCAGATATTCGCAAGCTGAAGGTACCCAGGCGCATTGCCGTCGCCCCTGCACAGAATGCGCGCGCCGAAGACCTTCTCATAGTAATCAAGCGATCGGTTGATGTCCTTCACGGTAAGAAAATGCGCGATGCTGATCCCGTCCCGCGGGGGCATCTCATAGCTCTTTTGTTCGACGTTTACGCTGTCCATGGACGACTCCAATTCCAATACAGAGCCCGTTCGGCAATTAAACACCCCAAAGCCCAGGCGCGCACCTTCTCGTTCCACCCCTGCTTTAAGACTTCCCGATGGCGAACGTTATCTAATGCAATGGAGATGAAATCATGAACAATTCTGTCGCCATTGTGACTGGAGCAGCCAGGGCATCGGACGTTCCACCGCGATTCGTCTGGCGCGCGATTTCTCGGCTGTCGTCCTGGCGGCGCGCAATGCCAGCGAACTTGAAGAGGTCGCCGCCGCCGTCAAAGCTGCTGGAGCCGAGGCGCTTCCCATTGCCCTCGACCTGAGCCGGACCGAGGCGCCGAAAACTGTCGTCGACACCACACTTCAGCGTTTTGGACGAATCGACGCGTTGTTGAATATCGCAGGCGCCGTTCCACAGATCGATCTCTTCGAGATGACCGATGAGCAGTGGAACGCCGGCATGGAGCTGAAGCTCCACGGCGCTCGCCGCTTGACGATTTGGGCATGGGACGCGCTGAAACAGGCCCGCGGCTCCGTGGTTTTCATGTCCGGCAGCGCGTCGCTTGATCCCAAGCCGGGCTTCGCCGCCGTGGCCGCGACCGATGCCGCCATTAATGCACTCGCCAAGGCGTTCGCGGAACAAGGCATTAAGGATGGCGTTCAGGTGAACAGCATTGTGCCCGGCCCGGTCATGACCGGACGCCGTCGTTTCCAGAGGAAGCCGGCATCAGCCGCTACGGGCAACCGGAAGAGATCGCCGAACTGCTCGGCTTCATGGGATGGCGGCGAGATCAAAGGGATTTAAATCAGGTGCAAAGATGGGGCTTTCCCCGACTAGTTCCTATGAATTCGGCGTGAAATACCAAGCCTGATGCGGCTCACAATTCCTCGGGATATGTAGCTGCGAGAAAACGATAGCCGCATGTCGGGCACCGAATAGGGGCAGCCCTATAACTTTCAGCCACACGAAGTCGCTGCTCACTTGACGGGCAGGTTATTTCGTTCAATGGCCGATTTCGCAAGGTTCGCCTTCTCAGAGTTCTTGCCAAATACATGGTTTCCTTGGAAAAAGGATTAAGGTAATCCGCATTGAGCAGGATTCTACAGGCATGTAGATATGCAAGCATCAGATTCGTCTGCTTAGGAAGCTGAGACTGAGCCAGTTGACATCTATGAAGCAACGGTGCTTTGTCTGACGCTCAATCCTGCTATTCTCCGGCAGCTCGCGAATCGAAACTAAGTCAAGGGAGAATCGAACGATTACATCGCTCTGTTGTAGCCTCGAATACGACCTCTATACGAGCTAGCATCTCACCGTGAATATCACACTCGTTGTCAAGAGCTAAATTTCTTGCCCTCAAAACCCTTTCGGAAAATTCTATTCTGCGCACCGCCGTGGGAGACCAGGACTGTCGCAATATAGCCTTTTGCCTGAATGGATTGCTGAGAGCAAAGGTTAGCGAAAATTCTTCAGGGCTAAGATAACCCATATGCGTAGAGGTTACGCTGCGCCTGTCTGCGAGATAGGTTGTTCTCTCACATTCGCACCCTTCGAGCATAAAGATTCCCAAACCCAGATAGACAGATGCTGTATCCGTGAGCTTCTCATTGGCTAGAGTATCGTCCAATTTGATATTGTGGCGGCTCAGATACTTATGAGTAATCTCGTGACAGAGGGTACTGAGAACAACCTCCGGAAATTGCACAATTTTCGTGCTTAGTTCTATTTGCACCATGTCCGGCGAATCATCTATATGGATCCTCCCTGCAACATTCTCCTCTTGAGAGCGAATTAAAACGATAAATGTGAGATCGCTCAGATTGAGATGCTGCGCGATGCGTCTTCCAGCCTTTTGAACGGCAATGATCGGATCGTCAGTTGTGGATAGCCGGAACTTCTGAAGGGGTGTTCTTAAACTGCTTCCAAAAGTGGTTTCCAAAAGGGCAAGACGTTCAATGATTCCAAGAAGTGCATCATTGGAATTGGCTTCGATTACTTTTGGCATCCCGGTCTCTGTGTGACATGCAATACTACCTGCCGGGTGACCATTTTATGCGCAGCTTCATCGCGCATGGGTGGGGTCAGCTGCCGCCAGCAACCCCTTCAAATCCAGCGGCCCCGTCACCATAGCCAGCTCGCCATCCTTTGTCCGAGGCCACTCCTCCGCCGGCTTGTCCCAGTACAACTCCACACCATTCCCATCCGGGTCGCGCAGATACAACGCCTCGCTCACGCCATGATCCGACGCTCCTTCAAGCGGGATCCCCGTCCGCAGCAGCCGTCCCAACGCGTCCCCCAGCTCCGCGCGCGTCGGATACACAATCGCCAGGTGATACAGCCCCGTCGTCCCTGGTGCGGGTGCCGGCCCCTGCGCGCTCTCCCACGTATTCAGTCCGATGTGGTGGTGATATCCGCCGGCCGAAAGAAACGCCGCGCTGTTGCCCATCCGCTGCGTCACCTCAAAACCGAGAACATCGCGATAGAACGCAATCGCCCGGTCCAGATCGGCGACCTTCAGATGAACGTGCCCGATGCGGGCCTGTGGATGAATAGTTGGCATCCCTGTTAGATCACCTCTGCGCCATCAGGATTCGGAACCCGACAATAGAAAGGCGGCTCAACCGAGCCGCCTTCCCGCTTTATCACTAACTACTAATCACTAACCACTACCTCTAGTGAATATCGAACTGCTCCGGGTGCAGGCTCGGATCGGACTTCACCAGGATCGTCTTCCGGCTCATCTCTTCCATCTCCTGCAGCCACTTGCCGCCGTTCGACTTCAGCTGCTTCACGACCTCCGGGTTGACGCGCAGCATGATGTCGCCCTTCTCGAGGTGACGATGCATCTTGCGCAGCTCGATGAAGATCTCATTGCAGACCGTGATCGGCGACTTCACCATGCCCGTGCCCGTGCAGATGCCGCAGGTCGTCGACAGCGTGCGCTCCAGCGATTGCTTCACGCGTTTGCGCGTAATCGCGACGAGTCCGAAATCATTGAACTGTAGGACCTTCGATGGCGCGCGATCCTTCTTGAGCTCGTCTTCGAGCGCGATCAGCACCTTCTGCCGGTTCCTGCGCTCGTCCATGTCGATGAAGTCGATGACGATGATGCCGCCCAGGTCGCGCAGCCGGATCTGCCGCACGATCTCCGGAATCGCATCGAGGTTGGTCTTCACAATCGTGTCTTCAAGCCGCGCCGTCTTGCCGACGTACTTGCCGGTGTTGATGTCGATCGCCACCAGCGCTTCCGTCTGGTTGATCACAATCGATCCGCCCGACTTCAGCCACACCTTCGAGCGCAGCGCCTTGTTGATCTCCTCCTGGATGCCGAACTGCTCGAACAGCGGTGTCTCCTTGGAGTAGAGCTTCACGCGCCGGATCAGCGACGGCTGGAAGCGTTGCAGGAAGCGCAGCACGCGCTCGTACTCGGTCTCCGTATCCACCCAGATGGCGGAGAAGTTGTCCGTCACCTGGTCGCGCAGAATACGCTCGACGAGGTTGAGGTCGTGATAGATCAGCGCGGGCGATTTCGACGACTCCGACCGCTGCTTGATGTCCGCCCACAGATTGAGTAGGAATCTCAGATCGCTGCGCAACTCCTCCTCGCTCGCGCCCGAGGCCGCCGTGCGCACGATGAATCCGCCGCTGGCCTCGCCCTTCTCGCTCAACAAAATTTCTTTAAGCCTGCGCCGCTCGGCGTCACTCTCGATCTTGCGCGAGACGCCGACATGGTTCACCGTCGGCATGAACACCAAAAACCGCCCGGGCAGCGCAATGTGCGACGTGATGCGCGCGCCCTTCTTCGCGATGGGCTCCTTGGCAATCTGCACCAGGAGCTCCTGCCCCGGCTTCAGCAGATCGCTGATCGCCGGCAGATCGGTGGTCTGCATCGAGTGTCGTCCCGAGCGCCCGCCGTTGCGTCCGCTGCCCGCGCCGCGACGACTATCGCGGCTGTCGCGCTCGCGGCCACGGCCACGGCCTCTGTCGCGGCCATCGCGACGGACCCGACCGCGTCCGGGCTCGCGCTCCGTCGAGCTCTCGCCCGCAGGCCGAACTTCACCCTCTTCAGCCTCCGTGTCCGCGCCGTCGGACTCCTCTTCGTCGGCCGCGTCTTCCTCTTCGATCTCATCCACATCGCTGCCGGCAATCGACTCATCCGCGTCGAGCTCGTCCTCCTCCATCTCCTCTTCGGAGATATCGAAGTCGTCGTCCTCCTCGTCCTCATCCAGCTCTGCCGCATCCGACCGGGTCAACTGGTCGATCGACATCTCGCGCAGCATCGTCCCAAGATCGGCGTCATGCTCCAGTGTCTCTTCCTCGTAGTCCTCGCCGCCGGCAGCATGCAGCGCCGGCAACTCGCCCTCCTCATCGTCCATCAACTCCTCTTCGAGCTGCCCGGTCCCTGGCGCGAAGGTCTGCGGCGACTCCGCATGCGCAAGGTCCACCGACGGCACCGCGCCCTCATCCGCAACCGGAGCGCCCGTCTGTCCTGCTTCCTCGCGCGCAGTCTCAGCCTCCGGCGTCAGCGGCCACTCCGAGATCATCTCTCCCGTCGGCTGCACCGCCGTGAACTCATGAGCTGGAGTAGCGCCCGCGAATCCATGGCTCTCGTCCATCCGCACTTCGGCAACGCCTTCCGCGTCGCCAGGCTCGGTCGCCTCGTCCACCGTCCCGCCGTGGCGAAACTCCCGCGGCGCCGCGGCGCCGACGCGATACGAGGCCGAAGCCTCCTCGCCCGGCTCATACTCGGCGACTGTCTCGTGAAACTCCTCGACAGCTTCCAGCAGATCCTCGCCCAGAGCCGGAGCCTGAGTCTCCGCCGGCGCAAGATCGGTCGCAGCCTCGTACTTCACGTCCCGCGCAGCCTGATGCTCCAACTCCATCCGCGCCTCGGTCTCCGCCACCTCGAACGCCGGAACATCGTCGCTGAACGGCCGCGCACTGGGCTCCGGTTCATGCTGCGAGGTCACCGCGGGCTGAACCGCCTCGGCCGGCGTCAGCGATCTGTCGTGGCTTTCAAATCTTCCCGATCTTTCCGGTCTTCCAGATCGTTCGCCGCGCCCGGAACGGCCGCGCTGTTCATCGCGCTCCCGCCGCCGCCCGCGCCCGCTCTCGCTGCCGCCTTCCCTGCCAGATGTCTGCGCATGCGACTCGCGCGATTCCCTTGGCGCCGTCTCTCCGCCGCGATGCCGCGAAAGCGACTCGCCGGGAAGCGTCAAACCGCCATCCCACGCCGCCGGAAGCTCGAACTCCGTCGAAGGCCGCACGGTCGCCATGAACGGAGCCGCGCTCTCGGACCGTCCCGTGTCAGCACCCCCGCGCCCGCTCTCCTCACCGCGGCGATACTTCGACAGCGACTCGCCGGGGAGAATAAATGGCTCCGCCGACGCGCTAAGGTCGACCGTCTCCTCTTCGCCGCCCGCGCGATGCCCGCGCGGCGCAAAGCGCTCACGAATCGACTCCTGCCTCCCCCGAACCGCGTCGCGCCCACCGCGCCCCTCGCGTCCACGCCCAGAATCACGCCCGGCCTCACGGCCAGAGTCACGTCCGGCTTCGTGGCCAGATTGGCGCCCAGACTCGCCCCCAGACTCACGGCTCCCGTGGCTGCGCTCCTCCGCCGGAGCAGCAACCTCTGCCGGCTCCGCAGGCGCGCCTTCATGGCCGTCCGCGCTTCCAGGACGTCCCCGTCGCCGCCCGCGACGTCCGCGCCAACGGCGGCTGTTCTCATCACCAGCGGCCTCATCGCCGCCGGCGTCTGCGCTCTCATCACCCTCGCCACGCAAACTCACCGGCTCGGTTTCATCGCCCGCATTCTCCGCCGGCGCAGCCTTCCCCCGACGCGGACGCTCGCCACGCCCTTCACTGCGTTCCCGTCCTTCGCCTCGTTCGCGGCCTTCATTCCGTTCGCGACGTCCGCCCGTGCGCGCGCCCTCGCCGCCATCGAAGTCCGCGGCGTCGCCCTGCTCTTCCATGAAATCGGTGATGTAGAGAAACGCATCGCGCTCCAGGCCGACGTCCACAAAACTGGACTGCATGCCTGGCAACACCCGCGTTACGCGTCCGTTATAAATCGAGCCCGCGAGCGTGTACTCATTCTCGCGCTCGTAATAAACCTCGGTGAGTTCGTCCTTTTCAACGATCGCCAGCCGCGTCTCATGCGGCGTGCTGGAGATATAAATTTCCTTTGACATTGCTGCTCTGCTTTCCGCCCGCCTGGATCTCGTGACCCAATAGCAGGCTGGCAGAACAGGCAGAATCGCGCCCGCGAAACCTCAGTTTCGCGTGGCTGCCCTCCGCTGTACGGACGAGGTATGAGCTGCGGAGACTGGAGGAAACTTCAGCAAAGAGCTATGCCCCCGGTCGCGCAACCTGCGCGATCCCGAGCATCTGCCATGAGAGAGGACTTCCAGTGTGACGCTGTGTGCCCGGGGCGCGGTTCTTATGCCCTTCGGCAAAATTCGCCCTGCGGAGTTTGTGACCAACTCAACCTCATCCTGAGGCGGGGTCGTTAGAGCGTTTCTCCTATTGCTGTGAGCTGGGTGACGCATGCGAGTGCCGTTTTCATTGCCGGAAAACGGCCATAGAACCCGAACCTTCGCTGCACGTCTATAGGAGAAATGCTCGAGCCGTCCGCTTGGCTGCATTCTCAAAACCTGTCCGGCCCTCGGAAGTTGATCCAACCTGGCCGGCCTTCTAAAACGATCTTGTGTGACCGCTGCAACGGGGAAATGGTCCCATCCGCGCAACAGTCAATAAGTTCCGGCTGACCCTTCCGGGCAAGCCGCTGCCTCTAGTATGCACGAAACGGCAAGGAATAGGAACGGCCACCGACCGGAAAGACAGCAGAGATACAGATAGTAGACAGTAGGAACGGCCTGTCTTCCTCTACTGTCCGCTGTCTTCCTGTCTACTGTCTGCTAGTTCACAAATCTCCCCATCCTTACATTCATCACAATCCCCAGCGCCAGGAACGTAAACAGCACCGACGACCCGCCATAGCTCATCAACGGCAGCGGAATGCCGGTCACCGGCATCAGCCCAATGCACATCCCTATATTGATGGCGATCTGGAACGCCAGCACGCCCACAATCCCCATCACCAGCAGCGATCCCGGCGCATCCGAGGCCGTCTGCGCGTTCTGAATCAGCCGCACCAGAATCAAGAAGTACAACACCAGGACCAGCATCGCGCCCACAAAACCGTGCTCCTCGCAGAACGCCGCGAAGATAAAGTCGGTGTACGGAATGGGCAAAAAGTCTCCCTGTGTCTGGCTTCCCTTGTTCGCTCCCTGTCCCCAGATACCGCCCGAACCTACTGCAATCAGCGACTGCCGAATCTGATAGCCCGAACCCTTCGGGTCCGAGTCAGGGTTCAGGAACGCATTGATGCGCGCCTGCTGATAAGGCTTCAACCGCTTGCCCGTCGCGAACCCCAGCCCCGCCAGCATCGCCAGCGCCAGGCAGAGGATCACCGCCTGCTTCCAGCGCATGCCTCCGAGAAACAGCCCCACCACCAGCACCGGAAGATAGGTCAGCGCCGTCCCCAGGTCAGGCTGCTTCAGCACCAGCAGCATCGGAACCCCGATCAGCGCGCCGATCTTCACAACGTCCATCCACTCCATCTCTTCGCCCACGCGCGTCCACAGAAAGCGCGCCGCCGCGATAATCAGTACCAGCTTCACCCACTCCGACGGCTGAAAGTGCAACCCGCCTCCGAGGTTGATCCACCGCCGCGCCCCCAGCACCTTCTGCCCTACATGCGGAATCAGCACCGCCACCAGCGACACCAGGCAGATTCCATACGCCCACGCCGCAATATCCAGCAGCCGGTGATAGTCGATCATCGACATCACGAACATGCACACCAGCCCAACCGCGATGAACTCGATCTGCTTGGTCTGAAAGCCGTGAAACTTCGTCGTCGCCGTAGCCGAGCGAATCTCCCACACGCTGATCACCGACATCACCAGCACAAAGGCCAGCAGCGTCCAGTCAAAGTCACGGAGTCGTGTTCGCAACATGTGCTATTCCTGCCCGTCTTCCCAGATCGCCGCCTGTTTTGTCGCGCGCGCGCCGCTCTCTGTCCTTAGGAATGACACAGTTTCACACTGGGCAACGATCAGGTACCCCGAGGCTTCAGCCTCGGGTCTCATAGGTCTTGAGAAGAATAGGGCTTTAGCCCTAAGGTTTGCTTTTCTTCCTGGCTGCCATTTTTCAGCACCTTCTTCAGCCGTGCCATAAGTCGCCGAAAGAGAAGGGGGCTTTAGCCCCTGAGGTACGACCTCCTCCAACTGAGCACGATTGAGAATCGCCAGCGAGCAAGTAAGATAATCATGCGAGACGCAACCCATGGACGAACTGGACCGCATCACACACAATCCGGCTGTCATGCAGGGCAAAGCATGCATTCGGGGAATGCGAGTCACCGTGCGCACGATCGTGGGCCTGATGCGCACAGGCGTAAGCATTGAAGAGGTCCTCGATGCGTATCCATATCTGGAGCGCGAGGATATCGTGCAGGCGCTGCGGTATGCCACTCTCTCTACACCATCACCGCGCTCCTGAGCACGGATGCAAGCCATCCTCGCATGACGCTCCTGCCGCTCCGCCTGCACGCTATTGCCCACCTGTAGTAGAGATAGCGGTCGCCACCGTAGGTTCCGGTTTGGGCGTCGAAGCCAGCTTCTGCAGATTGCCCGCCCTCGCCCGCTGTTTGTTCACAAACGCATTCACCACCTGCGCCGCCAGCCGCGCCGAATTATTTCCCCAGTTGCCGTGTTGCCACAGCACCGCCACCACAATGTCCGGATTGCGCCGTGGCGCGATCCCAACAAACCACGCATTCGGCTCCGTCTCGTGCCCGTGGCCCGTGGCCGCCAGAGCGGTGTGGCTCATCACCTGCGCCGTCCCCGTCTTGCCCGCAAAATCAATTCCGTCCAGATGCTCCGCAGCCGCGGTCCCAATCGGGGATTGGGTGACACCCGCCATATCGTCGGTAATGGTCTCCCAGTTCTCCGTCGTCAGCGGAATCGTCTTATTCCCCGAGCCTGGATATGTCTCGTGGATCGCCTCAAGCTGCTCGGCCGTCAGCTCGTCATCGAAGACCAGATGCGGCCGTCGCAGCACGCCGCCCGAGGCAATCCCGCTGATCGCGCGCGCCAGTTGCAGCGGCGTCACCTCGATCGCTCCCTGCCCGATGCCCACCGAGATCGTCTCGCCCGCATACCACTTGTCGTGTTGCGTCTTCAGCTTCCACTCCGTCGACGGCATAATCCCCGCCGCCTCATCCGGCAGGTCGACGCCCGTCTTCTCGCCGATCCCGACGCTCTCCGCGTACTTCGCAATCGTATCGATCCCCAGCTTGTTGGCCAGCGTGTAATAGAAGGTGTCGCAGGAGTACGGCAGCGCACTGTGAATATCGACCGCCCCATGGTGCTTGTCGCACGCAAAGAAGTGCCCATAGAACGTTGCCCCGCCATTGCACTCCACGTGCATCGTCTGCGCGACGTTCTCCTCCAGACCCGCGAGCGTCATAATCACCTTGAACGTCGAGCCCGGCGCAAGCTGCGCCTGGATCGCCTTGTTCATCAGCGGATGATCGGGGTTGGTCAGGATCGTCTGCCAATAGGCGCGGCTCAGCTTCACCGCAAACTGGTTCGGATCGAACGTTGGCCGCGAAACCATCGCCAGGATCTCGCCGGTGTGCGGGTCCATCGCCACAATCGCACCCGTCTTTCCCTCCAGCGCCTTCTCCGCGGCCTTCTGGATATCGAGATCGATCGTCAGCCGCAGGTCCTTGCCCGGCACCGCCATCTCCTCGCCCATCACGCCGACCTCGCGGCCATGCGAGTTCACGATCATATCGCGCGATCCGTCCGTGCCCCGCAGCATCTCGTCATACGTCTCTTCGAGGCCGGACTTGCCCACCACATCGCCCGGCGAATAGAACGTATACTTCGACTGGTTCAGGTCCGCTTCGCTCACCTCGCCCACATAGCCGATCACGTGCGCCATGAAACCGTTGGGCGGATACAGCCGCCGCTGCTCGTCTAATGTTTCGAGTTCAGGCAGATCGTCGCGATGCGCCGCAATAAACGCCTGCTCATCCGGCGTAATGTCCTGCTTCAACGGAATCGGCTGATACTTCGGCGCGCTCTGAAAGTGCCGGATCGCCGCCTGGATCTGCTCCACCGGCATGTGCAGCCCGCTGGCAATCAGCGGCAGATCGGCGTCGAGATTCTTCTGCCCTTCGCGTATCAAAAAGCAGCTCACCGAAGGATAGTTGTCGACGATGATCCGCCCCTCGCGATCGAAGATCCGCCCCCGCGGCGCCAGCACCGGCACCTTGCGAATCCGGTTCTGCTCTGCCAGCACCCGGTAGTTCGACGCGCCCAGCACCTGCACCCGCCACAACGCCGCGCCCAGGATCAGCAGCATCAGCGTCACCACATACTGCGCGACGCTCAGCTTCGCCTGCGAAACCTTCTCGCGCCGGCCCAGATTCGAGTTGTCATCGTTCGACATCGGTACTCTCTGTTCTCTGTTCGCTCATCTCTGCCTACTCCCGAATCTTGAAGCGGTCCAGCATATAGAAGATCGGGATCGCCACAACCGTCGTCGCCACTGCGCGAATCAGCTCATGCATCGGTTGTAGATGGACGCTCGCATCGCCCAGAAGTCGTCTCGAAATCAGATACAGCATCCCGCTCTGCAGCAGGCTGAAGCCGAAGTTCAGCAGCACCCGGCTGATCACGTTGTCCACGTCGATCGCAAATCCAATGCTTGCCGCGATATACCCGACCACGCCCTTGGCAATCCCATTCACGCCGAACGGGTGTCCCGTCAGCCCATCCTGCAACAGCCCGATCACCGTGCCTGTAATCGTGCCCGAGATAGGATTGCGCCGCGCCACCGCAAAGAAGATCGTCGCAATCAGCGGCAGGTCAATATACGTAAACTTCGGAAACGTCTTCGGCAGCATCGCCTGCAAAATCAGGCACAGCAGCGGCGCCAGGATCGTGACCGCCGGGCGAAAGGCGTATTGATCCAGCTCGCGTCGCGAGGTGTAACTGTGCTCAGGCATGGGGACCGTCGTGTCTCAGCATAGTTTCACGTTTACCGCTCATCCGCTTTCGGTGTCGATCCCCCGCTCGTCTGCGGTTGCGCTGCACCACCCTGCGGCTGCGCCGAACCCGACGGCGGCTGCGCTGGCGCACCCGGCTTCAACTCCTCCGCCGGCGGCGTTGCTCCCGGCGTGTAACGATCAGGATGGACCGCCGGCGTCACCTTGGGCAGTCCCGAGTTCGGCACCCCGGGCAAGCCTCCAACCTCATCGCTCGGCGTCGCCGCCGCAACCGGCTTCCCATCCGGCCCAATCTGCGGCTTGGCCTGCGTATCGTCGCCGATGCTGGGCAGCTTCTGCGCCAGCACATCCGCCGCGCGCCTGGTCTCCTCCGCCGTCGCCTCCGCCTGCGCCGCATCCGCCTGCGCCGCCGCGGGCATCGTGCCCGACGTCCCGGTAATCACCAGCACCTCTTCCAGCCGCGACAGATCCGCCGCCGGCTTGATCACGATCGCCGTATACGGCTGATGCTGCGGGTCTGGCGCAATCGACTCGATCGTTCCCACCGGCAGCCCGCGCGGAAACACCATGTCGCCGCCCGAAGTCACCACCGTCTCGCCCGGCTTGATCCGCGAATCCTGCGTCAGGTTATTGATCTCCACCTCTCCACTCGACGTCCCGCGCAGAATCCCGCGAATGCGCGACGACTCCAGCAGCACGCCCGCGCCCGAGCTCGAATCATTAATCAGCAGCAGCTGCGACGTATGCGGAAACACATCGCGCAGCTTGCCCACAACGCCATAGGGCGTAATCACCGCCTGGTCCGGCCGCAGTCCCTCCGACCATCCTTTATCCAGGTACAGCACATGCGAGCGATCCGATCCGCTGGTTCCAATCACCTGCGCCGCCACCGTCTTCGCAATGTACTTGTGCTGAAATCCCAGCATCGTTTCCAGCCGCCGTCCCTGCGCCGCATCTTCGGCAAACGCCGCCTGCTCCTCGCGAAGCTCGGTCACCTCCTGCTTCAACTGCTCGTTCTGCCGGCGCGCTCCGCGAAGATACAAGTAGTTATCCCACACATGGCGCGTGTGCAGGCTCACCGCATGCACCGCGCGCTCGGGCGGCGTCACCAGCGCTACCGTCCATCGCCGCAGCAGCGTAATCCTCTTCCCATCCGGCGCGCTTCCCGGCAGCGTCCCTTCCACAGGACGCTGCACCTGCACCGCGAGCGCCACTATCTGCAGCAGCACAAGCGCAATCAGTACCAGGGCGTTTTTAAATCGGACGAAGAAGGAATCCATCGAGGACAGTCAGCTTAATTTCGAGACATCTATCAGGGTGAGGGCTCTCTCCCATTATTTCATTCTGCCGCCCCGTCTGATAGCGCGATATCCCCTGCTAGCATCAAGGCCGTGACCCTCGATCTTCGCACCCCGGTCAAGTACGTGAAGCGAATCGGCGACCGCATCGCCGCCGGGCTCCACGAACGCGGCATCGAAACCGTCGAAGACCTGCTCTACCACCTTCCCTTCCGCTACGAAGACCGCCTCCATCCCCGCCCGCTCTCCACCTACCAGCCCGGCGAGATGGCCTCCGTCGTCGGCGAGATCCGCGGCGCCGTCCTCCTCCGCACCCGCTCCGGCGCCATCTTCGAGATGACCGTCGGCATCGCTCCCGCTTCTGTTTCTTCCCCCTCCCACAATCTGTCATCTCGACCGGAGCGCAGCGGAGTGGAAAGACCTGCAGTTTCTTCCCCCTCCCACAATCTGTCATCTCGACCGGAGCGCAGCGGAGTGGAGAGACCTGCAGTTTCTTCCCCCGACGCGACAATCCCATCCTCCCCAGGCAACAACCCGGGCGCCCCAGCCCGCCCTGAGCGCAGTCGAATGGGTCTCGATTCTGAGACGTGGGTTTCCACAGATGCCACTGCCAGCGCCAAAGGCGCGCAACATACCAGCCTGGGGCGCAGCCCCAGGAACACGCCATTAACAAACGACCCGAGGGCTGAAGGCCCGGTGCCATCTGGAGCGTCGATGTTCACCGAACCCTCCATGGCCGGTCTTCTACAACCGCCACCCATCCTCGAAACCATCAAATGCCTCTGGTTCCACGGCGCCTACCTCAAAGACAAGCTCCGCCCCGGCCAACGCATCGCGCTCTACGGCAAGCTGGAGGGCTCGCGCTCCGGCAACGCCCTCAACGCCCCTCCCGGCAGCACCAAGTTCAAGATGGTGCAGCCGATCTTCGAAATTCTCCCCGACGCCTCCGCCACAGGTGACGACGCCGAGTTCACCATGCTCGAGATGGGCCGCATCGTCCCTGTCTACCCCTCGCTCGGCGGCACAACTCCCTGGGGAGCCAAGCTCACCTCGCGCTGGCTCCGCCGCGTCCTATGGACAATCTTTCGTGAACTAAAAGAGAACAACATCCGCGCCGACGAAACGCTTCCGCGCGCACTCTGCGAGCGCCTCGGCCTTCCCACGCGCATGGAGGCGCTCGAAGCCGTGCACTTCCCGCCCGCCGGCACATCGATGACGGATCTCATGTCCGCGCGCACGCCCGCGCATCGCCGTCTCATCTTTGAAGAGCTCTGGTACCTCGAGCTCGGCCTCGAGCTCAAACGCCGCCGTCTCCGCGAGCGCGAAGGCACAGCCTTCCTCACCAACGACAAGGTCCGCGAAGCCCTCAAGCAGGTGCTTCCCTTCAAACCCACCGCAGCCCAGAAGCGCGTCCTCGGCGAGATCGTCGCCGACATGCGCGCCCCGCGCCCCATGCGCCGCCTGCTGCAGGGCGACGTCGGCTCCGGCAAAACCATCGTCGCCTTCCAGGCCGCATTGGTAGCCATCGAAAACGGCTATCAGGTCGCCCTCATGGCCCCCACCGAGATCCTCGCCACGCAGCACTTCCTCTCCGCGCGCAAACTCTTCCGCGACGTTCTCTCCCCCAGCAAGCAGCGTCCCTATCGCCTCACGCTGCTCACCGGCTCGCTCGACGACCGCGCCAAGCGCGAAGCCCGCGCCCGCATCTTCCGCGGAGAGACCGATCTCGCCATCGGCACCCACGCCCTCGTCGAAGAGAAGGTCGACTTCCATAACCTCGGCCTGGTCATCGTCGACGAGCAGCACCGCTTCGGCGTCCAGCAGCGCTTCAAACTCATGCGCAAGCAATCCACTGGCGAACCCGCGCGGACGAATACGAATCCGGGTGCCCCATCCGTGACAGCTTCATCATCACGGGTGGGATCAGAGAATGTCTCAGGTCACACAGGTCTGGAACCCGACACCCTCGTCATGACCGCGACGCCCATCCCCCGCACCCTCGCGCTCACCCTCTACGGCGACCTCGAGGCCAGCGTCCTCGACGAGCTTCCCCCCGGCCGCACCCCCATCGTCACCCGCCGCATGCCCGAAGAACGCTCCAGCGAGGTCTGGGACTTCGTGCGCAAGCAGGTCGCCCTCGGCCGCCAGGCCTACATCGTCTACCCCATCATCGAAGGCGAGCGCGATGACCAGCCCGAGCTCGACTTCGCCCACGACGAACCCACCGATCCCTCCCACCCGCTGTCATCTAGACCCTCAACAGATCTGTCATCTCGACCGGAGCGCAGCGAAGTGGAGAGACCTGCAGTTCGTTCACGGCGCAACAAAACTCAAACGGCACGCGCGGCGGCCCCACCGTCGACGCGCAACAAACGCTCTCCCACCCGCACCAGACTCCGCTCCGCCTCCGAGATGTTCGACGAGCTCCAACACGGCGCTCTGCACGGCCTCAAACTCGGCCTGCTCCACGGCCGCATGTCCGCTGACGACAAGGAGGTCACCATGGCCCGCTTCCAGCGCGGCGAGATCCAGGTCCTCATCGCCACCACCGTCATCGAGGTCGGCGTCGACGTCCCAAACTCCACAGTGATGGTTGTTGAACACGCCGAACGCTTCGGCCTCGCCCAGCTCCACCAGCTCCGCGGCCGCGTCGGTCGCGGCGCCGCCAAAAGCTACTGCGTCCTATTAACAGGTAGCAAAATCTCGCCCGAAGCCGAGCAGCGCCTCGATGCCATGATCCAGACCCAGGACGGCTTCGCCCTGGCCGAGATCGACCTCAACCAACGCGGGCCTGGGGAATTCTTCGGAACCCGCCAGGCCGGTCTGCCCGAGTTCCGTGTCGCCAGCCTCACCCGCGACCGCGATCTTTTCGAATTGGCCAAGGCCGAAGCCGCACACTTCGTCGAAGCCCCCGACCCCGCCACCACCCCCGCCGAGCGCGAGGCCATCTGGGCCCGCCTCAAACACCAATGGCAGCGCCGCTACGGCCTCGTCGAAGCCTGACCAAGCGCCAAAGGCGCGCCACATACCAGCCTGGGGCAACGCCCCAGGTTGGCACTGTTCATGCCATCAGTCTCCGCAAAGCCACCCGAGAGGAGCAAAGACGCTATGCCAAAGAGTCCTAAACCCGACGCCGAAAATCCGGAGTGGACTGCGGAACGATTTGCCCGCGCCAAGCGTCTCCACGAGATGCTCTGGAGGTGCAGCGAGCGTTTGCCCGCAAGAAGCGCGGACCGCAGAAGTCCCCGGTCAAGAAGCTCACCACCATCCGCCTCTCTCAGGACGTCCTCGCGGCTCTGCGCTCCAAAGGCCGCGGCTGGCAGACGCTTGCGGATGAGACGCTGCGCAGTGCTTTCGTGAAGGAACGCTAACGCAGAAATCCGTCCGCCCAGGATTTCCACAGCACATTTCCACAAGGAGAGAGGGCGACGGCAAATGCCTCGCCTGACTCCACGTTTTCATCCATGCGTTCACCAGCGCTGGTCCACAAATTATCCAGCCGCAGCCACCACGGAATTCTCCACGGAAGCCGCCACCACGTGCTTCTTGGGCCCGCGCTTGCGCGCCACCAGAATCCGTATCCGGTCCAGCATCTCCGCTGCCGTGGACGCTCCCTTGGGCAGAAACGCATCCGCGGCCGAGGCCCGGTCGAAGTTCGAAACCGTGCCCGAAACCAGCATCGTCGGCAGCCCCGGATGAACCTGCTTGGCCCGCCTAACCAGCTCATTGCCATCCATTTGCGGCATGATCAGGTCGGCCAGCAGAAGATCTACCGACCCCGGCATCGCCCCGCGCAGATACTCCAGCGCCTCCGCCGCCGTACTCATGGCCAGCACCCGGTAACCGCGCGTCTCCAGAAAGAACTTCCGTACCGATAGAACCTGCTCATTGTCTTCCACACATACGATCGTCTTGCGAGGGCGCATTGTCTTCTTCTCTCCCACCGGTGGTTTCCGGCTTCTGTCGTCCTGCGTGCGGGGGCGTTCGCACGGGAGAACCCTTTCCAGGTCTCTCGTACGTTCAGCCGCACAGAGGCTTTGGCGAGCTCGAAAGCTCTCCTCAGTCCAGCGCTAAGTTGTCCGAAATCAGGCGAAAATCTTACGCCGCCAAGCTTTGTTCCCGGCAGCGACTTGCTGAGCATACGGAGGGGAACCCTCCACGGCAACAGCGAAATTCCAGCGAAAACGCAGCAACTTCAACCTCGCGCATCCACCGCAATCTGTGGACCCCGCATCCCCGTTGCCCTTTATGGCTCTCTGGCCTGTGTAAATCTGCGGTAAACGGGCAGGAAAAACGCGCCGTCTGCAACGAGGATGGTGCGGCCCGAAACCGTAATGGAACTCACGCCTTCACCCTGCCGCACCGCCCGGATGATGATGCGGCTTGGCCGGCCGATCTCAACTCCTTGCCGCAGCACAACTTCCTGTCCCGATTGTGCCCATCCATGGCGCACCATCCACGCGATCGCACATCCCGCCGCCGATCCCGTCGCAGGATCTTCTCCGGAATAGAACTGCATACGCGCACACCACACGGCTTTGGCATGGCTATGCTCAGAACGCGCCTCGTTGTCGGGGTTGTCCGGCGCAACGCAATAGAACCATCGAGTTTGCTTTGAGCGGAGCCATTCACAGGCCTCGCGCTGCGGGATCGCAAGCCGTTGGAGTGCTCCCAGCTTCAGCCCCACAATACAAAATGGATTTCCCGTCGAAATCGTCTGCGGTTCGGCGCCTCCCAGCAGATCGTGTTCCTCCAATCCCAGGATCCGCGCCACCTCTGCGCGCTCGTGAACCTCACCGAACACCGCGTCGTTTTGCCACATCGTCGCAAAGACGCCCTCGTCGCCAGCCATGGGCTGCTGCAACCGAACTGTAATCGGGCCAATATTGAGCCTTAGATTGAATTCGCTTGCGCCCTGCAACGGCGCATAGCTCTTATAGAGCCAGCTTGCGGTTCCGAGCGTCGGATGTCCCGCGAACGGCAGCTCTTCCTGCGTGGTGAAGATGCGCACGCGCACGCCCTCACGCCGCTCCTGCTCCGGATCGCCCGAGGGCAGTACAAAGGTGGTCTCCGACAGGTTCGTCTCGCGCGCGATCGCCTGCATTTCAGTCTCGGAGAGCCCGCGTGCATCGTGGACCACGGCCAGCGCATTTCCTTCCAGCGGCCGCTCCGCGAAGACATCCAGAATCGAGTACTCCAGCCTGCGTTTCATGCAGTTGAGTTTAGCCAGCCTGCGTTTTCAGTGCCGACGCCTTGCATCCGGTTGACATCCTTTTGCCACCGCCGTACCTTGGAGACAGCCGCAAGTGGGGCCAACTGCTTCCATGCTGGTGCGACGGCGCCAGCGGCGGTAAAGATTGAGAGACGCGATCCAGATGCTCCGCCTGACCATGTTCGTTCACCTTTGCTGCTGTGGCTGCTGCTGCTGTTGCTGCGGCCCGATGCGGGTGAGCGGATGAGTAAGTCGAGGCGATAAGCCAGCAACGATCGACCCTCAGAACCCACCCAAGCCAACGCCGGGTGGGTCTTCTACTTAACGCTCCCAACCGGCTCTTCTTCAAACCCAGCGATTTTGCTGATTCAACTTCGAATATCTCAGAAATAAGGCAGGTACAAGAAAATGTCACTTCGTCTCAATGATGTAGCTCCTGATTTCACCGCCGATACCACCCAGGGTCCCATCCACTTCCACGAGTGGATCGGCGACGGCTGGGCCGTCTTCTTCTCGCATCCCAAGGACTTCACGCCGGTCTGCACCACGGAGCTCGGCGCCATGGCCAGCCTGCAGGACCAGTTCGCCCAGCGCGGCGCGAAGATCCTCGCTCTCTCCGTCGACCCCGTCGACAGCCACGCCAAGTGGGCCAAGGACATCGAAGACGTGGGTGGTCATAAGGTGCGATATCCCATCATCGGCGACCCCGAGTTGAAGGTAGCCAAGCTTTATGACATGCTTCCCGGCGATGCGGGCGACAGCAGCGAAGGGCGCACCCCCGCACTGAACGCGCCTGTGCGTTCGGTCTTCATCATCGGACCGGACAAGCGGATCAAGCTCAATCTCACCTACCCGATGAGCACCGGACGCAACTTCGACGAGATTCTGCGCGCGCTCGATTCCATCCAGCTCACCGCGAAGCACAAGGTCTCGACGCCGGCGAACTGGAAGCAGGGCGACGACATCATCATCGCGGGCACCGTCTCCAACGAAGAGGCCGACCGGATCTTTCCGGGCTTCAAGACGCTGAAGCCTTACATCCGCACTGCAGCCCAGCCACAGTAACTGTTATTGCCTACTCCGTCTCGCGGCGTGAGCCTGCCTCAGGCTGCGAGACGGTGAAGAGATTGGACTTCGGTTGCAATGGCATCAGAGGCCACTGCAACCACGAGCACCGGTGGCGAAGTGGCTAACGCGCTGGTCTGCAAAACCAGTATTCGCCGGTTCAATCCCGGCCCGGTGCTCCAGCCTTCGCAAAATATTGCTCTTGACTCGCAAATCCCACAAAGATTTGAACATTTGAAAGAATTCCTTTCGCCTCAACGAATCGTTTGCAGTCTCGTGAATACAGTAGCCGAATAAGTTTGACCGCATCGAATAACTCCTACATCTCAAGTGAAAACTTTTTGGGAAAGCAGGCAACTCACGATCGCCCGAAGTGAGTTTCGCCTTGCTGGGCGCGGCTTTTCTGCGCATCCCTTGTGCGCAAAGAAGGCCGATGTTTTCCCACAGCCAAAGGTTGCTCACGATCAAAACGATTCCAAGTCAAATACGCAAAGCTCCCTTTGCAAGGACCTTTCGTTCGTATACTGACTACCATTGCCCCCGGGCCTCCACCTCTGTGGACTGACGTGGTTTTTCTGTCAGCTCTATGCAGGTTTGTCGTATTCCCGCCGCCAGATGGCACTCGCTGACATTTGTTTCTCGGCAAATCCATCTCCTCTTCCGAGGTATATCGCGCATGCGTATTGCATCTGTTGCAACCGCTTACCCTCCGTATCGCTATTCTCAGTCACAGATTACTGGGGCGCTTAAAAACGTCTGGCAGAACAAACCCGCCGAATCCAAACTCCTCGATCGCGTCCACTCCAACTGTGGTGTGGAGTTCCGTCACCTCATGTTCCCCATCGACAGCCTGGGACGCTTCTGCGGCTTCGGCGCATCCAACGATGCCTGGATTGAAGGGGCACTGAAGCTCGGCCAGCAGTCGATTCAAACCGCGCTTGATCGTGCCGGGCTTACTGCCGCCGACATCTCCGCGATCTTCTTTGCCTCGACCACCGGCATCGCGACGCCCAGCATCGATGCCCGGCTCACCAACCTGATGAACTTTCCAAAGAACATCAAGCGCACACCGATCTTTGGTCTGGGCTGTGTCGCCGGAGCTGCCGGTATCTCCCGGGCAGCCGACTACGTCCGGGCCTATCCAAAACAATATGCGATTCTGCTGGCAGTAGAACTCTGCTCTCTCACCTGGCAGACTGACGACTTCTCGATGGCAAACCTCGTCGCCACGGGCCTCTTCGGCGACGGCGCCGCCGCCGTTGTCCTTGCCGGCGATAAGACGCCTCACGGCCGCTCAGCAAAAAAAGTAGGCAAACCCTGCCCTCGCGTTCTCGATACACGTTCCACTTTGTATCCCGACACGGAACACCTCGTCGGATGGAAGTTCAAAGACAGCGGCTTCAACGTCGTCCTCTCCGCAGAAATTCCCGAGCTGGTCAACAAATACCTGCGGTCCAATGTCGATGCTTTCCTTGCGGATAACGACCTCTGTGTCGAAGAGATCTGCAGCTTCATCTTTCATAGCGGCGGCCCCAAGGTCCTCGAAGCCATGGAGAGCAGCCTTAATCTGCCCCCCAATGCGCTGGCCGCCTCCTGGAACAATCTTCGCGACGTTGGTAATCTGTCCTCCGCCTCGGTTCTCTCGATCATGGAGGACTACCTGATGAATCGTCCCGGAAAACCGGGCTCTCACAGCGTTCTCGCGGCGATGGGGCCCGCCTTCTGCTCCGAACTCGTACTGCTTCAGTGGTAATTGTTTCGTAGCCTCAGAGTCGCTTTGGTTAACCTTTGCGCTCTTTGATGTGGCGCGTCGTCGCTTGCTCATTCAACAGCACATGCACATTCTGGGACTTGAACTTGCCGTACTGCGGATTCAACAGAACATCCGCAAAGCTCTTTGCATCGCTGGCCGTGTAACTGAGCGGTGGAATGACCTTGTTCTCAAACGAGGCAATGCCAACAATGAGAGCCCATTTTCCCGCGGGCGCTCCAGCGGGGCGCCGCAAGTACGAACGGAGCCAGCCGCTCCGTCAGAGCATCGGAGGGAACCATCTGCGCTTGCCGCATCGCATAGGCCGCCACAGGCGCGTGTCCCAGCTTGCTCTCTACCAGCGAACGGTGATACCAGGCTTCGCCCAGGTCGCTGCAAAGCTCGATCGCACGCTTTAGAAGCTGGTTGGCATCTTCGAGCTGACCCGGTCCGCTGTCGGCCTGCACGCGCTCCAACGCCTGCACAACAAGGTCCTTGCCCGCGCCGCAACGTGCCTGCGCAGGCGCCTGCGTACACCGGATGCCTGCGCCTAAAAGCGACAGAACCAGCTTGGAAGGAAACCTTTGCATTACCGCCATGATTCCCGGATACGCTGCGTGAACATGATCTCTCTTGCGATCACGGCGATGTATGATGACTGGCCGCCGGTCCGCGAGCACGTGTCTTCATCGCCGCCAGCACACGGCCGTCCACTCCGTGTTCCGTCAGGGCAATTTGTCCCTGCACGCTCAAGTCGAAGTGCACTCTTGGCGCATGGTGGATTGTGTCGAGGATATTGGCCTCATCGTCTCCAGCGACTCCGGGGCACGTGCCCAGAGCTTGCTCCCCATGAACTTGACCGGTTCATCGAGGCCGCCGCCGCGCGCAAGATTAACCTCCACCTGCTCGCTTGTGTTTACCAGATGCGATCTGCATCGCCGCATCCTGAATCGCCTTGTTGTGCAGCTCCATCGGGGTCGGCGGAGTATCATCCGCGCTCGAGCCTTTGGTCATGTGATCCATCGAATGCGTCACGGAGTGCAGAAATCCGCTATTCGAGCTATTGTTGTTGGCTTGTGTGACGTTGAACTCCTGGTCATAGTTCGTCTTCACGTTATCGGCAGCAACTGATCGGCCGTTACGCGCATTTGCAGCCTTGAAGCCGACTGTCATCAGAGCTGTGACCCGCTCCATGTACTGAGGCTGCGCAGGCTTGTTTTTATTCCCGAAGGTCATCATCGATTGTGCTGTCCGTTGCGGCGCCGGCTGCGAATAGCTTGTAATCGTGCACGTGATCACCGTATCCGGATGCATATCCTCGGCCCGCAATTTGGGATCATTGCGCAGCAGGATATCTTCGAGATCGGGCTTCAGGGTTGTCGACGATTTACTTCCGCGGCGCCCGTGGTCTGTTTCTTCGAGCCAGTGAGGTTACTGAGAAAGCCACGGCCGTGAACGCCGGTGACCGAAGACGCCTGCGTCGCCGGCACAAAGCAATTCCAGAAATGACTTGGAATCGTGCTCACCCTGCGGTGGCGCACCCTCGTCAGCCTGTTGCAGTGCGGTGATCACACTTTCCGCGAGCGATGGTCGCGCGGTAAAGAGGCCGGCTAGAGCCCCGTGTAAAAGTGTGTGCTGGAAGAATTCGCGTGGACTGGCATTCATGATCCATGTCCTACCTTTGTCTCGTAATCAGAAACACAACAAACTGTCAAGTGTTTCGCCTGATACCTAAGAGACATTCTTCCGAGGAGAAAATCTAAAAGCATCTCGCTGCGGATTAATGGGATATGGACTTCTTCAGCCTCGGCGTCTCAGCCGGCATCGGTGGCGAATGGGAGGCATGGCCGCTGAGATATATCCTCGTGCGAGACATCTTCATTTAGATGAAATCCACATTCGCCATGCGGCGATCCCTCGCCGTCCGTCCTTACGCGCCTTGATCGATACAATGAACTCGCAGAGATTCAGGCAGAAAACCGTACAATGGCACTATCTTTGGGGTGAGATTGCCTAAAGGAATGCCTGCTCACTGCAAAGGCTGAGCCCACTACCACTTATGTGCTGTGGCGCTTTGGGTTCGAATTGCCGATAACCGAACTAACGCAAATGAACGAGATCCCCGCGCGGTCTGTAAAGAGTTCGAGCCACCCGCAGGTTCCTCTCTTTCCATAACTTTCGAGCTCTGCCGGCCTATGGCAATTCAAATCATTCTCATTCTCGGTGCAGGTGTCCTGGCATGCGGCAGCCTCGGTTTGCTCATCGTCCGTTTCAGCAATCCTTTGCTGCGCGGGCTGGGTTGGCTGGGTGCTTCCTTCGCCGCGGGCGCGGCCGGATCGGCTCTGCTCGCCTGCCATGGCCATCTTTCGGACCTGGTTACCATTGCCCTCGCTGATGTCCTGGTGCTCGCCTCGTTCGTTCTGCTCAACGTCGCCGTGCTTGAGCTCTCCGAGAAGGCATCGCTGATCCCTTCCTTCGGAATCGCCCTGCTTGTCCTGCAAGCCAGCGCGGACCTGGCCATGATCTACACACCCTCCAATCTAGGGCCGGGCAGGATTCGGGTTCTTATCGCAGGCCTGCTGATCGCCGCAGTCTGCACGCAGGTTGCCTGGGATCTCCTCCGGATGACGCGGAGAACCATTCGCTCCGCTGCATGGTTCACCGCCACTTTGCTGATCCTCTTCATGTTCTACAACGTCGTCCGTTCTCTGGCCGTCGGCCTGGGGATCCTTCGCGAGCCATTGATCCTGTACCGCGAAGAGGCCATTACCTTCGGTCTCTTCATCGCGGTCGCGCTGGGCATCGCCTTCGGCTTCTTCTGGATGACAACCTCAATGCTGACTACCGGCCTCGAACAGATGGCCAGCACAGATCCGCTCACCCGTATCTACAACCGCCGCGTCTTCCAGATGTGGTGCGAGAAAGAGCTTATCCGCGGCCAGCGCACGGGTACGCCCTTTTCAGTGCTCATGGTGGACCTCGACCACTTCAAGCAGATCAATGATTGCTTCGGCCATCAGGCCGGCGACCTCGCCCTCTGCGCAGTGGTCGAAAAGATGCAGGACTCTGTACGCGGCATCGACGTCCTGGGCCGCTGGGGTGGCGAGGAGTTCGCGGTCCTTCTGCCCGGCGCTGCCGCCGATGCTGCGCTTCTCGTCGCGCAGCGCGTTCGCCGCAACATCGAGCGCATCCTGTTGCCCGGCACGGGCATCCGCAACGGCGAGCGGGTGCAGATGATCAGCGTCACCGCCAGCGTCGGCATCGCCACCTATCGTGGCGTGGACGACACTGTCCACACCATGATGGAGCGGGCTGATATGGCGCTCTATCAGGCCAAAGCGGCCGGCCGCAACTGCGTGCTCGCCACAGCCTGACCCCGATAAATCGATCTCCCGACTCCTGCATCAAAACCCAGCGCTACGTCCTGGCCGATGTTCTCCCTCGCACCACCGTTCGTCGGCAACGCGGTCTCGGTCCACAGTTCACGGCACGCAAATCCAGGACACTCGGCTATAATCGAATCCACCCCGCAGGAGAGTTGGCCGAGTGGCTGAAGGCGGCGGTTTGCTAAACCGTTATAGGACCAAAAGTTCTATCGGGGGTTCGAATCCCCCACTCTCCGCCACTCCTTCCTTTGAAAATGACTGAGCGTCTCCCGTTGAGCTGAAAAGCTCTGAATCCTGGGGTATTTGCGACTATTTGACGACCTGTCCTCTCAGGGAGAGAGCTTCCTGTCTCCTGTCGGCCCTGGCAAGCCGGATATTCTCCGATTCGGCAAATCGGAGAAACCGGCCATTTTGCCGTACCGGCGGAGAAAACCGGGCTGGATGCTTCCGCGACCAACTCCGCCAGATCAAGAAGCTCGGCAGCATGCAATCCATCCTCAAGATGCTCCCCTCCGTCGGCCCCTTCGCCGGCATGCAGCAGGCCGCCGCCAACGTCGACGAGTCGCACTTCACCCGCATCGAGGCCATCATCAACTCCATGACCTCCAAGGAGCGCCACAACTCCGCCATCATCAACGGCAGCCACCGCAAGCGCATCGCCCTCGGCTCCGGCACCACCGTGCAGGAGGTCAACAACCTCCTCCGCCAGCACACCCAGACGTCCAAATGCTCAAAGGCATGGGCAACGGCCTCACCGGCGGCATGAAAGCCCAGCAACGGGTTACTATCGCAAAAGCAAGGCAAACAAAGATTCGGAAGATAACATTTGCCAGCGCAACCGGAGTGATGATTTGGCGAGTCGCGAGCTACGAAGATTGTTCGAAGCGATAGGACAGCAAGATTGGGGCGCTGCGAACCACTCCGCAGAAAAGCTTGCAGCCGCAGAAGCCAATAGAGGGCCCCGGGCCGGGATGCGCTTTTTAGGATAAATCGCGGAACTGGCACCTAACCGCTCTCGATAACTGCTTTGCCCTGTCAACCGAAAGCTCAGCACGGAGCAAGCCGTCCGATTTGTCCTCTGGAGTGCGGTTAGACACAGCCCGGGAGCCTTCTCCTATTAGAATTGTGTCAAACCCATATCAGAGAGTTCGGACGTCCGAGGTCTATTGGGATCTGAACCGAGGCTTGCATGCGACGCGTACTGCTTAAAAATATTCAGGCCAATAGCGGCTTTCTCGAAAATGTCATGGTTCCGTTCTCAAAGCAGCTGACGTGCATAATCGGTGCCAGAGGGACCTGCAAGTCCACAGTTGTTGAATCCGTTAGGTTTGCGTTCAATTTGGATCGAACACTCATCGCGAAGATTACTGGCGGCGAGGGAATGATTTCGAAAACGCTGGGCTCGGGAAGCATCAGATGTGAGGTTGAAGTCGTTGAAGACGGCACGTCTTCGCAATATGTGATCGAACGCGAGATCGGCAGCGAACCCCGTGTGACCCGCGACGGCACCAGGGACTCATTGGCCCAGGACATTCTCCACGAGATTGAAATTTACTCCCAAGGAGCATTGCAACAGATCGCCTCAAGTGATCGGCCAGAACTTCGGCTGGAGCTCATCGACCGTCCGCACCGAACCGCGATTGAAGGCCTACGCCGAGAGACGAAAGAACTAGTTTCAGATCTCAAGGCAATTGCGCCCAACTGAGGACGGTCCGCAGCGAACTCGAAAGAAAGCGCGCGGAGATCAAAGAACTTCACCAACTTCGACTCGAACTCGGAAGCGCAGCCGAAAACAGGCCGCGGCTGCCTCCGACCCTCGAAGAACAGCATGCGGTTTTCATGCAACGACAACGGTTGCTCGAACTATTGAACGAAATGCAGACGAACAACGACGCGCGATTTCCGACACGGCGGTCGTGCTCCGCAATCGGGAGTCGGTTGAAACGCTGCGAGAGGTTTGCAGCAGGATTTCTCTACCCGAAACCGAACAGGCGACGCTAATTCTCGAACAGTTGCGATCGCAGATAGAGCTCGCAGCCGATTTGCAGCAGACGCTCGCACTAATACCAGTAGCGGTACTCGCGGCCGAACTCTCTACGGCTTTCGAAAGAGCCAATGAGCAGTACTATCAGCAGCGACAACAGCAACAGACAGTCACAGAGTTTCTCAAACGCGAAGATGTGGTTCGCCGCCGAGTAGCTGAGCTGGAGAAGGTCGAGCGTGAGGTTACGCAGCTTTCAAAATCTAACGGTTTGCTTCGGAGCAAGAGAGATGATGCCAGAACACGGATCACATATTTGCTGAACCAGATTTTTGAGTTCCGAGTTGAAGAGGCCGACAAGATCAACAACGAATTCGGGGATGTTGTGCTTCTTACCGTCCGGCGAGGGGCGCATTCGAAGCCCTATGCAGATCGCGTCTCAGAGCTGCTCGCCGGATCAAGAACGCGTTCGCAAGAAGAAATCGCGAGAGAACTCGCGACCGCTCTCCCGCCAGTCGGGCTACTCACTGTGATCGAGGAAGGCGACGCCCAGCGCCTTGCAAATCTGCTCCAAAGGGACCTAGGTCAAATGAATCGTGTCGTGACGTACCTCCGGGACCATCCAGATCTTTACGAGCTTGACGGGCAGCTGTTTGAGGACTCACTGGAAATCACGATGTTTGACCATGGTGTCCCTAAGGCTGTCGAGCATCTCTCGGAAGGACAACGTGCGACTGCGCTACTACCCTTAATCCTGCGGGAAGGAACCTGCCCACTCATCGTAGACCAGCCGGAGGATGATCTCGACAACAGCTTTATCTTCCAAGTATTAGTGAAAAACATAGCCCGAATCAAGCCCGTGCGACAACTCGTGTTCGTGACACATAACGCGAACATTCCGGTGCTCGGTGACGCCGAACAGATAGTGGTAATGCATATGGAGCGCCCTGACAAGGCAGCCACGCCACGCCTCGGGGACCTAGACGAACGGAAGGGCGACGTCCTTGAGCTCCTGGAGGGCGGGAAAGAAGCCTTCGAACATCGGGAGGAGCGGTACCGCCCGCTAATCAAGTGAAGACCGATTTGGACCAGCAACTGCTCGGCTTACGCCGTTCATTCGAGGATGCCCTACCCACGATAGGTACTGTACGTGGTCAGCTGATCGCGGACTTCCTCAATGCCCTTGACTCTTCATCCCTTGAAAACTCAGAGCGCGAATCGCGACTGGCCGCTATCTATGCGAGAGCCGACCTTGGCATCACTGACTACGTACAAATCATAGAAGCAGGGCTGCGACTTCGAAATATTATCCTTCGGAACGCCCTCGCACAGTTGCTGCCACCACAGTTCAAATCCAAGATCTTTCCGGCCACGCAACCGACAACGGTACCGGGCGCGGCAACAGCGTCCGTCATTGCAGAGCTCCAAATAGTGCAAGCTTCAACGGTTCCGGGCGAGGCAATCGCCCAAGAAAACTTTGAGCCGCACTCAGACGTGCTTATTTTTGTCGACCACCGACGAGCCAGCGATGAGCAGTCTGATTATCTCGCGTGGATTGGTGCCTCTCCGCTGTCCATCGACAAAGGATATGGATTTGGCATTGTCGACGAACCCAGGAATATGTGCTGTGCTCGTATCGTCCTCCTTTTTGGCGCCCATGAACGAAATTGAGCAGCGCTGTCTGGTTAAAATACTCGCGCTATTCTCGACGTTCGCATGGCTTCGGTTTGAGGACTCAAGACTGATCCCTTCAAACGTTGACGTGATCGAAATAGTCCGCGACGCCCGGTGTCGAACCTTGCCACCAGATAGCTTGTCAATCCTATTCAGCAGCGTTCCTTTGCAGCAGAGAGAGCTGGAATACGTTGAGGGCGCAAGAAACCGATTGAACAGCGGAAGACCACGTGGGCTCTTTACACCGGGGGATTTTACTGATGCTGAACTTGATCTGCTTGGGGCAGCGATGGCAGCCTACTCTCGACATCGCCACTTCGGCGCAAAGGTGGAGTTGACCTCCGTCAGAACAAGCTTCCTGCAAGGCGTAAAAAAGGGCGCAAGAGTGGCCTTGGTGACGGTCAACGATCTCCGGATACCGATCATTGTCAAGATTTCCCAAAAAGACCTTATCTTAGGCGAGGCGAGCAGATTCCTGACCTTCATTTTTCCAGATAATAAAGATTTGAATCCAGAAGTCCATATGCACGGCTCCGCCGCGCTGATCGTCTTCGATGTAATCGCGGCTAACGTAAACCAGGAGATATTGCCGGCACCTACCCTCCAGTACGGTCTTGAAAGATTTTGGTCTTCGGAAATGAGTTCGCCTTCCTATTGCGGGGACGGGGCTGAGCTGCTGGCGGGGTTTGAGTCCGCATTGAGCCGACTGGTAGCTCTCAACTCTCAACCGTGTCCAAAGTCGGCATTCGAGGCCTTCGCGAACCCATACATTCAAGGGGTTAAGAGAATGGAGAGCGAGGGGTTCTCATGGGGATTTTCAGTATCTCCAGTGGAACGGCGCGATGCAGCCGAACAATTAATAAAGGCCGCATGCGAAGCTGTTTGTCATGGCGACGCGCACGCGCGAAACGTACTGATACGCGGTGACCAGGGATACCTGATTGATTATGCCTACAGCGGCCCTGGGCACACCTGCAGCGACCTTGTGCGCCTGGAACTAACAGTCTTTTTGAATCACTTTCACCCCTTTGGCAGGGAAGCCGACCTTATTGAATTACAACGATCTTTCTCCATCGATCGGCTCAGCTTCGACAAACTCTGCTTCAAGTTTCCTCAATTGATATCCTCCGCTACGAACCGACTTTGCCTAAAGATGTGTGTCAGATGCCGTGACCGCGTTGCGGAAGTAC
This sequence comes from Acidobacteriaceae bacterium, assembly GCA_036509515.1. Taxonomy (GTDB): domain Bacteria; phylum Acidobacteriota; class Terriglobia; order Terriglobales; family Acidobacteriaceae; genus Granulicella. The sequence continues at coordinate 71,784 of DATCFM010000099.1, forward strand.
TGGGCGTCCATCAACAGAATTGGGATCATTACATCGCAGTGAAACTCGCATCCGCATGGCAAGCACTTCAAGTCCCAAGCCTCCAGCAAGCATCAGTCCGAGCGATCATACATGCAATTGGTGAGTAGTTTGTTCGCCGGATACCTCCTCAAACTCCGTTACTGCACCAACACATCAGGGCGGTTCGACATACCCCAAAATCGAATCGACAAGGCGCTCAACGCAGCCAATTACTCCCCAGATGTCCGATAGTGTCCAAGAATGTCGCCGGAGGCTGGCCTCTCAGTTGTTGAGAACAGGGCGAAGCACTCATCGAGAGTTGGCGCGATTGTGGGAATTACTCCTCACAACGCGCTTCTCGTTAGTAGTCGCGTGCGATCATTCCCAAAGCTGTAGAGGAAGGTGCAGGTCTATGCAGAACACCCGCGCCGAAATATCATTCCGCACTGGGTACCTGTCCCTTTCTCTTCTCCTGTTCCGCTAGAAACGCGAACAACCTTTCCAGCTCCTCGTCGGTGAAATTTTCAACATTGTTAAATCTATCGAGGTCACCAGCCCGTTGTTCTGATGAAAAAGCATCATTTTCTTGTGCATCCCGATGGTAAGCAAGAACGAGTCGAGCGGCAGCAATGTTTCCCGTCATCGCTAGCTTGTACAGCTGCTTGGCTAGAACGTCATTCTTCGAGACACGTTTCGGCTTCCCGTTCTCGTTGATGGTCATGAGGGTCCTAGCTTCTCGAAGCAAGGCTTCAGCGAAGGCCGGGGTCTTCTTGGGACAGCCCTTAGGATTCCCAGAGACGTCCTTCAGAAACTGAGTGTGCTTCGGGGGCTTTCCGTAACCGACCTCGTAGTCGCCCAGCGCTTTCTTCTTGCCCATAGTCTATTGGCCCCTCGCATTCTCTTTGACGTTGAATGTTTCGCCTGTCTCTACATGAATTGCTTCGAGCTTTGTCTGCCGTTGCCAGCGACGGATGACGGTGTCTACGTAAATCGGATCGAGCTCTAATCCGTAGCATCGTCGCCCCGAACGTTCGGCCGCGATGACTGCCGTTCCCGAGCCAAGAAATGGATCCAGGACTAGATCGCCTCTTGCCGTGCAGTCCTTGATTGCATCGGCGATCAGCGCAACAGGCTTTGGCGTGGGATGAAGAGCCAGGAGGTTCCCTTCGCCATCTGAGCGCGAGAAGGTATTCGCTCCTGGATAGTTCCAGACGTTGGTTCGATTCCGTCCGAACTTACCCAGCTGAATATTGTTCCGGTGCGATCCGGTTCCGTTCTTGAAGAGAAAGACCAGCTCGTGTGCGCCCCGATAGAAGCTGCCCATGCCGCCATTGCTCTTGGCCCAGACACACAGGTTCAGGAGTTCTGTGTAAACATCGTGCCCTGCGGATAGAATCTCCCGCATGTGCCGAAAGTCCATGAAGTAGTAGGCCAAGGACCCGGCAGTGCTGTGATCCCGCGCGGCGATCATTGCCTTGCGGAGGAAGTTTGTGAACTCCTCCGAGCTCATCTCACCGGACCCCATCACGAACTCACGATGGTGGATCGAGCCGTTGCCGGTCGCGTGGCCATCGATTGGAACATTGTAGGGCGGGTCCGTTATCACGAGGTCGGCCTTTGCGCCTTGCATGAGCCGCTCATAGCTGTCTGTGGTTAGCGAGTTGCCACAGAGGACGCGGTGCTTGCCCAACTGCCATACATCGCCGGGCACGGTAACCGTGGAGTCCGAGATCTCCGGCAGGCGATCGTCAGGATCGGCCTGGGGCACGGTGTTCAGGCCATCGATGAGTAGATCGATTTCAGGGACCTCGAAGCCGATGGCCTCGAGATCGAAATCGAGCTCGAGTTCAGATAAGATCTTGAGCTGCTCGCCGAGCATGCGCTCATCCCACGCTCCCGTCTCAGTTAAGCGATTGTCAGCGATCAGAAAAGCCATGCGCTGCGACTCGGTGAGGTGACCCAGCTTGATCGTCGGGACCGTATCCCACCCCAATCTGCGGGCGGCCATCAACCGTCCATGACTTGCGATGACCTTTTGCTGGTCATCGATCAGGAGGGGGACATTGAATCCAAACGACTCGATGCTTTGAGCGATCTGGCAAACTTGCTTGTCGGTATGAACTCTGGGGTTACGTGGGTCGGGTTTCAGGGATGTCACACGGAGGTAGGTAACTTCTAATGGTGTTGTCGATGGTTGCATAATCTACGCTTTTCTCCATAGGCACCATAGCATGACGCTTATTGACGGCCATTGCTTGTCGCCGGCCTGCCCCATTTCTCGGCGCCGAGTTACCGAAATCCTCCTCTTTTTGTTGACCTATAGTTATGGAAGCTGTCAACACAAGTGCTGAATTTAGTGGCTTTATTACTTACTTTCGTCGAATGCAGTTAGCTCCAATACAGCTACGTGAGGCGGCCGGCCGCCGGCGCCGGCCGCCGGCACATAAGTCAGTTGCAAGAGGTCTAGCCGGCGCTTCCCGAACTGGAGTCGCCTAACCGAGGTAGTCTCTGGCGCTCCCAGTCGACCTCTAACGTTGCTGTGAGATGTGCCACAGTCAGCGATGGGTCATGATCACCGCGCAAGATTGCCTCGGTGATGTCCGGCGAAAGCACGGCCAAGTCCAAAAGGCATGAGACATACTTTCGGTGCAGGCCAGTCCTTTTCGCAAGTTGGCGCATCGTGAAGACCTCGCCGTTGATAATCCACTCGTACCAGGTCTTCGCCTGAGCGACTGCTCGAACCACGGTGGAATTCGGGCTGGACTGTTGGGCGCCCGACTCCAGAATCAGTCGTACCTCGTTTCCCCGTTTTGCGAAATGACACCGCGCCCGCAGAGCGATCTCGCCTGCAAAGCCCTCTTTTCCGGCTCCCAGAAGCTCGGCGCCGAGAGCATCCTTGCTGATATGGATCTCTAGCGCATCGCTCTGAACTACCACATTCGAAATGATCCGGATGATCAGTTGGGCTCTTTCCTGCTCGGCGCCTTCCTTCAGCAGCGTCGACCGATGAGCCGCGGCTGACGTTAACATCCGGGCGCCGGGAATCGACAGTCCAGAAAAGTTTGTAACTATATTGGGAGAGTCTCCCAGAAACGCGGCGACTGCGTCGACGACTCGCGCTTCGATCTCGGCTGCTGGTAGACGCCGACCGCTCTTGGTCGACCCAGCACCTACGGCGCCGACGAGAGTGTAGTAGAAGTAGCGGCGCCCGCCCTTCGAGGAGTGCGTCGGCGTGTAGAGGCGCCCATCTTGGCTGGCCAACTTCCCGTGGAGCATTCGGCCTGAGGGTAGATTCTTCCGGCGTCGACGCTTCACTGCATTCTCGCGGAGCAACTCTCGACTGCTGTCCCAAGTCTCGCGATCGACGATCGCCTCGTGCATGCCGTCGTGGAGTTTGCCCTTATGGGCCGTCTTGCCGACATAGAGTGGATTGCCGAGCAGATGGTAGAGAGCACCTCTGCAGAGAACGACGCCGCCGACTTCCCTGCCGGACAACGTGACGCGTCGCTTCGTTCGGACGCCCGAGTGTTCGAGCTCAATCTGAAGGTCGGTAACGGTCTTCAAGACAAGATATCGCGCGAAGATCGAGCGGACCGTTTCTGCCTCTGCCGAATTGATAACCAGCTGGCGGTTGGACAAGTCGTATCCCAAAGGAACCGGCCCGCCCATCCACATGCCCTTCTTTTTGGAAGCGGCGATCTTGTCTCGGATTCGTTCGCCAGTCACTTCACGTTCAAACTGTGCGAAGGAAAGCAGCACGTTGAGCGTGAGCCTGCCCATCGAAGAGGTGGTATTGAACTGCTGCGTCACCGATACGAAGCTGACTCCTTGACTATCGAAGGACTCAACGATGCGTGCGAAGTCTGACAGTGATCGCGTGAGACGGTCTACCTTATAGACGATCACGGTATCAATCTTGCCCGCCGAGATGTCGGCAAGGAGCTTCTTGAGATCCGGACGCTCCATGTTGCCGCCGGAGAATCCGCCGTCGTCATATGCGGCCGGCAACATCTGCCAACCTTCGTGCTTCTGGCTAAGGATGTATGCTTCACAGGCTTCCCGCTGCGCATGGAGGGAGTTGAAGGCTTGGTCTAATCCCTCTTCTGAGGATTTGCGCGTGTAGATCGCGCATCTCCCTTTGGACCGTGGTTTCGTCATCGAGTGCTTTTCTTAGACTTGGTTCCAAAGAAGGCTGGGCCAGACCATTGGTCCCGGTGATCCGAAACGCGATCGGCGAAAGGCTCTTGTACACGTCGCCGTTATACACATACCCCCCAGCCGTGACCGCGACCTCGTGTAGCCGTTCTCTCCACTGACGGATGATCTTTGTACCCGTCTTGAGGCGACGGCGATTCGCATCTGAAGCAAGATTCTCAATGCGGCCTCTCCGTCTCGGCCCTGATAATCCCCAGGCATTCTCCTGGATGCGACAAACGAGGACGGGGCGCATTAACTCCACCCGCACCTTCGGGGGTGGTGGCGCCCCGAACTGGGCTCGCCATTCGGACACTAATTCCGAACGTCCCATCTAGAGCGTATTTATCGGGTCTGTCGTGTCTGAAGTGCGACCTCAATGAAAGTTATGCGACCGCATACCGGCCTCGCCCAGATTCAGCACTCGCACGGCAGAAGCTCGCACATTGATAACGCCGTCTTGGTTCTGAAGGGTTTCCTCGACATGGAGAAACTTCCCGCGGGTCACGGCGACGCGGTTTCGTTCATAGAGCTGTGAGCAGCCGACCAAATCTAAATTATCAATTTGATTGGCGGTAGGGTAGGATTTGAAGTTCTTGGATCTATCTATAAAAAGAACGAATGTCCTTGAAATCTTTTTTATTAGGTCGTTTGCAAAAGGCCCTTCATGGAGCGTTCGTTTGCGAGGCGAGGGATCATGAACTCCATACACCGCATCGTGTTGACCTGCATGATGCTCTTTGCGTTTGCTGCCGCAGCGGAAGATTGTGGGCCTTTGCCGAATCTTCCAGCCCGCACTCCAATCGTGGAGATCACGATTGTAAAAAGCCCACTGGCTCCGGTACTGAGCATTCAATCGCCGGATGCGAGGGGCGTTCTGGGCGGCTTTGAAGGTGGCACCGTCGTCAAAACCGGCGATCGCTATCACGCCTTCATGACCGAGATGATGCGAGGGTGGGATACGGGCTCTGCTTTTATCAAGACACGGCTTGCGGATTGGGTCAGTTCGGACGGAATGCATTGGCGCCGTGTAGGCACTGTGTTTAGCTCAACGGGCGATAACACAGGAGCCGATCCGCGCGCCGCGTTGTGGGCGCCGATGCCGGTCTACAACAGCGCCGAGCGGCGATGGAACCTGTTTTATGTGGCCTATCGATCCAAGCCGAATGTGCCGCCCGCCTGGTATCTCAACTATGACGGCGAGCTTGTTCGGGCAGTTTCGCAGGTGAAGGGCCGCGAGGGGATCGATGGTCCATATCGCGATGCGGGCATCGTCATGCGTACGGGGCCCGGCTCGGACAAATGGGAAGGTTTGCAGGGCGACGATTCCGTTTCCCCCTATCCAGCAGAGGGGCGCTGGTTCACCTTCTACGGCTCCTCGGATACGGGAAAAGCGCTGCACTCTTGGGAGGTAGGATTGGCATCGGCTCCGGAGCTTTCTGGTCCGTGGAAGCGCTGCAGCTCTCTTAATCCCGTCCCGCTGGGACATTTCGTCGAGAATCCAATCGTCACAAAGATTGGCGACACATATGTGGCGATCTACGACGATTTGAATCCTGAGCAAGGGCAGTCGATGGGGTATACAGCATCTCTGGACGGGGTGCACTGGACGGCCGGCAAAGATTTGCCGCTCTTCCCACGGGCGGTGGCGCAGCCGAGAACGCCGCTGTCGCTTCTTCCGAATGCGGACGGAACGTTCGATCTCTTTGTGACGGCCCTGTCCACGGTAACGCCCGCAAATGGCGGGAAGACCGCGACCGCGGAGGCGCTTTACCTGCTGAAAGTGCGAGTGTCGATTTCACAGAGCGGAAAACACTGACCAGTTTCAGCAAATCGAAGGTGGTGAGAATGACTTGATGCACCCACCCCGGGTCGTGTGGCTACGGCGATGCGAAAACCGTCGGATGGCGGGATCGAGTTTGCTGCACATTTTCATAAATGGACAATTTATGACAACTTTTGGTCAGCCGCCGAAAGGACACTGGGGCAGCCGGCCTGTACTGTCAGACAGAGTCTATGGCCAGCTCCATTACGTCGCGCATTTTTGGGTTTCTCCCTGCTGGAAAGGCTGTCGAGGCGTGGACATTATGCGGGCAGGGCGGGCTCGTGCTGGAGACCATCACGTACGGCGCCACCGTTACACGGCTACTCGTTCCCGACCGGGAAAGGCGCATGGCCGATGTGGTTCTGGGCTTTAGCGAGCTGGACGCGTACGTGGCCGATCGGGCCTACTTTGGCACGGTGATCGGGCGAGTCGCGGGACGGATAGCAGGCGCCCAGTTCAATCTTGAAGGCAAGACATACGAGCTTGCGCGGAACGACCCTCCAAACCATCTGCATGGCGGGGTGGAAGGGTTCAGCAAGAAGGTCTGGACCGCGTCGCCGATGACGCGTCGAGGTGGCGTACCTTCGTTGCGTCTGACGTACTGCAGTCCCGATGGCGAAGAGGGCTATCCAGGAACGGTGACCGCAGCGGTTCAATACACCGTGACCGATGACAATATTTTACTGGTCGAGACCGAGGCGGTTAGCGATCGCCCTACACCGTTCAACTTGACGGTGCACCCTTACTTCAATCTTGGGGGAGAAGGTACCGGATCTATTGCGGATCATAAACTGCAGATCCATTCCGACGAGTTTGTTTTGACCGATGAGCGCATGACCCCGCTCGGGCGCACAGGATCTGTGATTGGGCGAAGCAATGACTTTCCACAGCTCCGCAGTCTCGGCGAGGCAATCCCCTGCTTATTTCAAAACCACGGCGATCTGTATCGCATGCGCGAAACGAAAAACAGGGGAGCTCGATCCAAGCTCGCACCCGCCGCTCGTCTGGTGCATCCGGCGAGCGGGCGCGTTCTCGACGTCTCCACTACCGAGGCGTACGTCCAGCTGTATACGGGCGAGGGTCTCGATGGGTCAGTCACGGGAAAGTCCGGTGCACGCTATTCGCGCTACGCCGGTGTCTCGCTAGAGTGCGAAGGATATCCCGACGGAGTCAATTCGCCGATCATGGGGGACATCGTTCTTCGTCCAGGAGAGATACGACAACAAACCACCGCGTACGCTTTTTCAACGCAATCCTGACGGGCGCTGCCGCGCACGGATGAATGCACAAGACGGAACGAGGCTTCAAAGGAATTCGATATGGGCCGTAACGCTACGGTATTTCCACAATCAAAGATTTACCAGGACTACAGCCTTACGGGCGTGAACGCCGCGCTCGCGGTGGAGAAGGGGCTGGCCGAGGCGGACTGGTATCAATGCGCCGTGCCACGCGAGACTATGCGCAAGCTGTTGGAGCGCCGCGATGGTCCCGCATTACGCGACACGGCGTTGTGGTTTGGCATGATCTTTGGGTTTGGGTATGCCACCTATCACCTATGGGGAAGCTGGTGGGCGATTGTGCCCTACCTGATGTTCAGCGTGCTGTACGCGTCGACCTCCGATTCGCGCTGGCACGAGACTGGCCATGGCACGGCGTTCAAGACTGACTGGATGAACAACGCCCTCTACGAGATTGCGTCATTTATGGTGATGCGCGAGTCGACCGTCTGGCGCTGGAGCCACAATCGCCATCACAGCGACACGATTATTGTTGGGCGCGATCCGGAGATCGCCGTGCCGCGACCGCCCAACCTTCGGGCCATCCTTCTCTCGTTCTTCAATCTTGGGGTGTATCCGAAGTATTTCAAGCACATCGTGCTGCACTCCTTCGGAAGAATGGCCGCGGCCGAGAAGACGTTTGTGCCTGAGATGGAATATCCCGCTGTGTATCGCAGGGCGCGCATTTATGTTGCCGTTTATGCCGCGGCTATTGGTCTCGCCATTTATAGCCACAGCATTCTTCCGCTGCTGTTTATCGGGCTTGCGAATCTGTTCGGCACGTGGCTGCTGGTTGTGTATGGGCTGACTCAGCATGCGGGCCTGGCGGAGAACACGCTGGACCACCGTCTGAACTGCCGGACGGTGTACATGAATCCGATCCACCGGTACCTGTACTGGAATATGAACTATCACGTGGAGCACCACATGTTC
>DATCFM010000100.1:0-13328 GCA_036509515.1 Acidobacteriaceae bacterium
GAGCCTGGTCTGCGGAGCCCCCTTTTTGCGGCCCCTGGCCGCCTGCTGGTGCGCCCGCACGATGGTCGAGTCGATCATCAGGTACTGGTTCTTCTTATCCTTCACCAGGTCGGCGAAGATGCGCTCCCACACGCCCCGGAAGCGTGCCCTTGATCCGCTCCCACTGCGCCCCGCTCAACTCATATCGACTCGCCACATCAACAACTGCAACAGCTCACACCCCACCCGCAAAGTCTATATGTGGATACTGCCTAGAGCCGATAAGAACTCCTCAACAACAAGAGGCCGCGCAAGCGGCCTCTTTGCTTTGAGGGTTTTGTAGGTTTCAGTCCAAATCTCATGCCTACTGAATCTGCACCAGTTCCGACTCGTCGTGTCCCGCGCTTCCCGGCGTCACGCTCCCATGCTGCGGCGCGCGCCAGTGGTCGATATAGCTCACCTGGTGTACGCAGGAGATCGTGCAGTTCGGTGCGCAGGACTTCTCCGTCAGAAACTCACGCTTGATATCTGCCTTCGTGTACTCGGCAATCGGGATGCCTGGATACCCGCGCTGCTGGCTGCAATAGTGCACCAGCCCGTCCTCGCAGATGTACAGGTAGCGCGATCCCGCGCGGCACCGCCAGTCATTCGGCAGCCCATTCGCAATCGCCTCCTGAAAGCCGTTGAAGCGCGAATAACTCCGCCGCGTCAGCCGTCGCACCTCGTCCCATATCTTCCGTTCGCGCTCGCCCAGCGGCTTCAACTGCCCCGAGCCATCGTGAATAATCCCAATCGTCGAGCTGAACCCCAGCTCCAGCGCGCGCTTGGAGATCGTCAGCGCGTCCTCAGGATGCGCAATGCCGCCGCCGACAACCGAGTTGATGTTCACATGAAAGTCCGCGTGCTCGGCCAGCATGCGCAGCTTCGCATCCAGAACCTTCAGCGATTTCTTCGACACCTCATCGGGCATCACATTGTCGATGGAGATCTGCATATGGTCGAGCCCGGCCTTGTTCAGCCGCGCGATCCGCTCCGGCATCAGCAGATATCCGTTCGTGATCATGCCAGCAATCGCGCCCGTCCTGCGGATCGCGCGAATCACGTCATCCAGCTCCGGATGCAGCAACGGCTCGCCGCCCGAGATCGTAATGACGGATGTCCCCATCCTCCCCAGCTCGCCAATTCTGCGCCGCATCTCGTCGATCTCGACGGGCTGCGAGACATCGTCGAACTCGTTGCAGTACGTGCAGGCCAGATTGCAGCGCCGCATGGGAATGATGTGCGCCATGTACGGGTGCGAGGTATTCGCTAGCGCCGACCCGATGCTTCCCAGCTCACGCAGCTTGCGGCTGGCGGCGATCAGCCGTCGCCGCGTCGTCATGCGCCGCCGCGCCGGTACCGCGCCGGGAATGCTCTTCGTTTGTGGGGTTTCCGTCATCATCTGCAATCTTTATTCTACCGTGCCGAGCCCCACAGACTGCCGCGCCGCCGCCCAGTACACTGAACACGGAGGAACAACCATGCCGCGCGAGTTCGACTGGAGCGATACGCTGGAGATAGCCATTCAACTGCAGGAGAAGTTCCCGGACCTCGATCCGTTCACCGTGCGCTTCACCGACATGCACAAATGGATCACGGAGTTGCCTGGCTTCACCGGCGATCCCGCAAAATCCAACGAAGGCCTCCTCGAAGCCATTCAGCTCCGCTGGCATGAGGAGTACGAAGACGCTAAACAAAGCTGATTTGTATTCCTCAGGGACGACACGGCCTCCCAGCCTGCCATCTAAGGCATGAGGAGGATTTTCCATGAAATTCGAACGTACAGCGACGCTTGCGTTGTCTCTGGCGATCACAGCATTTCCCGTCCTGGCACAGCAGAGCACAACGCAGTCTCAGCAGTCGACGACCACGACAACCACCACCAGTTCAGACACACCCCAAGGTCGCGTGGTCGGTCCCGAATCCGCGCACCAGCTAAAGAAGCAGCAGAGAGCCGACAAGAAGCAGGCCCAGGCCGATGAGGCAGAGCGCAAGCTTGCCAAGAGCGACAAGATGCACAAGGCCGAAAAGAAGCAGTCGCAGGCCGATGCCGCCGCCGATCGCGCCAACAACCCCTATCGCTAAGCAGCGAGGCAGTGGTCTAAACCGGAAGGAAGCTCTCCAGAAGCGAGGCCCAGGTCATGGGCCTCGCTTCTTCATTTCTGCTGCGTCTTTCTTGCCGGCCGCTACGCTCCGCGCAACCGCAGCACTTGCTTCGGCAGCTTCGATCCGCTAAGCAGCAGTACTCCACCCACGGCAATCGCCCACACCGCACTTCCGGCGGCAATTACCAGCAGATCGGCCCCGTGCGATGAAGGCGGCGGAAAAATCCGCACCACCGCACCTGTTGCGAGGGCAGCGACAATAGCAGCCAGCAGCGCTCGCCCCAGTTCGCCGAACTCGAGATGGCGGAGATTCACCAGCCGCTTGTGGTGCAGCAGGAAAGCCAGCGTCGCCGTCTGCGCGAGGATGCCAAGGTCAGAAGCGAGCGCCAGCCCTTCCAGTCCCATCGCGCGAAACAAACCCCAGTACATTGGGACCGACAGCACCGTAATGATCGTTCCTGTGATTGCCGGCGTGCGCGTGTCGCTGGCCGCATAAAACGACCGCGCATAGATGCCCTGGACTGCCCACACCGCAAGCGTCACCGACAGAATGCTGAAAAGCTGCGTCGTCTCCACCGTATCTGCGCGATGGAATCTGCCGCTGCGGAAGAGATCCAGCAGCCATGGCGCGACGGCCATCATCCACGCTGAGACCAGCATCCCCACCGCGAACAGCCTGGAGACCGACCGGCTTACTGAGTTGGAGAAATCGAACGCCCGTCCCTGCTGAAAGAGTGAAGCGAAGAACGGCAGTGAAGCCGCGCCCGCCGCCGGCCCGATCACGTTGAACGGCGCATTGAACAGATCCTTGGCGTTCCCGATCAGAGTAATGCCGCCCTCGCGCATTGAGCTGAAGTAATTTAGGAAAAAGCCGTCGAACATCACCAGCGAAACGCCGACCATCAACGGCAGCGTCAGCTTGAACCACTCCAGAAACGCCGGGTCCTTGAAGCCGATCACAGGGCGATACCGCATCCCCGTGCGCAGCGCGCCGAGCGTATTCAACAGGAAAGCGCCCCCGATGACGCCCACAAGCACGCCGACGGCCAGCGAGTAGATGCCGATCTGCCGGTGCAGAAAGAACGCGCCCAGGATGATGCCGCTGTTGTAGACCAGCGGCGCTCCGGCCTGGTACAGAAAGATCTTGCGCACCTGCAGGCGCGCGCTCATGCAACTGCCTATGAAAAAAAACAGCTGCGCGGGAAGGATGAGCCGCGTCAGCGAAGTGCAAAGCTCCGCGCGCAGCGCGTCGTGGCGAAAGCCCTTGTTCGCCAGCCACACGTAATAAGGTGCGACGATCTCAGCCAGCACGACGCCCGCGCACAGCACAATCAGCATCGTCGTCATCACTACGGACAACGCGCGATCGGCGCCTTCTTCGTCCTCTGCCACCAGGTAGCGGTTCAGAACCGTGATCAGCGAGATCGCAACCGCGCCGCCGGTCAGAAAGTAGCTGAGAAGATCGGGGAGCTTGAATGCGGCTCGATACGCGTCCTGGGCCGCACCCGCGCCGAAGAGAAAGTCGACGTACTTGATGCGCACCAGTGCGAGCAAGCCGGAGAGAAACGAGCTCATCATCAGCAGCGTCGCCGCCGAGCCCACCGTGTGGCCGTGCGAGAGGTGGAATAAACGAAAGCGTGAGGTGCTGGCGCGGGGGCTGCTGCCGCCTGGATCAACGATCATTCGGTTACGTCGGAGCCGTCGTTGCCAAACAGATCACGCTGCGTCAGCTTCATGCGCGGTGCCTCCGGCTTGGTGGCCGCCGGCTTCGCGGCTGCCGGACGATGCTTCTGCTCAGGCTGCTGCACCACCAGGCGCGGCCGCAATGGCTTCGTTCGCGACGGTGTGGCCGTGCGCGGTTCCGCAGGAGCGCCGCCCAGCATCGCCACTAATGCCTGCATCTCCGCGCGCAGTGTGCGCAGACGCGCTTCGATCTGCTCGGCCTTGTTCTCACTCGCGCCGGGCATGGTTGCGATCGCATGCGTTGGAGTAGCGGACGAAATCACCGTCGGCTCCGCTTCGAACACCGGCGCTGCCTCGCGGATCTTCGCATCGTTCTTGAAGACCTGGCGCGCGCCCGGAATCGTATAGCCCTGGTCGTAGAGCAGGCTCTTGATACGGAGCGCCATCTCCACGTCACGCTTGCGATAGAGCCGCTGCCCGGTTCCGCCCTTGTTGGGCTTCAGTTGCGGGAACTCGGTCTCCCAGAAGCGCAGCACATAGGCCGGCACCTCGCACAGCCGCGCCACATCGCCGATCCGGAAGTACAGCTTGTCCGGAATCTCGGGGGCGACGGTCTTGCGAATTGGCTGGTGGCTACCCATGAACTCCTGGCTCCGAGTCGACACTGATCCTATGATCCGGATCGAGGGTCCATTCCCCGGCGTTGAGCCAAAGTATAGGTCGACAGGCGAGCCGTAACTAGTAGTTTCGGCGATTCCCTTGGTGACCTCTTTGCTTCCGCCGCTGACCCTTCCGGGCAGAAGAGCGCACTCGCGGAGTGGAACCAAGGTAGTTAATCCCCCATTAAACCTTCACTTGAGGTTTTGGGGTCCAGATGTTCGTTTGAGTTACGAGTGAGGGGGGCGCCCTCCCCGCTCTTGAGGCGGTCTTTTAGAATGTGGCGTTTGTGGCGAAAGACGGCTGCAAAGGCATAAACATACTTGGCTAACCCAAAGTTGGCCGGAGGCAAACTAATGCATGAAATCCCAGATGGTGACCATTTTGTAACGGTCGTTGAGGCGAATGCCCATACGCGTTCTCAGGCCGCAGCCGTTATTTCTGCTGCTGGACTTTCTGAATCGCGGTTAGCTTGGCATCAATCTCCTCCAGAGCTTTCGTCAAATGAACTAATCCTTGGCTCAGATTCCACGTCCACGGATTAGATTTCCAATGTGTTGTGGTGAGATTGTCTGCGAAATGCGCTTTGGCTTTGTTCAGTTGTAGGCTCATGGCCGCCATGCTCTCATGTATCGAATCGTTCGCGTAGAAACTTTCGAGGAGCTAATCGAATTACTGGAGAAGATCGAGGTGCGAATCTGTGAGCGTGCCCCTCGGGTCTACGACAGGAAAACGCACTACATCGTCAAAATCGATGATGCCCACAGATTTGTGGGTGGACGCTAGGGGACTACCAGATTTTGCGGTTGGGTACCCGATTTGCACCGTTTTGCCTGGGAATTAAGTGGAAAACTAGGCGTCTAATTAGGTACACTAGGCGTGGAACACTTTCGCCGTTAATTCGCCTTACCGGGCGAGAGGCACTGGAGGAAAGGGTCATGGCAGACCGCGAGAAATTCAAAGCTTTAATCCATTACGTCTGCTCTCAGAGTCCGAGTCTTCGGAGCTTGGGCAAGGTGAAGCTGAACAAGATTCTTTGGTTTGCGGAGCGAGACTGCTACCTTCGTGGCGAACCGATTAGCCAAGTTCCGTTCATCAAACTTCAGCACGGGCCTGTCCCGCGCTCGATGGACTCGTATCTACGTGAGCTTCAGAGCGAAGGGAATCTTGTTGTCCGCGAGACCGAATGGAAGGGCAAGCCAAAGTTCGAGTTTATTTCCGTGAAGGAACCATCACTAGCAGGTTTCTCGGTGGGGCAAATCAGCCTCATCAATAAGGCCATCCAAGGTATTTGCCGTCAGCATACTGCCGATTCCATTAGCAGGCTGTCCCACGATGAAGTCTGGGACGTCGCAGAGATGGGCGAAGAGATGCCCTTGTATGCCGCGTTTGGCAGACCTGGTGAGTTGACAGAAGAGGACGTCAACTGGGCGAGCCAGCAGGTTCTGGAGATACGCGCATAGATGTTGTTCCCTCCGTTTCGGAGGACATGGATTCTTGAGCATCATGCTCAGGAATCTCTTGACGCAGCATGTAATAACAATCCGAGGAGTGAGGATGAAGTTCGCGGAGTAGAGTGGATGTTGGTCAGATCCCCGGAGTTGGGAACGCAGGTGGCTCCCGATGTCTATCTATATGTAAATCGGAAAGCCACCCTCTCTGCTTCTCTGGTTACGGTCTTGTACAGCTACAACGAAGCTGAGGTGACAGTTCTACGGCTATGGATAAGGTGACGAGAAAAGAGAAAGCTGAGTGTGTCGGGTCTTCGCAGGACGAGTTTTCTTCCGCACTTGCGAAGATTGCTCAGGCTGATGCGGCTTCCTCCCGCGCCGCAATCCAGGCTTCCAAAGCAACGAAGCCTTCTCTGCATACTCGATTCGTTTATGACCGCGCAAAGGGCCGCGCTTGACTCATGCTGTTGGGGCTTTGCCCGTTAGTTCGGCGTACGTGAGACGGCGATTCACCACCTGCGAAAGTGACTTTGTGAAGCGTGTTCCATCGTTATGACCAATGCGGTTGTTGAACCGAAACATCTGTTCATCAAGATAGCGGTCCATGTGCATCGGCTCGACCGCGACATAGGTTCCATTTAGACCGCGCTTGAGTAAGCTCCAGAAGTTCTCAATCGCTTGCGTGTGGACTCCGCCAGCGGTGACATACTCTTCCATATGATTCACGGTTTCGTGAACGAACTGCTTTGCGAGTCCGTCATAACCCACCCATCGATCTGTATGGATGGTGGAACCAAAGCCAACGTTATCAAGGATGGCTTTCTGAAGGTTGACGCGCTTCGCATTGGGAATGACCATCGCCCGCACTTGCCGAGTGCCTGTTTCCAGCATCCCAAACACCGTAGTTTTGTCGGCATATCCATTGGTGCCAAGCTGGAGTTTTGCGCGGCGCTCCTTGTGCATATTCTTGGGCTTTCCGCCATGGTAGGACTCATCCATTTGCACCGGGGTACCGCTGCCACCCATTTTGAGAGGGGTAACGTCCTTGAGGATAAACCGCAGCCGCTGAAGTACGAACCATGCGCTCTTCTGAGTGATGTCCAGATCGCGAGCCACTTCGTAGGAGCTGATACCGTTCTTGCAGTTCACGAGGAGCCATAGAGCGCACATCCACTTGCTCAGGTGAATCGGGCTGTCCTCAAAAATCGTGCCTTGCTTTACGCTGAACTGCTTGCGGCACGAATAGCACTTCCACCGCTTCTGATTCGCCAGCCACATATGCTTGCGATCGCCCTCAGAGACTCCGCATTTGGGGCAAACGGGTTTACCATCCAGCCAGCGGAGCCCCGCAACAGCATCAATGCAGACCTGTTCGTCGGAGAAGATTTTGATTGCTTCGATAAGAGTTTTCGGTTGAGGCACTTGCATAATGGTTCACCTTGACTAACCCAACTCTACACAGAAGCTGTGGGTTAGTCAAGTATATTTATGCCGCTGCAAAATATTGATTCCAGAGATTTTGTGTGGAAAATCTCTGGAATGAGTGGGTTGCTCGGCTTCTGTGGTAACCCCCAACATTTAACCCCACCCATGCCGACAAAAAGCCGTCGTCATGAATGGGGCACCCAGATTTTTGTGGGTTTTGATCTCTAGTTCTATTATAGAGAGTTGAGTGGAATTAATGTGCAGCGATTTTTCTCTTTGTTTTGTTGGATTTAGGTGGTTTGGGGGCTTGACAAGATTTTTGGAGGGCTCGTCGCGAGAACTAGGCCGAATGCCGCCGCGCAGCCGTCAGAAACTCCCGCAACCGCTGCGGGTTTTTCGTGCCCGGCTCGGACTCGACGCCGCTGGCTACATCGACACCCCAGGGCCGGAAGGTCGCAATCGCCTCCGGAACGTTCTCAGCACGCAGCCCGCCCGCAACGATCAGCTTGGGCAGTTTGTGCCCGGTACGCTGCGCCGAGGCGTACGCGCTTCGCACCAGATCGGCCACAACCTTCCAATCAAACGCCACACCGAGGCCGCCTGAGACGCCTCCACGCGCCGCGTCGACCAGCACCGCGGAGATCGCCGGCATGGCCAGCGCCGTCCCCAGCGCGAGCGAAAACTGCTCATCGGCGGCGGCACGGTCCGCGGCATCGATCGGATAGGACACAACCTGGATCAACTGGATGCGGCCCTCGAACGCGCGGTTCAGCTCCTCGATGAGTGCTGGACGAGGCTCGTGATGAAGCTGCACGCCGCTTAGTCCCGCCGCTTGCGTCGCGGCGGCAATCTCCTGCGCATCCTGTGTGGCAAAGACACCGATCTTCGCGACATTGCCCGGCAGATGCGGCGTAATCGCAGCCACCTGTTCCGCCGTCACCTGCCGCTTGCTGGGCGCAAAGACGAAGCCAACAGCATCGGCGCCCAGCTCAGCAGCGAGTTGGGCGTCGGCGAGATTCTTGTTGGCGCAGATTTTGATGAACATAAGAAAAAGTGAATAGTGAATAGTGAATAAGGCAAATGCAGGTGGGCTCGAGGGCATCGCTCTTAAATCTCGGCGTTATTCGCTACTCACTAGTTTCTTTAGTGCTTCACCCGGATTGCTCTGTCTCATCAACGACTCTCCGATAAGAAATGCCTCATAGCCAGCGTCGCGCATCCTCTGCATATCCTCGCGCGTATGAATACCGCTCTCCGCAACACGCACAGCGGATGCGGGCAGCCGTGTCGCAAGCTCACAGGCTCGGTCGAGCGAGACCTCAAACGTGCGCAGATCGCGGCTGTTTACGCCCATGCACTCGCATTCCAGCGGAAGTGCGCGCTCCAGCTCCTCGGCATCATGCACCTCGCACAGCACATCCAGCTCGTATCGCCGGGCCTCTTCGCGCACCGCGCGTAGCTCCACATCCGTAAGCGCGGCGACGATCAGCAGGATGGCGTCCGCGCGATTGGCACGCGCCTCGAGCACCTGAAACGGATCGACCATGAAGTCTTTGCGCAGGCAGGGAAGCGACACAGCCGCCGAAGCGCGGCGCAGGTTTTCGAGCGAGCCCTGAAAAAACTTCTCCTCCGTCAGCACCGAAAGCGCAGCCGCTCCGCCGCGCTCCATCTCCACAGCCAGATTCGCAGCATCGAAGTCGGCGCGGATCAGGCCCTTCGATGGCGATGCCTTCTTCAGCTCTGCAATCACAGCAGGTCCATGCTTCGCCTTCAGCCGCAGAGCCCGCGCAAACCCGCGCGGGGTATGCGCCGCTGCCTGCCGCTCCATGGCGCGCAGATCAGTCGAAGCTTTGCGCTCCGCGACAACAACGCGCGTGTGCGCCAGAATCCCGGACAGGTACATTGTGCGTTCAGCGGCGGCACCCATATGCTCATGCTACGGCAATCGCATCTCATCTTGCAGTCGCGGATGGGACCTGAGCCGCGCGTTCACCTTGCATCCGATTGCATCAAGGAGTCTCCGCGAGTGCGTTGTTTCATCCGGCTTTTGGCAGTTTTTGCGGTGCTGATGAGTGCCTGCGGGGCGCATGGATTGAGGACAAGCCAGACAGCTTCCTTCGAGATTCTTACTCACCGCATGGATGTGGATGTGGACGGGGCGCCGACTGCTTATGGACCGCCGGGAAAGAAGACGCTCGACTATCTGCGCCATGCGCACACGATGGGGCGGCGCGATGCGCCCCTTGTCGGATACCTGCTGGAGGATAAGCCGCCGCATCGACCGGTGGTGCAGGGGCCGCACGATCCTGCGCCGGGGTATTACGTGTCGCAGACTGCGTTTGAAGATGATTCGGTCGAGAACCAGCACGATCCGCGACGCTATGTAGACGCGACGAAGATCAACTATGTGGTGCTGGGCGACCGTGCGCGGAGCCTGGGAGCGCGGCTGGGGGATTTTGTGGCGGTTTACTCGCGACGGACACGATGCGCTGTGTTTGGCATCGTCGGCGACTCGGGCAACCCCAGCGGCGACGAGGGTTCGCTGCACCTTCTGCAGGCGTTGGGATATCCATTTCGCGATGGCAAGCACGATTCGGTGACGCGGCCTGAAGTTGTGATTCGCTTCTATCCGGACTCGAATCCGAAGCATGAGTTCTTTCGCAGGCAAGCCGCACTGAATGCGGCGGCGAAGAAGCGGGGTCTGAGCCGAAGATTTGCGACGGGTTCTCGCGAGACGGCGAAATCGGCGGCCGGCTGCGGAGTGCGGGATCGTGGGGCTAAGGAATGAAGAGAGGGGTGCAGATGCACCCCTCTGTTCTTACTGATGCGATTCGCAATTAGTGATGGCCGCCACCGTGTCCGCCGCCATGACCTCCGCCGCCGTGGAAGCCACCGCCACCATGGAAGCCGCCGCCATGGAAGCCACCGTAGTAGCCGAAGCCCAGGCCAATGCCGTAAGGATAGCCGTACCCGCCGTAGGGATAGCCCCATCCCCACGGGTAACCGTAGCCATAGGCGTAGTACGGGTAGCCATAGGCGAAGCCGTCGCCGTAGGGACCATAGCCATAGGCGCCGTAGCCACGGCCTGAGTTACGAGCATTGTCGTACGGCGTGGGGATCAGATCGGCGCGAGCTTCGTAGGGCTCGAACTCCGTGGAGCGAATGTTGGAGCCGACGAAGTCTACCGCATGATTCTCTTTCACCTTGATGCGCTTCCCATTCGGAGTTGCGGAGGAGATCGCGCCAGGGAAGGCGTAGGCTTCGCCCTTCAGCACGCGGATGGTGTTGGTGTCGGCGTTGAAGGTGTAGAGGCCGTTCTTGAGGAGCTGCGTCTGGCCGCCGGGCAGGTCGACGAGGATGAGGCTGTCGTGGGCGGGGTCGTGGACGTTTACGTTGGCGAGGCCGCGCTCGACGCGGAGCTCGGTGCGCTGGGGGGTGGAGGATATCTCGCGGACGACGCTGTGTTGGCCTACGCGTAAGTAAAGGCCCTGCACGGGTTGGGTGGTTGCGGTGCGGTTGCCGGAGGCGAGGGCTTCGCCGGGGGTGAGGACCGCGGTCTCGTTGGCGTATGTGCCGTTGCTGGAGGGGGTTGGGTAGGCTCGCTCGATAGGAGCGGGCTGGGATTGCTGAGTGCTTGCGGGGGCCGTGGGCGTGGACTGCGCTGAAACGGCGGCAGTTGCGGCCAGAGTCGCCATGGCAAGTAAGAGTGCTGAGTACCTTGGCATCGTTCAGAAACCTCTGTAGATATAGATGCGGAGGCGAAGAAAAAGTGGCGGTGCGCGGACGGAGCGTGGGGGCTTGTGGATAGGAATTTGTAAGTGGGGCTGAGGATTGGGGTTAGGTAGGAGGCTCCAAGGGCAGAGACCACGTTTTGTGGATGGTTGAGTGTGGTTCGGGCGTGGTTTGGGTGTGGCTCGGGCGTGGTGAAGTTTGTGGAGGTCTGGCGGAGTCGGGAGTCAGAGGCGGGCGAGGGCGTCGACGGCGAGGGCCTGTTCGGCGGCCTCGTTTTGAGCCTTGGTGAAGCCGAGGCCGTCGACGGTGAGGAGCAGGACGTGGGTGCTCTTGAGGGCGTAGAAGGCGGCGCTGCTTCCGGTGCTGGAGACGAAGAAGGCGTCCTCGGCGACGCCGGTGACGGGGACGAGGCGGCCGGTGGACTGCATCTGGGAGTGGAAGAAGTGCCAGTCCTTGGAGTCGCGGAGGGTGAGATAGACGACGGTTTGGCCTTTGGCGTCGTGCCAGGTGCAGTCGTTGGGCCCGGGCTGGCCGGGCTGGACCGGCGTGCCGACGAGCGCGTTGATCTTTTCCAAGGCGAGGAGGCTGCAGGGGGATGATGCGTGGGTTTTGGGATGGGTTTGGGGCTGGGTGTGGGTTTGGGCTTGTGTGGAGCTCGGCGTGAGGATGGCAAGAAGGAGGGCCGCGGCGGCCAGGGCGGCGAGATGGGGCGGGCTGGGATTCATGAGGGGCTTCATGGGGCGGGGCTCCGGTGAGTTAGATGCGATTGTCGCGAAGTTTTAGAGGCGGCGCCTTGCAGAATTCTCTTGCCACGACAGAAGAGTGGCATTAGTCTCGCGTTGCTCTCACATCACATGCAGAGGTGTACGTGAAACAGTTCGCGCCTGTCCTTGCTCTCTTTGTTAGTGGCTGTGTTGTCTTCGCGCAACAGCCCGCAGTGCACTCTCCGTCGACGGCAGGCGCTGCGCAGGTTGCGCAAGGCGCGGCGGCATCGCCTGCAAGCCAGATACCGCCTCCGCCGGGCACACTTCTAGATGGAACGCCGATCAAGCTAAGGCTTGGAGAGAATCTTTCTTCGGAGACCAATAAGACGGGAGATCAGGTTCCGTTCGAGGTCACTGAGGAGGTGGATGTCGATGGAGTTGCGGTGATCCCGAAGGGAGCGCAGGCGCTGGCGACGGTGACGAACGCCGAGCCCAAACGGCGCATGGGCCGGGGCGGCAAGCTGGATGTGAACGTCGATAGCGTACGGCTGGCCGACGGAGAGAAGGTGCAGCTTCGCGCAGTGAAAGATAACAAGGGTGGCGGTCATGTGGGCGCAATGACTGGCGCGATGGTTGCGACGGCGATTGTGTTCTTTCCGGCGGCTCCGCTGTTTCTGTTCATGCACGGCAGTCGGTGGAGATTCCGAAGGGAACAGAGGTCACGGCGTTCGTTCAGGGCGATATGCACCTGAATATGGCGAACCTCGCGCCGAAGCCCGCGGGGAGCACGGCGGATGCCGCTGTCGCGCCGGCGGCTGTGACGGCCAGTCTCACGGTGGACTCCAATGTTGCGGGGGCGGACATTGCGATCGATGGAAACTTCGTGGGGAATACGCCTTCGACGATCTCAGTGGCTGCGGGGCAACATACGATCACGGTCAAAAAGAAGGGCTATGTGGATTGGAGCCGCACGATGAACGTGTCGGGCAGCGCTGTGCACCTGAGCGCTGATCTGGATGCCGCGCCTGGCTCCTAGTAAGGTCGCCGGGGACAGGAAGGCAATTCAGTCGCTTCGCCCTGCGGGCTGCGCTCCGGCCTTCGGCAGAGCGTATTCCACCCATATGCAAAGAACGCGTACGAATGGGGCACCTGGCGTCTCCAGCTTTTAGCGCTGACATAAGAAAGTTTACACTTTACATATCTTGTAATTCATGTATACTCAGCTTGGGAGGCCGGTGATGGAGGTTACGTGGACGTCCGATTCGATGACCCCAAGCTCGACCAACTAGAGGTCGATGCCACTTACAGCGCCGGTTTTGCCCGGGAGATTGTACGAGCCTACAGAAAATGCCTGCACATAATTCGCAGTGCGCCCGATGAACGGGTGTTCTATAACTTGCGCTCATTACATTTGGGGCTGTACCAGATAACTATTTCATAGTGTTTTTAACTAATTGAAGTAATTGGTTTTGTTGTTGTTTTGGGCTGGGGGTATTGAATCTCCACTCGCACTCGCAGAGGAAGAGGTGGAAGCTCTGTTTTGGGATGCCATT
>DATCFM010000101.1:0-14779 GCA_036509515.1 Acidobacteriaceae bacterium
CTGCTCTTTCCCGCCGCCCACGATCCGCAGCTCGCCCCCGGCGATCTCATCACGATTAAAGTCTTCGGTCAGCCCGAATACGCTCCCGAAGTCCGGCTCAGCGCCGACGGCAAAGTTCTGCTGCCCTTCATAGGCGCCGTCGAGCTCAACGGCCTCACCATCACGCAGGCGGAGATTCTCATTCAAGACGATCTGAGCAAGGCCGGCATCTATCGCGATCCCCAGGTAACCGTCGATCTGACCGAAGGCCCCAATCAGGTCGCCACGGTCTCGGGCGAGGTGCACGCCCTGGTTCCTATCGTCGGCTCCCGGCGGCTGCTCGACGTCCTCTCCGTCGCCGGCGGCCTTCCGCCCACCGCCAGCCATGTCATCACCATCAGCCGTCTTGGCGTGCCCGAGCCTCTTGTGGTCGACCTCGGTACCGATCCCTTGCGCAGCGAGATGGCCAACGTTCCCATCTTCGCTGGCGACACGATCATCATCAGCCGTATCGGCGTCGTCTACATGATCGGCGACTTTAAGACCACCGGCGCCATCCCTCTCACCCAGTACTCTCCGCTCACCCTGCTCCAGGCAACCGCTTTGAGCGGCGGCGTCACCTTCGCCGGAAAATACAGCGACCTCCATCTCATTCGCACCGAGGGCAACCATCGCGTCGTCGTCAAGCTGGACATTAAGCGAGTGATGGACGGCAGAGACCCCGATCCCATCCTCCAGGCCAACGACATCGTCCTTCTGCCTGACAGCGCGCTCAAGGCCTCCCTCGGCAATGGAAGTGTAGGAACCCTGCTCGGCATCAGCTCGCTCCTGATCTCTGTCCTCCGTTGATGATCGATGCCATGACAGCCCCCGGGCCGTCCGCCGTCAACCCGCGACCTGTCGTTCGTCTGGCCTATCTCGTCAGCCATCCCATCCAGTACCAGGCCCCCCTGCTGCGCCGCATCGCGCAGGAGCCGGACATCGACCTCACCGTTCTGTTCGGCTCCGACTTCTCCGTTCGCGGCTACAAAGATGAGGGCTTTGGCGTCGAGGTCGCCTGGGATGTTCCGCTGCTCGAAGGCTACCGCAGCGAGTTCCTCCGCCCGCTGCGCGACACCGGCCAGGTCTCGCCGCTGAGCCCCATCAGCCGCGGCCTCTTCCGCCGCCTGCAAAATCCCGATGGCTCCGCGGCCTTCGACGCGCTGTGGGTGCACGGCTACGCCAGCGCCAATGCGCTCGCCGGCATTCTCTCCGCGCACATCCTCGGCATCCCGGTTCTGCTGCGCGCCGAGTCCTGGCTCGCCGACCGTGCGCGCAGCCCGCGCAAGCTCGCCGCCAAGCAACTCTTCTTCTCCCTGCTGCGGCCTGCCATCGCCGCCACGCTGCCCATCGGCGCCCGCAACTACGAATACTGGCGCCACTACTTCGGCCCCGGAATGCCGCAGTTCCTCATGCCCTACGCGGTCGACAACAACTTCTTTGCGCAGCGAACCGCAGCCGCAGCCACGCAGCAGAATGACCTCCGCGCCGAGCTGCAACTGGCTCCCCATCGCCCCGTCATTCTCTTCGCCTCCAAGTTGCAAAAGCGCAAGCACGCCGATCATCTCCTCGAAGCCTACCGGCGTCTCTGCGCCGCCACGCGCGAAGAGGAGCAGCCGTATCTGCTCTTCGTCGGCGAGGGCGAAGAGCGGTCGCGCCTCGAATCGCTCGTGCAGCAGTACGCCTTCAGCGGCGTGCGCTTCGCCGGCTTCCGCAACCAGTCCGAGCTGCCGCGCTTCTTCTCGCTCGCCGACGTCTTCGTCCTTCCCTCCAGGCATGAGCCCTGGGGGTTGATCGTGAATGAAGCCATGAGCGCGGGCTGCGCCGTCATCGTCTCGGACGACGTAGGCTGCCACGCCGACCTCATCACCAACGGCGTCGAAGGCTTCGTCTATCCCTTCGGCGATCTCGACGCTCTCACGCAGGCGCTTTCGAACGTGCTCCGCAGTCCCGGCACCGCGCGCGAAATGGGACAGGCCGCGCAACGCCGCATCGCAGGCTGGAGCTTCGAGGCCGACATCCAGGGCCTCCGCGCCGCCCTCGCCGCGGTCACACGCAAGCTCATCGCCTGACCCGGAAGTACTCTCGCACGCCACCTCGGTCCTCATCCGCGCTTGCTATCCTTACCCGAGAGCACCATGAGAATCCTGCACATCGTCGGCACCGTCAGCCCCGAGGCGGGCGGCCCGACCGAAGTCATCCGCATGCTCATCCGCTACGCTCCACCCGGCTACACCAGCGAGCTCGCCACACTCGACGACCCCTCCGCGCCCTTCCTCGGCGACCTTCCCTTCCCCGTCCACGCGCTCGGCTCCTCTCGCAAGCACTGGTATCGTCCCAGCCTCACGCGCTGGCTGCGCTCCAATCGCGAACGCTTCGACGGAATCATGGTCCACGGCCTGTGGGAGTTCACCGGCCTCGCCGCGCGCCTGGCCCACGGCCGCGTTCCCTACGTCGTCTTCACGCATGGCATGCTCGACCCCTACTTCAAGCGCGCCTTCCCCGCCAAGCACGCGAAAAAATGGATCTACTGGCTCGCCGCCGAGTATTGGATCCTCCGCGGCGCGGCCCGTGTCCTCTTCACCACCAACGCCGAGCGCGATCTCGCCGCCCAAAGCTTCTGGCTCCATCACTGGAACCCGGTCATCACCCCGCTCGGCTCTGAGCCCCCGCCGCCCGATACGGCCGCACTCCTCGAAGCCTTCCACGCCGCCTGCCCCGAGGCCGCAGGCCATCGCTTCCTGCTCTTCCTCGGCCGCATCAACGAGAAGAAAGGCTGCGACCTGCTCGTCCGCGCCTTCAGCAATCTCAGCGCCCTCAGCGCCGCGCACCCCGATCTGCACCTCGTCATGGCCGGCCCCGATCCCGCCAACTGGCGCGCGCGCCTCAACGAGATCGCCGCCGCCGCAGGCTGCACCGGTCGCATTCACTGGCCCGGCATGCTCCTCGGCGACGCCAAGTGGGGAGCCTTCGCCGCCTGCGAGGCCTTCGTGCTTCCCTCGCATCAGGAAAACTTCGGCATCGCCGTCGTCGAAGCCCTCGCCTCCGGCCGCCCCGTCCTGCTCACCCATCCCGTCAACATCGCGCAGGACCTCAGTGGCGAAGGCTGCGCTCTGGTCGAAGCCGACACCGACGCCGGCGTGAAACATCTCCTCACCCGCTGGCTCGCGCTCGCTGCAACAGAGCGCGAACAGATGTCCCTGCGCGCTCGCGAGACCTTTCTCCGCCGCTACAACATGCGCGACAATGCCGAGACGATCCTGCGGGTCTTCGAGCAGCTTCGCGCCGCTCCCTCCTCGCAAACCAATCCGTTACCGGAGGCCCGCTGACCATGCCTCGCGAAGCCGATTACCGGGCCTCCGATTACATCGGCGTCGAGTACGGCACCGACGCCTACACGCGCCCCGCCTTCTCGCGCCGCAACCGCGCCGCGCGCATGTTGTGGAACCTCTGCCGCATCCTCCTCTATCGTCCGTCGCCGCGCGCTCTGCACGGATGGCGCGCCACCCTTCTGCGTCTCTTCGGCGCGCAGCTCGGTCCGCACTGCCACTTCTATCCACGCTCCCGCGTCTGGGCGCCCTGGAATCTCCGCTGCGCCGACCACGTAGCCGCCGCCGACGGCGTCGAAATCTATAACCCTTCGCTCGTCGAGCTCGGCTCGCACGTCATCCTCTCGCAGGACAGCTATCTCTGCGGCGCAACCCACGACTACAACGATCCCGCCTTCCCTCTCATCGCCTACCGTATGCGCCTCGACGCCCACGCCTGGATCTGCGCGCGCGCCATCGTCGCGCCTGGCATCCATGTCGGCGAAGGCGCCGTGCTTGGTCTGGGCTCCGTCGCCACCCGCGACCTCGCCGCCTGGACCGTCTACTCCGGCCACCCCGCGCAAGCGATTCGCCAGCGCCAGCCGCGCGTCTCCTCTACACAATCTTCCGCCACAGAATCCGAGACCTCCGCCTCATGATCTCCGTGCTCATCCTCACCCGCAACGAAGAGCAGGACCTGCCCGGCTGCCTCGACTCCGTCGCCTGGTGCGACGACATCCACGTCTTCGACTCCGAGAGCACCGATCGCACCGCCGAGATCGCCCAGGCTCGCGGCGCCACCGTCACCGCGCGGCCCTTCGACACCTACGCGAAGCAGCGCAACGCCGCGCTCGAGCTTCCCTTTCGCTATCCCTGGGTGCTGGTCCTCGACGCCGACGAGCGCGCCACCCCCGAGCTCTCCGCGGAGATACACGAACTCCAGCGCACTCTCCTCGACCTCCCCGCGGACGTCTGCGCCTTCAGCATCCGCCGCCGCGACTTCCTCTGGGGCACCTGGCTCAAGCACGCGCAGTTGACGCCCTTCTACCTTCGCCTGCTGCGCCTCGGCCGCGTCCACTACACGCGCGACATCAACGAGGTCGTCGAAGTCGACGGCGAGACCCGCGAGCTCTCCTCGCCGCTCGATCATCTCGCCTTCTCCAAGGGACTCAGTCACTGGGTCAACAAGCACAACGAATACTCCAGCCGCGAGGCCGAGCTGCTCGCCTCCGGCGACGCCGTGCATGGAGCTTCGCTGCGCAGCGCTCTGTTCGCGCACGACTTCCACGACCGCCGCATCGCCCAGAAGGCCCTCTTCTATCGCCTGCCCGCGCGTCCGCTGCTCAAGTGGTTCTACATGATGTTCGTGCGCGGAGCCGTGCTCGACGGCGGGGCCGGCGTCATGTACGCCACCCTGCAAAGCTTCTACGAGTACCTGATCGAAATGAAATGCCGCGAGATCGATCGCCGCCGCCAGGCGAAGCCGCTCTAGCCAGTTGGAAATCGCTGTCGATCGAAACGGAAAGACTCGCCGCAAAGACAAGCGCCAACGGCGCGTCGCATACCAGCCTGGGTCGCAGGCCCAGGTCCGGGCCACCCTCTCGTATCTCGCGTCTCGCCTTCTCTACCCGCGCAATTTGGCGAGCAGATCCGTTGGATGCACCGGCTTGGCCAGAATCTCGAATTCATGGCCCTGGGTCCGCGCACGCTCCAGCAGGTCGGCCGTGGCCGCCTGCCCTGAAAACAGCAGTATCTTGCACTTCGGCAGCTTGATGCGCGTCTGAATCGCGGCCTCAATGCCGGTCATACCCGTCATGATCACATCGCTGATCAGCATGTCCGGCTGAAAGGTGTCGAGCGCCTCAAGCGCCTTCTCGCCGCTATACACGGCACGAGCTTCAAAGCCCGCCTGGTTCAAAATGATCGCCAGAGTATTCGCGATTACCTGTTCATCGTCGGCGACGAGAACGCGAGGCTTCGAGTTAGGTGTACTGGTTTCTGCCATGTGGGTTCCTGAAAAGCATTCTCCTGTGAGCCGGCGTTTCCTCGGAAACATGCCGCAAACCCACTCTCGTCATCATACGACGGAGTCGCCAGGCTCTGAATGCGAGTCAATCCTTTTGCCTTTTCGATGCGTCCCGTCCTTTCCGCGCTGCCTGCCATTGTTGCGGATAACGTTCTGTATCCCGAAGGGTTATCCAGTGCTACTCTTGCCCTGATGGTCGACCTGCACCACCATCTGCTGCCGGGGCTCGACGACGGCGCCCCCGACCTCTCCGCCTCCATCCAGATGGCGCGCCTCGCCGTCGAAGACGGCATCACCCACGTCGTCTGCACCCCCCACGCCAGCAGCCGCTACAGCTTTGACCCCGTTCGCATTCAGCAGGCTCTCGAGCAGTTGCAGGCCGGACTCCATGACGACGGAATCCGCCTCGTCCTCGGCCTCGGCTGCGACTTTCATCTCAGCTACGACAACATCCGCGACGCGCTTGAAAACCCCCATCGCTACACGGTCAATCACAGCGAATACATCCTCGTCGAGCTGCCCGACTACGGCCTCCCACCCACCCTCGAAGAGACCTTCTACTCCCTTCGCCTGGCCGGCATGACCCCTATCCTCACCCACCCCGAGCGCAACCCCTCTCTACAGCAGGACAGCTCGCGCCTCGCCGCCTGGATTCGTGACGGTCTCCTCACCCAGATCACCGCCGGCTCCGTCACCGGCCGCATGGGTCGAAAAGCCGAGGGCCTCGCTCATCGCCTGCTGGCCGACCGCTGGGTCCATTTCATCGCTACCGACGCCCACGACACCCGCTCCCGTCCACCGCGGATGCGCAGCGCCTGCGACGTGGTCGCCAAGCGTTACGGCGAGGCCTACGCCCAGAGGCTTTGCACCGAAAATCCACAAGCTGTCTTCGATGGCCGCCCCCTTCCCGCCCAGGAAGATCCTCAACGCCTCTACGACGGCTACGAAGAAGAAGAGGACGAGAACCGCCCCCGCGGCTGGCTCTCCCGCCTCATGCGCCGCTGAAAAGCAGGGATTAGCAAGCAGCAAGCAGCGCTGTTGACGTTGTCATCATCCGCCGCCGGCGTTCATCGCCCTGAATTTGCGATCCCTAGGGGGGATCCACTGACCAACTTTTTGCCAACAAGATACTGCTTGCTGCTGGCTGCTCCCTGCTTACTGTTCCCCTACAGCCCCAACCCGCCATCCACCGCCAGCAGCTGCCCGGTAATAAAGTGCGGCCCCGCCGCGAAGAACAGCACCGCCGCCGCCACATCCTCCACCTGCCCATTGCGCTTCATCGGCGTCTTGTCCTCGAAGTGCTCATAGCCCGCCGTCACCTCGCCGGTCACAATCATCCCCGGCGCCACGCAGTTCACGCTGATCTCCGGCGCCCACGTCTTCGCCATCGTCTGCGACAGCATATGCAGCGCCGCCTTCGACGTGCAGTAGTGCGCATGCGTCGTCCACGGATGAATCCCGCCCAGCGAACCGATATTCACAATCCGCCCCCGCGCCTTCTTCAAATGCGGATACGCATGCTTGGCCACCAGAAACGGCCCGCGCGTATTCGCCGCAAACATCGCGTCCCACTGCTCGACCGTGATCTCCTCGAGCGCCGCCGTCTCAAACATCCCCGCATTGTTGACGAGGATATCCAGCCCGCCCAGCGCGCGCACAGCCTCCTCGACCGCTGCGCTCACACTCGACTCCTCAGTTACATCGCACGGAATCGCCACCGCCTTCGCGCCAAATCCGTTAAGCTCGATGACCGTCTGCTCAGCCTCCGCCGCCGACCCCGCCGTCGACGCGCGATACGTAATCGCAACATCCGCGCCGGCCTTGGCCAGCGCCAGCGCCAGCCCGCGCCCAATGCGCCGCGCCGCGCCCGTCACCAGCGCCCGCCGCCCCGCCAGAGGACGCTCCGGGCCACTCTTCATCCCCTCCGCCTCATTCACTTGGGCGTTTCCGGACTAGCCGCCGTCTTCGGCGTTGTGGGAGCTGTAGCTGTCTTCGGAATCACGCGCACCTGCGTCCCCGGCTTTATCTGCGCCGTCTTGCCGTCGTTGTCCTCGTAGGTCGAGACCTGCGCCTCCGGCCGTCTCAGCTTCACCAGCATCTGTTCGCCCGCGCTGGTCAGATCGAACTGCGTCGCATAGGTCGCAAACCCGTTCGCAATCACCTGCACCAGCACGTGGCTCCCCACCTCCAGCACGTCAATCGCCGCATGCCCGTCCGGATCGGTCTTCACTTCGAGGTTGCCATCGTCCTTGCCGTCGCGAATCGCGTGAAACACCACGCCTGCGTTCGCAAACGGCTTGCCGTTGAATCCCTTCACCACCGTAATCACCACATGCGCGGTCGGCGGCGGCGGCTTGTACTTACGTCCATGCTCCTGCGGAGTGGCCGAAGCCTGAGGAACAACCACCGCCACAGCCAAAAGCGTCGCACCCAGTGCGTATTTCCTGTGTTTCATGCCGCCATTTTACCTTGCAGCCACGGACCCTGGCTTCCGCCCAGCCGCAGCCGCTCCTTTATCTGAGAATCCGGCAAAAATCTGCGCGCCTTCAACTCAGATTTGTCGGCAGGGCCTTGACGACCCTCCTCGCCGTGGACTACATTAGCACTCGGCAGCAGAGAGTGCCAGACATCCAGGCCAGCCCCAAAACTGGCCGTCCAGCCTCCCCGCCAACCGCAAAATCAAGGAGATTAAGAGGAACATGGCAGCCAAAGCATTTACGCCGTTGCACGACCGCATTCTGGTCCAGCGCCTGGAAGAGGGCGAAACCCTACGCGGCGGCATCATCATCCCCGATTCGGCCAAGGAAAAGCCTCAGCAGGGCAAAGTCATCTCCGTAGGCAAAGGCAAGTCCAATGACGAAGGCAAGGTCTTCCCGCTCGACGTCAAAGCCGGCGACACCATCCTCTTCGGCAAGTACTCCGGCACCGAGATCAGGCTCGACGGCGAAGAGTACCTCATCATGCGCGAGGAAGAGGTCCTCGGCATCCTCAAGTAGTCCGGAGCCTGCCCTGAGCGTAGTCGAAGGGCGGACGGCGGAACGCGACTTCGTCGCACTCTTCGCTGTGAAGCTGGATTACCTCACTGCAATGAAGCACCGCTTCAAGTTTCGTTAAGCACACGGCTTCAGCCGTGTGAATCAGCAGATTCCCCCAAGGGGGCTTTAGCCCCTGAGGTCAATTTCGACGCAGCCGCTAACGCTGCGAGGAGAACAAGCAAATGGCAAAGCAGATTCTGCATGGAGAAGATTCGCGTCAGGCGATTCTGCGCGGTGTCAACCACCTCGCAAACGCCGTCAAGGTGACGCTCGGCCCCAAGGGCCGCAACGTCGTTATCGAAAAGAAGTTTGGCTCGCCCACCATCACCAAGGACGGCGTCACTGTCGCCAAGGAGATCGAGCTGCCCGAGGGCCTCGAGAACATGGGCGCGCAGATGGTCAAGGAAGTCGCCTCGAAAACAAGTGACGTCGCCGGCGACGGCACCACAACCGCAACCGTCCTCGCCCAGGCCATCTACCGCGAAGGCGTCAAGACCGTTGCCGCCGGCGCCAACCCGATGGCGCTCAAGCGCGGCATCGACAAGGCCGTCGAGGCTGTCATCGGCAAGCGCGACGAGCAAGGTAATGTGGTCGGCGGCGCGCTCTCCGAGTTCTCCAAGCCCGTCTCCGGTGACATGATCGCCCAGGTCGGCACCATCTCCGCCAACTCCGACTCCACCATCGGCACCATCATCGCCGAGGCGATGAAGAAGGTCGGCAAGGATGGCGTCATCACCGTCGAAGAGTCGCGCACCATGGAGACCCAGCTTGAGGTCGTCGAGGGCATGCAGTTCGATCGCGGCTACCTCTCTCCCTACTTCGTCACCGACGCCGAGCGCATGGAAGTCGTGCTCGAGAACCCCTACATCCTCATCTACGAGAAGAAGATCTCCACGATGAAGGACCTGCTTCCGCTGCTCGAGCAGATCGCCCGCACCGCCAAGCCTCTGCTGATCATCGCCGAGGACGTCGACGGTGAGGCGCTCGCCACACTGGTCGTCAACAAGCTGCGCGGCACGCTCAACGTCGCGGCCGTCAAGGCGCCAGGCTTCGGCGATCGCCGCAAGGCCATGCTCGAGGACGTCGCTGTCCTCACCGGCGGCAAGGCCATCACCGAGGACTTGGGAATCAAGCTCGAGGGCGTCAAGATCGAAGACCTCGGCAGCGCCAAGCGCATCACCATCGACAAGGACAACACCACCATCGTCGATGGCGGCGGAGCTGACGGCAAGGTCGAAGGCCGTGTGAAGGAGATTCGCGCGCAGATCGACAAGACCACCTCCGACTACGACCGCGAGAAGCTCCAGGAGCGTCTCGCCAAGCTGGTCGGCGGCGTCGCCGTCATCAAGGTCGGTGCAGCTACCGAAACCGAGATGAAGGAGAAGAAGGCGCGTGTCGAAGATGCGATGCACGCCACCCGCGCGGCTGTCGAAGAGGGCATCGTTCCGGGCGGCGGCGTCGCTCTGGTTCGCGCTGCCAGGACGGTCGACAAGCTGATCGGCACGCTCGAAGGCGACGAGAAGGTCGGTGCGCAGATCATCCGCCGCGCCCTCGAGGAGCCGCTTCGCATGATCGTTCAGAACGCCGGCGAAGAAGGCTCGGTCGTCATCGGCAAGATCAACGACTCCAAGGACCCGAACTTCGGCTACAACGCCGGCACGGGCGTCTACGAGGACCTGGTCAAAGCCGGCGTCATCGACCCAACCAAGGTCACGCGCACGGCCCTGCAGAACGCAGGCTCGATCGCCGGCCTGATGCTCACCACCGAAGCCATGATCGCCGAGATCCCCGAAAAGAAAGAAGCGGGCGGCGGCGGCCACAACCACGGCGGCGGCATGGACGGCATGTACTAGTCCTGCGCGGACGGCGAGACGCGCCTTTGGCGCAAAACCAAAACAACACAGAAAAGCCCCGGAGCAATCCGGGGCTTTTGTTTTGCCTTGCTTCACTATTCACTATTCACTTGCTTCACTCCGCCAGACCCGGCCACACCGCGTCCGGCGCATGCAGCTTCACGCCCGGCTGGCTGCTCTTCAGCCGGATGCGTGTGAGCGAGCCATTCTTCCCATTCACACTCGCGCTGAAGCCAATGGTGTAACTCTCCGCAACCGCCTTGTCGAATTGCGCGAAGTACGGCGTGAGCGACACGGGAGTGATCGCTCCCTGGTTGAACAACTCGCCTCCGGTCGCATCGGCCACCTGGCCCAGGTAGCTCTGCCCGCTCAGGCTGCCGCGCGCGCCGCGAAAGCCCGCGTCTGTGAAATAGATCGAATACACGGCCACGCCCGCGCGCTGCGCATCCTCCTGCGCCGTCTGCACGTACGGGCTGTCCTGATTCATGATCGACGGCCGCCCGTTGTACGGGTCCACGCCGTTGGTAATCATCAGCACAAAGCGCGGTCCAGGCTTCGAGGCCGGCCAGTGCTTCACAAATTCCGAGAGGCAGAAGTACGGGCTCGCACTGGCGCCGGGACTGGAGAACGGCACACGAAGCTGCGAAACCACCGCCTCGCGATTCACCGAGAACTGCCCCGTCGCCGATCGCACCATTCCATTCTCCATATACCCAACCAGCACCTCCGCTCTGGGAGGAAGCCCGTTGATAAAGTCCGCCACATCTTTCAGCTGTGCGGCGAACGAGCTGCGCAGTCCTTCGTCGATAAGAATCGCAATCTGCGGCGCCTGCGAGCTGACGGGCCTCACCCACGTGATGGCCGTATCATGTCCATTCACCTGCAACTTGAGCATCGCCGGATTCAGCGGCACGTCGCTCTTGGATTGAACATGGACCAACGCAGTGGTGGAAACCGGTCCTTCGACAGGCAGCTCCTGCGCAAAGACCGGACTGGCTGCCACAGCAAGCAACGCAGCCGAAAGACACAACAAACGAGTTCGAATCATAGTTCCCTCTCTTTTGTTAGATGAGATAGGTCCGGGAAAGGAAGCAGCCGCAAACACCAGCGGCGAGAGCACCTTCAGCCCTCGCCGCTCGCATCCCTTGCCATCGAAGTTCAGCATGGTTCAGCTGCTAATCGCCGCCCAGCCGTAGCTTCAGACCCGCGCGGACCGTAAGCGGCAGCCCCGAAAAGCCGATCGGCCCAATATGCTGATCGTTCAGCAGATTGCCCATCTGCGCAAACATGGTGATGTGCCGCTTCAGCGCATAGGTTCCTCCCAGGTCGAGCTTCGCATAGCCAAAGTCCAGATTGTGATTCGGCAACAGCAGCGAGTTCCCGAAGTTCGGATCGAGTCCATCCAGAAACGTCGAATCATCGCTGCGGCTGGCCAGCGCCCCCTGCAGCACCACGCTGAACCTGGGCCTCGTATATTCCGCGCTGAAAAATCCCATATGCGGAGGCCTCCGAAACGGCCGCGCGCCCACCAGCGGACTCTCCGCCCCAATCGCAATCCCCGGCAGGTTCGGATTCTCCGTCGGCGTCCCTTGATTCGCCTCCACCGCATCCGACGCAAACGACCGCAAAACCTCGCTCGCAAGATACGTATATCCGCCCCGCACCCTCACTCTCGCAGTCGGCTGCCACTGCACTTCCAGCTCCGCTCCCTGCGCCCGATACGCCAGTGAATTCAGATACGCCTCATAGATCGCCGGAAGATTAAGATCGAAGTACTGCTGCAGCGCCGAACTGCTCACGCCCTCAAGCTGATGATCGAAGACGTTGTGAAAATACCCGGCCTTCAGCACCAGCTTCTCGCCAAGAATGTTCTGGTCAACACCGACGTCATACGTGCGTGAGCGCTCCGCCGCCTGCGGCCCAATGTGATACAGCGCAATGTCCGCCGCATCGCCCGCCTGCAACAGTTGCGTGTACAGGCCGTTGTACTCCAGCGCCAGCGTAGGCTCCTGCACGCCCGTCGCTGCATTGGCTCGCAGCCGCGTCCCATGAAACATCTTCGGCGAAGGCCGCACCGGCACATACGAGAGCCCAATCCGCGGCGTTCCCGCAATGCCGTACAGATGGTTCTTCTCCACCGCGCCGCCCACCGAGTACGAAAATCTTCCCTTCACCTCTCCCTGAAATTGCAGGTTATACTCAAAGTTCGTTCGCTTCACCGCCTCATGCTCGAAGTACGTAGCGTTGTTGTAGCTGCCGCGCTCATCGTCAAACCGAAATCCGAACAGTGCATTGAAATACGGCGAGGGACTCCAGTCGCTCTGGTAATAAAGCTGGTCGCGGTTGGAGCTCTGATCGTCCGTGCCCGTCAGGAACGCAGTCTGTCCCGTAGCCTTATATCCATTCGCTCCGCGGATCGTCACCACATCGCCGAAGTACTCCGTAAACGTGCAGTCCGTGCCGCAGCCGAAGGTCATCGGCGTTCCCACATTGCCAAACTGCGTCTCCTGCTCACGCTTGCGCGCAATCCCGTAGCGCACCAGGTTGTGCCAGTTGCTCTGCGTGCGATACTCCGCCGTCAGCCCGGAGTACAAATCCTGGTCCGCCTCCTTCGCCGTGTTCGCGATGTAATAAAAGTCATGCGCTCCCGGCAATCCTTCCGCCGAAACCGCATTGCGAATTGTGAAGCGAACATCCCCATTGCCGCTGAAGCTGTAACCGATATTCGCGGCCGAGGTCGTCGCATGAAACCGGTCGTTGGGCAGCGCATTCGACGTATCGAAGCGCGAGATCGCCGCAAAGTAATCCACCCAGCGCGCCGTCCCTCCCACACTCACCTCGTTGCGCCACGAGTGCAGCGTGCCCGCGTCGCCCGAGTAGTTCACCACCGGCTTCAGCGTGATTCCGCGCGGTGTTTCGATGCTCACCACGCCCGCGCCCGCGTCCGTCCCATAGATCGCCGAGTCCGGCCCGCGATAAACTTCCATGCGGCCAATCCCCGTCGAGCTCACCGTCCCGTAGTCGAACGTCCCGCCGATATCCTCCGCCGGAATGCCGTCAATCAGCACCAGGTTTGCCGTCGAGTTGCCGCCGCGCAGAAACATCGAAGTCACGCCGCCCGTCTGCCCGCTCTGCGCCATAAAAATTCCCGGCGCCTGCCGCAGCGTATCCACCACGTCCACCTTCGTCGCCAGCAACTGCACCGGCAATACGCTGACCGGCGCCGTCAGCTGCGGCAGCGGCGTAGGAATCGCCGTCGCTGTAAGGCTCACATCCTGCTGCACCGTCTGCGACGACAGCACAACATCGCGCGCAATCACATCCGTCGCTCCGCCATAAAACTCCTGCCCGATCGCCGGCAAAAATCCTCCCGCCGAACCCAGCAGAGTAAACCGCCCCGACTCCGCCGAACGAATCTCATACGTCCCATCCGGGCCCGCATAGGCAATCGCCTCAACCTTGCCCTTTTCGATAAGCTGCACTCGCGCGTTGGGCACAGCTTTGCCCAGCGCATCCGTCACGCGCCCGCGAATCACCACCGCACCCGCCGACAGCGGCAGCAAGATGCCCAAAGAAAAAATGAAGATGAAAAGAAAAAAGCGCGAAGCCCACACGCGCACACGCTGACTGGACGCCGCTCGGCGCCCTTCGATAAAGATCATGGAAATCTCCTCCGCTTCCCCGACGGAAGCGTGGCAGAGGCAGCGCACACGAGCATATCTCCTATGGATGTATGCCGGAACCACAACTCCGAATGTCGTTTTTCTTAAGAAAACGACACTCGCAAATTTGTTCCAGCCCACAGAAATAGGAGAAATGCTCCAAGAACCGGTCTCCTGACTGGCGCGATTTCAAAACCGGCTCTCTTCCGGCAGCTCCCTTCCCGACGCCTTTTGGGCGATCAGTGGAGGCTGTCCTGGCCGGCTTCACCTTGCGATAGAAGCAAGGTGCGCGCATCACAGTTGCGGGGCAGTGGCGGAGTTTCACCGCGCTTCCCGAACATTCCCATGCGGTAGCAGTTATCGTTGCGCATCGCCATCATCTGCGATGCAGGACATTGAGCCCTCAGTGTACGTTGTGCGCGCCCGGCCGCCAAGCAGCGACCCCTCACATCATCAACAACACCTTCCCCGTCGTCTTCCGCGCCTGCAAATCCACATGCGCCTGCCGAGCCTCCTCCAGGGAATACCGCTGGCCCACCCGCACCTTCAGCTCGCCGTGCGCCACGCCCCCAAACACATCCGCTGCCCGCCGCTCCAGCTCCGCGCGCGTCTGCACATAATCCTTCAGCGTAGGCCGCGTCACATACAGCGACCCCATCGTCGACAACCGGATCAAATCGAACAGCGGCACCGCTCCGCTCGACGCTCCATACAACGCCAGCAGCCCGCGCGGCCGCAGGCACTTCAGCGAATCCTCAAACGTCGTCTTCCCCACCGAGTCATACACCACCGGCATCCCAACTCCGCTCATCGCCCGCTTCGCCGCGTCCACAAAGCTCTCCCGCGTATACAGCACCACCTCCTCCGCGCCGGCCTC
>DATCFM010000102.1:0-23378 GCA_036509515.1 Acidobacteriaceae bacterium
CGTTTCGCGGCCAAGGAGTTTCGTCCAAACTTGTGCTCAAGCGGAACCATACGTTTTATCAAGAGGTCACGCAAGACGGACATACCGTAACCGCACGAGGTACTTGGCGACTGTTCGGCGAGGCACATGTCAACTTCCCGATAGAGTTCTTGCGCGTCCCGGGGGCGGAAACGTCTATCGAAGAGTTTGGCAAGGGTGATGGATCAATTGAAGATAACGAGTTCTTCGGACACTTTGAGAAAATTCTCGGCATCTATCCCATCCTAAAAATTAATGCCAACCCGCCGGGTCCAACCTTCCACAAAGTGCTGTTTCACCGAGCTGCTGCGGTAGCCTTGTCCTGATGTATCGCCTTGCTTCAAAACTCGGTATATTCGCCTTGGCCGCGGGCCTCGCCGTCTCGGCCCAGCAACCCTCCCCCGCCTCCATGGGCACGGTCCCCACCCGCGACGCCCTCGTCACCGGCGGCCTTGAAGTCCGCGGCGACAACGCCAGCCTCGTCTCCAACGCCAGCATCACCGCCTACGATCACCCTGCCGCCATCACCCTCGACCGCGGCGGCCAGGTCCTCGTCTGCGCCACCAGTCAGTTCCATCTCCTGCACTCCGGCACCGGCAACTCGCTTCTCTTCGGCCTCGACCGCGGCGCCATCGAACTCCACACCGCCTCCGACCCGCAGGACGTCATCCTCACTCCCGACATCCGCTTCACACTCGAGCACCCCGGCCGCTACGATCTCAGCCTTCGCGTCACGCCCAACGGCGACACCTGCGTCGACAACGCCGGCACCGCCGCTCCCGTTCTCACCCTCGCCGACTCCTTCTCCGACGCCACCTACCGCCTCATCCCCGGCCAGCACGTCCTCTTCGAGCACGGCAGCCTCCGCGAGGTCGTCGACAATGAGCGCAGCCCCTGCGGCTGCCCGCCCGCGGCCGCGCCTGCAACGCAGCTCGCCACTCCCTCGCTCACCCAACCCGCAACGCCCGCCGCCGTCGCCGCGCAGCATCCTTTCCCCGCCGCGGCCAGCGTCGGCCTCGCCCCCATCACCCCGCCCGCCAACTCTGCGCCCGCCGGCGAAAAACACACCCAGATCGCCACCACTCTCACCTACGACGCCAACCACCCCACACCCCCACCGAGCGAATCCGAAACCACCGCAACAACCTCCTCCGCAGGCACCGGTACTTCAACATCCGCGACTCCGCCGCCCGCCCCACCCGGAGCCCACGACCTCGCCCACGCCATCAGCCACTTCTTCCATAAGCTCTTCCATCCGCACAGTAGGCAAATGGCGGGAACATAGCCTTGCCCTAATCCCTGATCCCTAGCAGTTACAATCAACACAGCAGGGCCGCACTCTCGCGCCCGCCAATCCACACAAGATTCAGGAGTTCCCCTTATGGCGATTCCCGCCACGCAGATGCGCCCCGGCATGATCATCAAGTTCAAAGACGACCTGCACCTCGTCTTCTCGGTCGAGCATCGCACCCCCGGCAATCTGCGCGCCTTCATTCAGGCCAAGCTGCGCAACGTCCGCACCGGCGCCATGTACGTCGAGCGCTTCCGCTCCCCCGACCCCATCGAGCGCGTCATCGTCGACGAGGTCAAGATGGAGTTCCTCTACAACGACGGCGACGACTACTACTTCATGGACCAGCAGACCTACGAGCAGACCCACCTCAAGCGCGACACCCTCGGCGACGCCGTCGACTACCTCACGCCCAACCTGCTCATCTCCGTCAGCATGCACGACGGCAATCCCGTCGGCATCGAGCTTCCCACCGCCGTCGAGATGACCGTCGTCGAAACCGAGCCCGGCATCAAGTCCGCCACAGCCAGCTCCGTCACCAAACCCGCGAAGACCGAAACCGGCCTCATCGTCCAGGTCCCTCCCTTCATCAACGAAGGCGAAAAGATCCGCGTCGACACAGCCGAAGGCGCCTACCTCTCCCGCGCGTAAAATCCCAGACGTGATGGTCCTCCACTTCTTAATCCGCGGCCGAGTACAGGGCGTCGGCTTCCGCTGGTTCGTCCACCGCGAAGCCGCCGAGCTCAACCTGCGCGGCTGGGTCCGCAACACTGACGCCGGCGACGTCGAAGTCGTCGTCGCCGGTGATCCCGAAGACCTCGCCGACCTCCGCACCGAGCTCCACAAAGGCTCCCGCGGCAGCCGCGTCGACAAGGTCATCGAGCACGAGCTCGACGAATCCGAAGCCGCCACCCTCAAAGACTTCGAAATCCAGGGAGCCTGGTAACCACAGCCTTTCCCCTAACTCCTAACTCCCCTGACTTCCTAACTAACGACGAACCACTCGAGAAAAAATGCCCGAACCCATCAACTGCGAACCGCTCAAGCAACTCATCCGCTCCGTCCCCGACTTCCCGCGCCCCGGCATCCTCTTCTACGACATCACGACCGTCCTCAAGGACAAGACGGGCTTCGCGCAGCTCATCGACGCCTTCGCGCAGTACTACATCGGCAAGGACATCGATCTCGTCCTGGGCATCGAAGCCCGCGGCTTCATCTTCGGCCCCGCGCTCGCCTACCGCCTCAACGCCGGCTTCGTCCCCGTGCGCAAGCCGAAGAAGCTCCCCGCGCCCGTCGAGCGCGTCCAATACGACCTCGAATACGGCTCCGATTCGCTCGAGATCCACAAAGACGCCATCCGTCCCGGCCAGCGCGTCATCATCGTCGACGACCTTCTCGCCACCGGCGGCACCATGGACGCAACCGTGCAGCTGGTCAACAAACTCGGCGGCGAAGTGGCCGGCCTCGGCGTCGCCATCGAGCTCGACTTCCTCAAAGGCCGCGCCAAATTCCCCACCCTCGACGTCTTCAGCCTCTTGCACTACGACGAGTAGCGTTCGCTATAATCCCCATGCACTCCATCAAGAGGTCATGCATGGGCTCTAGCCTTCGTGCCGCTGCGGCACTCGTTGCGTTCTTCGCGGCCATTCCCCTCTGCGCGCAGCAGCCCATCCAGGCGGAAACGCTCCCCGACAGGCTCACAGCGTCCACTGCACTCTCGTCTCTCGATGACGAGGGCCTCCAGCCTTGGCATCTCAAGCTTGACGTCACGATCTTCGATGACAAAGGTCAGAACCCGGTAACCGGAACTATTGAGAGTTGGCACGCAGGCCGAGACCAACGCACAGTCTTTATCTTCGGCAGCGCCACGCGCACCCTCCTGCGAAGTGGCGGCAAGGGCTACGGCTCTCACGCCGGTTCGGACGTCCCGGCGCTGGCGGACATGGTGATCGATGAGTACCTGCGCCCCGGCCCCCGCGACTACGAAATCAAGAACGGCAAGCTCGAGCTCCACAAACACAGTTTTGGCAGCGCGCAGCTCGACTGCATTACGTCCTCGCACTCGAATACGTATACCGCAGCGCCGCTCGGTCTCTTCCCCACCTACTGTCTCGATCCCGGAAGCGACATTCTTCGCTCTACCTATAGCTTCGGCGAGCCCACGGTCATCCGCGACAGCATCGGCACATTTCAGGGTAAGAAGGTCTCCACCGACCTCATCCTGACCGAGGGCAACATTCGCATCGCCGAAGCGAAGACGACTGCACTCCAAACCTTCGTAGCTGCACCCAGCGAATTCCAGCCCGATCCCTCCATGAAAACGCCAGTGGTGAATCCGGTGGTCGTCAGCGGCGCAGTGATGGCCAGCCACATTCTCAACAGGGTTGATGTCAAGTATCCGCTGGAAGCCAGAGAGGCGCATATCAGCGGCACAGTCGTGCTTCGCGCAATGATCGGCCGCGATGGCCACGTTCTCTCGCTACGACCAGAGTCAGGTCTGGAGCCCACTCTGGTAATCGCCGCGATCTCCGCCGTGCGCCATGAGACCTTTAGCCCTTACCTGTTTAATGGCGAGCCAACCGAAGTTCAGACCACCATCACAGTCAACTTCAATCTCAACTGATAACGACGTATCCGCTTCGTTCGCCTCACTGCGATGCCGGGTGAATCTTGTTTGCGGTAGCAAGCGACGGCCTTTCCACCCGAGACCCGGCGCCCAAACCCTTGACACACCCGATACAATAGAAGCAGCAGAAGCAGGCAGCCCGGCCACCCCGCCGGGCTTTTCCGTCAGGTCGCAAAAAGCCGCGCAAGTCGCTTCTTTTGAAGACTTTGCAGTAACCGAACAGGCTTCGCTCTTTGTTATCAAGACTTTGCAACAGTGACCCAGAGATAAGTCCAAAGCTAAGTCTTTATCCTTGAATACTTTGCACAAGTTTGACGGGGAGGGGGAGACCTCTTCTACCATCTATCGCAAGAGAGAGTTTCGAATGAAATCCTTCGGTTACGCCGCCCAGTCCAAAGCCGCTCCGCTCACACCGTTTCACTTCGACCGCCGCGAGCCCAACCCCGACGACGTCGTCGTCGCCATCGACTTCTGCGGCATCTGCCACTCCGACATCCATCAGGTCCGCGGCGAGTGGGGCCGCGAGCTCTACCCCATGGTCCCCGGCCACGAGATCATCGGCCGCGTCACCGCCGTCGGCTCCGCTGTCACCCGCTTCAAGCCCGGCGACCTCGCCGCCGTCGGCGTCATCGTCGAGAGCTGCCTGCACTGCGCCAACTGCCGCGCCGACCTCGAGGTCTACTGCTCCGACGGCGGTGCCCGCGACACCTACAACGCCATCCTCCGCAACGGCGAGCGCACTCAGGGCGGCTACTCCGACTCCATCGTCACCCCCGAGCACTTCGTCCACACCCTCAGGCCCGGCATCGACCTCGCCGCCACCGCCCCGCTTCTCTGCGCCGGCATCACCACCTACTCCCCCCTCCGTCACTGGGGGGTGGGCCCCAATAAAAAAGTCGGAGTCATCGGCCTCGGCGGCCTCGGCCATCTTGGCCTCAAGTTCGCCCACGCCTTCGGTGCGCACGTCGTGCAGTTCACCACCTCGGAGTCCAAAATCGACGACGCCAAAAGGCTGGGCGCCGATGAGGTCGTTCTCTCCAAAGACCAGGCCGCCATGCAGAAGCACGCCGGCAGCTTCGACTTCATCCTCGACTGCGTCTCCGCTCCGCACGACATGGACGCCTACATGAGCCTGCTCAAGCTCGACGCCACGCTCTGCCTCGTCGGCCTTCCCGACAAACCCGTTGCCGTCCAGCCCTTCTCGCTTCTCGCCAACCGCCGCTCCCTCGCCGGCTCCGCCATCGGCGGCATGAAAGAGACCCAGGAGATGCTCGACTTCTGCGCCGAGAGGGGAATCGCGGCCGACATCGAGCTAACCACCTTCGACAAGCTGGCCGAGGCCTACGACCGCGTCGTCAGCAACGACGTAAAATACCGCTTCGTTCTGGACAACCGCTCGCTGAAGCAGAGCTAGACCCACAGCGCAAACATCGGCGTCGGCGCGGCAAACTTATGCGGCCTCGCGCCCAGCCGCCCCGTCGCCGCATCGTGCGCAAACACCGTGACGCTTCCCGGCGACTCCTGGTTACAGCACAGTAGCCACCGCTGCGACGGATCGAACGCAATATACCGCGGCGTCGTTCCCCCGCAGCTCAACCGCTGATGCTCGCTTAGCGATCCAGTATTCGCATCCACGCGATACACCGCAATTGATCCCTCGCCGCGCGTGCACGCATACACAAATCGTCCATCGTCGCTCACCACAATCTCGCAAGCCCCACTCCTCGCCGGTGCCCCCGCAGCCACCGTAGAAACCGTGCTGCCCTCGCGCATCCGCATCGCCGGCGTACCACGCTCCATCCGCCAGTCGTAGAGATCAATCGTCGAATCCAGCTCATGGATGCAGTAAACCCAGCTGCCGTTGGGATGGAACGCCACATGCCGAGGCCCCGATCCAGCCCGCGCCGCCACACGCTGCGGTACGCGCACATAATCGCCCAGCCCCGGCCCAATCGGAAACACCAGCAGCACATCGTCGCCCAGGTCGCACGCGATCACAAACCGGTTCCCCGGCGCGACGGTCGCGCAGTGAATATGGGCCGCATCCTGCCGCCCCGCCACCGGCCCATGCTGCGCCTGGTTGTACTTGAAGACGCCGATCGCCTGCGCCAGCGCTCCCACATTCGTCAGCCGGAAAGCCGCCAAGCTGCCGCCCGTATAGTTCGCGACAAACGCCATCTCGCCGGTCGCGTCCGTCGAAACAAAGCACGGCCCATCGCCTTGCGAGCCCACCTCATTCATCAGCGTCAACCCGCCGCGCGGATCCAGCCGGAAGCTCGAAACCCCCGCCCCCGCCCCGCTCTCCGAGTTCACCGAATACACCACCGGCAGCGTCGGATGCTTCGCAAAGAAATCCGGTCGCGCCGCCTCCACCGCCAACTGCACCGGCCCCAGCGTCCCTGTCGCCGCATTCCACGCCGCGCGATAGATGCCCTTGCCCGTATCCGTCCCCAGCAGCACCCACCGCGGCGCACTCGCACTTTGCGCCGCCGCACACATCCCGCGCAGCGCAAAAGGAAGCGCAACCGCCGCGCCCATAAACTCCCGCCGAGTCACTCGCGCATTATTCACTTTTCACTACTCACTGTCTTCAGATTTCACTCGCCACAGTGTGCGGCTCACCGGGTAGCTCAAAGTCCAGCTCCGCCGGATGCGCATCGGAGTTGACCACCGGCAACGCCGGCAAAAAGTCCGTGCGCCCGGCCTCTTTCACCACCGCCGCCGCATGCTCCAGCACTTCATCCACGGTCATCGTGTAGAACTCGCGGCCATTGTCATAACCGTTCTCGATACTCTGCTTCAGATACCGCCCCGCCGCCTGCGCCGCAAGATAATCGGTGATGACCTTGCCGTTCCTCTGCTTCTGCTCTACCCACGCCTGGTTGGGCATGGCAATCCACAGCGGCCTGCCGTTCACCGCGAAGCGAATATCGGTCGCATCGGCATGGCGCGTCGCAATGGCAACGACCGTGCCCTTCCACACGCAGTGCTGCGGCTCTCCGGTCCAGCGGTCGGTTGCGACAAAGTCTTCATACATAGCCTCTTCAGACTAGCCGCAGCCGAGGAGTCGAAGCAAGCTTGCCCCTTCGCCGATCCAGACAATCTCTAACCTCGCTCGATTGAACCGCATAACAATCCTCCGCGCGAGCCGCCCGCAGCGGCCCGAAACTGCCCTTTTGCCAGCTAAGCTATGCGAAAATTAAGGTGATGATCTCCGTCTCCAATGTCACCATGCGCTACGGCGCAAAGCTGCTCTTCGAAGATGTCTCCGTCACCTTTACCGACGGCCGCCGCTACGGCCTCACCGGCCCCAACGGCGCAGGCAAAACCACGTTCATGCGCGTCCTCACCGGCGAGATCGACGCCCAGAAGGGAACCGTCGTCCGCCCCAGAAAGTTCGGCGTCCTCAAGCAGAATCAGTACGAGTTCGACGCCTTCCGCGTCATCGACACCGTCATCATGGGCAACAAAGGTCTATGGACTGCGCTCGAAGAGCGCGAGGTCATCTACTCCAAGCCCGAGATGACTGACGAGGACGGCATCCGACTCGGCGAGCTCGAAGGCATCGTCGGCGAAGAAGACGGCTATGAGGCCGAAGCCAACGCGGCCATTCTCCTCCAGGGCCTCGACATC
Organism: Acidobacteriaceae bacterium; assembly: GCA_036509515.1. GTDB lineage: Bacteria > Acidobacteriota > Terriglobia > Terriglobales > Acidobacteriaceae > Granulicella. The sequence continues at coordinate 7,569 of DATCFM010000102.1, forward strand.
CCCGACGAGCTCCACGAGCGCAAGATGTCCGAGTTGCAGGGCGGCCAGAAGGTTCGCGTTCTCCTCGCGCAAGCGCTCTTTGGCAACCCCGACGCCCTCTTCCTCGACGAACCGACGAACTATCTCGATCTCGACTCCATCCACTGGCTCGAAAATTTCCTCATCCGCTACAACGGCACGGTCATCACCATTTCGCACGACCGGCACTTCCTCAACTCCATCTGCACCCACATCGCCGACATCGACTACCAGACCATCATCACCTACACCGGCGGCTACGATGACATGGTCCTGCAGAAGACCTCCATCCGCACCCGCATCGAGAGCCAGAACGAGCAGCGCGAGAAGAAGATCGCTCAGCTCAACGAGTTCATCGCCCGCTTCTCCGCCGGCACGCGCAGCTCGCAGGTGAACTCGCGCAAGAAAGAAGTCGAGCGCCTCCAGACCACCGAGCTGGCGCGCTCCAATATTCAACGCCCATACATCGCCTTCAAGATGGAGCGCCCCAGCGGCAAGCACGTGCTCGAATTCTCCGCCGTCAACAAGAGCTACACCCAGCCCGATGGCAATACAGAACACGTCATTCGCAACTTCAGCGCGTCCGTCCTTCGCGGCGACAAGGTCATCCTCATGGGCCGCAACGGGCAAGGGAAGTCGACGCTGATCAAGGCGCTGCTGGCCAACTCCGGCCTCGAAGAGGCCAGTGCTGCCGACATCGACTCCGGCGAGGTCAAGTGGGGCCACGAGGCCCAGATCGGCTACTTCGCCCAGGACCACACCGCCTCCATCCCCAAGGGCACTACCACTGCCGAATGGCTGCACACCTTCGATCCTAAGGCGGTCAAGGAAGACATCCGCGGCATCCTCGGCCAGATGCTCTTCCGCGGCGAAGAGGGCATGAAGAAGACCGAAGCTCTCTCCGGCGGCGAGGCCGCGCGCCTTCTTTTCTGCAAGCTCATGCTGCAGAAGCCCAACGTCCTCGTGCTCGACGAGCCGACCAACCACCTCGATCTCGAAAGCATCAACGCGCTCAACATCGCGCTGCAAAAGTATGAAGGCACGGTCTTCCTCGTGACGCATGACCAGGACCTCATCGAAGAGGTCGGCACACGTATCTGGCACTTTGAAGGCGGTCCCACCGGCTTCCACATCACCGACCACAAGGGTCCCTACGAGGAATACGAGCAGCAGCTCGCGTTGGCCACAAAGTAGCGAGCTCACACGAATATTCCGTCCCGTGAATCTCTTCCAGTAAACTCAGCGTCAGCACTCCCACATTCACGGGTGCTCTCGCATCCCCGCCCGCGAGATACGCTCGCCGAGCCTCTGAGGAACGATAACGATGGCTCGAGTTGTTGTCATTGGAGCGGGCGCCATGGGCTTGGCCGCCGCCTTCCGCGCCGCAAAGAACGGCCATCAGGTGGATCTCATCGAGGCTGCCCCTGAACCTGGCGGCATGGCCGGTCACTTCAACTTCGATGGCGTCTCTCTCGAACGCTTCTATCACTTCGTCTGCCGCAGCGACGAGCCCACCTTCGCCCTGCTCGACGAGCTCGGCCTCGCTTCCGCCATGCGTTGGCGTCCCACCTCCATGGGTATCTTCACCGGCGGTAAGCTCCACCGCTGGGGCGACCCCGTCGCTCTGCTGCGCTTCCCTCATCTTTCACCGCTGCAAAAGCTCAGATACGGTCTCTTCGCGCTCGTCTGCGTTCGCCGCAACCGCTGGCCCGCCATCGAGCACGAGTCCGCTCGCGACTGGATCGTCCGCTGGTGCGGCGAAGGTGTCTATCAGCGCCTCTGGAAGCCGCTCTTCGACTACAAGTTTTACGAATATGCCGACGACGTCTCCGCGGCCTGGATCTGGACGCGCATCCGCCGCATCGGCCGCTCCCGCCGCAGCATGATGCAGGAGGAGCTCGGCTACATCGAAGGCGGCTCCCTCACACTCGTCAACTCGCTCGCCGATGCGCTCAAGCAGCACGGCGGTCGCATCCATCTCGGCGAGCCCGCCTCCGAGGTCAGGACAGAGAACGGCCGCGTCACAGGCGTTCGCACTACCGCTGGTTTCTACCCGGCTGACGCCGTCATCTGCACCTCACCCACGCCGCTCATCTCCAATCTGGTGCCCAGCCTCCCTGCGGACTGGAAGCGGCGTTACGAGGCCATCCGCAACATCGGCGTTATCTGCGTCATCTTCAAGCTGCGCCGCTCCGTCAGTCCGCACTTCTGGGTCAACGTGTCCGAACCGGGCATCGAGATTCCAGGCATCATCGAGTTCACCAACCTCCGCAACGTCGGCGGAGACACCATCGTGTATGTCCCCTACTACATGCCCGTCACGCACCAGAAGTTCTCCTGGCCGGAACACGATCTCCTCGACGAGGCCTTCTCCTGTCTGCGGCGCATCAATCCCTCACTCACCGAAGCCGACATCCTGGCCACCAAGGTCGCCCGCCTGCGTCACGGCCAACCCATCTGTGAGCCCGGCTTCGCCGCCAAAATTCCGCCCGTGCAAACGCCCTTCGCCGGTCTGCAGATCGCCGACACATGCTTCTACTATCCCGAAGACCGCGGCATCGCAGAAAGCGTCCGTATCGGTCAACAAATGGCCGCGGCCGTCGGCTCCTAGCGCCGCCTTTGGGCCAAATCACCCTGCTATCATCCTCTGGAATGACGTTGCAAAGCGAGCCACATCTCCGGCCACAGCCCGCGAGCCGGCCGCCGGGGTCTTTCCTCAAAGACCTGTTGCTCGTGGCGCCCTTCCTCGTCTTCTTCTACATCCAACTGGCCCACCACAACCTCTGGCGCGACGAGCTGAACGCCTTCGCCATCGCCTGGGACAGCCCGACACTCCATTCGCTGTTTCATCACATTCATTACGAAAGCCATCCCTGGCTCTGGTACTTCATCCTCTGGATCCTCGCGCAGTTTATCCACTCGCTCATAGCGTTCAAATTGTTGCAGGCGTGCATCGGGACAGCGATTCTTCTGCTCGCGCTTCGCTCGCCCTTTCGCCGCTGGGAAAAGGTTCTGCTTCTTTGCGGCTACTTCATCAGCTTCGAATACATCGTCATGACCCGCATGGCGTCGCGAGCTTCCCCGCCGGAGTCCCCTATGCTCAATAACAAAAAGGTTGCGGTGGTTCTTCCCGCCTACAACGCTGCGAAGACGCTCGAAAAGACCGTGCAGGAGATTCCCGGAAACATCGTCGACGCCATTATCCTCACCGACGATGCCAGTCGCGACGAGACCGTCCTCATCGCCGAGAAGCTCGGCCTCGTCACCATCCGTCACGACCGCAACCGCGGCTACGGCGGCAACCAGAAGACCTGCTACATCGCCGCCCTGCAGCATGGCGCCGACATCGTCGTCATGCTCCACCCCGACTATCAGTACACCCCCAGGCTCATCACCGCGATGGTCTCCATGATCGCCTACGATGAGTACGACGCCGTCCTTGCCTCCCGAATCCTCGGCCGCGGCGCTCGTAAAGGTGGCATGCCGATCTACAAATACATCTCCAACCGATTCCTCACGCTGATCGAAAACCTCCTCATTCACGAGAAGCTCTCCGAATACCACACGGGCTACCGTGCCTGGAGCCGCACCGTTCTCGAGCGCCTTCCCCTCCGCAGTTGCTCCGACGACTTCGTCTTCGACAACCAGATGCTTGTGCAGACCTTCTACTTCGGCTTCCGCGTCGGCGAGATCTCCTGCCCCACGAAGTATTTCGAAGAAGCCTCCTCGATCAACTTTCGCAGAAGCGTCACCTACGGCTTCGGTGTTCTCGGAACCGCGCTCGATCTTCGTCTCAAGTGGCTCAGGCTCAAGCGCCCGAAGATCTTCGAAGACGGCCCCGGCGAGCGGCTGCTCGACGAAGCTCAAACTCAACCTTCGGCCTGAGCACGGCGCACAACCGCACGTGATCAAATCGCATCGCTCTTGTAGGTCTCTATGGGAAAGACATCCTGGTACCGCTTGGCACTCGCGGGCGCCATCGTCATCGTCCTGTTCACCACCTGGCTGACCGCGCGCGCGTTGCACACACTCATTGACGCGCAGTTCTGGCAGGCCCACACCCTCGAAGTCATCTCCCAGACCGAGAGCCTGGTCGCCCAGGTCCACACCGCAGAAGCCGCCGCCCGCGGCTACATCCTTACCGGCTCACCCATCTTCGAGCAGCAGTACGCCGCCGCAACCGGTAACATCCAGCACACCATTGCAAACGTCCAGCGCCTCACCGGCGACAACGTCTCCCAGCAGACACGCATCGTCGCCCTGCGCACGCGCGTTGGCTCCAAGCTGGCTGTGCTCGAGGCCGGTATCGTCGTGCGCGAGGGCCATCCCTCCGGGATGATTGATCCCTCCTTGCTGGGCGCCGTCGTCCGCGACACCCCCGATCGCATGGACAGCGTGCAGAACACCATCCATGACATCGAGGCTGAAGAACACCGGCTGCTCGCCGATCGCATCCACGATACTGCCCTTGCTCATCGCGAGGTTTGGTCCACCTTCACCTTCGCCTTCGCGCTCGACTTCCTTCTCCTCATCGCGGCCTTCGACCTCCTCGTCCGCGCCGAGCGCACCCGTCAGCGCATCGCCGCCGGCGCGGCCGAGATCAGCACCCTCAACCGGGAGCTCACCACCCTCAACGCCGAGCTTGAAACCCGGGTAGCCCAGCGCACCAGCGAGCTCGCCGTCTCCAATCAGGAGCTCGAAGCCTTCAGCTACTCCGTCTCCCACGACCTCCGTGCTCCGCTCCGCACCATCGACGGCTTCTCGCTGGCTCTGCAGGAGGACTGTGCGGCCAACCTCAACGACGAGGGCCGCGACTACATCGCCCGCGTCCGCAACGGTGTGCAGCGCATGGGCATGCTCATCGATTCGCTCTTGCAGCTCTCCCGCGTCACGCGCTCTGAGGTGCAGCGCGAGCAGGTCGATCTCACCCAGCTCTCCACACTCGTCTTCAATGAGATTCAGGCAGCCGACCCCAGCCACGAGGTCGCCTGGAAAGCCCGGCCCGGCGTCGTCGCCCAGGCTGATGCCCGCCTCCTCCGCATCGCCTTCGAAAACCTCATCGGCAACGCCTGGAAGTTCACCGAACACACGCCTAACGCCACCATCGAGTTCGGCAGTAGCCGCCGCGATGGTCAAAACGTATACTTTATTCGTGACAACGGGGCAGGCTTTGACATGCAATACGTCGACCGTCTTTTCACCGCGTTCCAGCGTCTGCACGGTGACCGGGACTTCAAAGGCTCGGGCATCGGCCTGGCTACCGTCTCCCGCATCGTCCGCCGCCATCATGGGGCAATCTGGGCCGAAGGCGAAACCGGCCGCGGCGCCACCTTCTTCTTCACCCTCGATACCTGTGCTGCAATCTGATTTCAACGCGGTTACAACCCGGCACCGCGGTTGTTTATGAGCGAAAGTATGATCCTCCTTGTTGAAGACGATCCCGACCACGAGGCGCTGGCCATCCGCGCTCTCCGCAAAGCCAACGTCGCTAACGAAATCCGCGTTGCCCACGATGGAGCTGAAGCCCTGGACTATGTCAATGGCATCGTCAAAGGGGAGCAGAGGATGCCCCAGCTCGTCCTCCTGGACCTGAAGCTGCCCAAGGTGGAGGGCCTGGAGGTCCTGCGCGCCATCCGCGCTGCCGACAAGACCTCTTTGCTTCCCGTCGTCATCCTCACCTCCTCGGATGAGGAGCGGGACATCGTCTCCAGCTATCGCCTTGGGGTGAACAGCTACATTCGCAAACCCGTCAACTTTAATGATTTCGCCGAGGCCACCCGCCAGCTCGGCATGTACTGGCTGCTCCTCAATCAATGTCCACCGCCTCAGTAAACTCGCAGCGGCAGCCGCTGCGAGTTCTCCTCATCGAGGACTACGAGGAAGACGCACTCCTGCTGGAACGGTTCCTCAGCCGGGCTGGCTATGTCGTCGAATCGCTGCGCATCCAGACTGCTGCGGAGCTGCGCGAGGCCCTCGCCTCCGGCCGCCACTTCGATCTCGTTCTGGCTGACTACACCTTGCCCAGCTTCGGTGCCCGCGATGCCCTCGCACTCATCCAGCAAAGCGGCATGGACGTGCCCTTCATCATCGTCTCCGGCACCATCGATGAGGTCTCGGCCGTCAGTGCCATGCGCGCCGGCGCTCACGACTACGTCCTCAAAGGCCACCTCGATCGCCTGCTTCCCGCCATCGAACGCGAGCTTGCCGACGCCGAGCGCCGCCGCGAGCGTCTTCGCACTGAAAGCGAGCTGCGTTTCGTCCAGCAGCGTTTCTCAGCGACGTTCAATCAGGCCGCCGTCGGCATGGCGCACACCTCCATTACCGGGCACTTCCAGCTCGTCAATCAGCGTCTCGCGCAGATGTTCTACGCCCCGGTCGAAAATCTGCTTTCGTTACGCCTCATGGACTTTCTGCTTCCCTCCGATCGTGAGCTTGAGGTCATCGAGCTTGCCGCGCTCGTCGCCGGCGAGCGCAGCGGTTATCGCACCGAGCGCACGCTGCTTCGGTCCGATGGATCTACCTTTGCCGCGCAACTCACCGTCTCTCTGCTCCACCATGACAATAGTTCCGGTCCCAGCGTCCTCTGGGTCGTCGAAGACATCTCCGCCCGCAAGGCCGCCGAGCGTGAAACCACCGAGCTGATGAGCCGTCTCATCAACTCCGAGCGCCTCGCCGCGGCCGGCCGCATGGCCAACACCCTTGCGCACGAGATCAACAATCCGCTCGAAGCCCTCACCAACATCGTCTTTCTGCTCCAGGCGCACGATCTGCCGCTGCCCGCGCAGGAGCTCGCCGCGGTCGCCGCCCGTGAGCTCGAGCGCGTCGGTCACATCACCCGCTCTACGCTCAGTTTTTATCGCAAGATGCCGGGCCGCACGCTTGACCTCTACTCCATGCTCGATGAGGTCGTGCAGCTCTTCAGCTCGCGCGCCCTGCAACACCGGATTGAGATTCACTCGCGCTTCGGTGAAGAGATCCGCTCCGCACGCTACGATCCTTCCCTCCGCCAGGTCTTCGCCAACCTCATCGGCAATGCCATCGAGTCGATGGAGGTTACCGGCGGCTGCCTCACGCTCCGTGCGCACCTGCGCGGCCAGCGCGCCGCCGTGCTCATCTCCGACACCGGTCACGGCATCGAGAGTGCCAACCTCCGCTCCGTCTTTGAGCCCTTCTTCACCACCAAAGGCGAGCGCGGCACAGGCCTTGGTCTTTGGGTTACGCGCGGCATCGTCGAAGAGCACGGCGGCAAGCTGCAGCTGCGCTCCAACACCGTCCGCCTTCGTCATGGAACGGTTGTCCGCGTTCTGCTGCCTGTTGTTCAGCCCGCGGAAAAGCCCGCCGCTCCGGATGTTCTGGTCAACCCCACAGCCGGAACGGCTTAAACCTCAGTCGCACTACAATCGGTCTATGGCGCTCCAACAGTCTCACCACCAGAAGAATGTCCTCGGCCAGCCTCTTGAAACCTGTGGATGCGAGCCCATGACCGGCTTCTACCGCGACGGCTGTTGCGGCACCGGCCCTGAAGACCTCGGCGTTCATACCGTCTGCTGCGTCGTCACAGCGGACTTTCTCGCCGTCTCCGCCCAACTGGGCAACGATCTCTCCACACCCATGCCACAGTACGGCTTCCCCGGCCTCAAGCCCGGCGACCACTGGTGTGTCTGCGCCGCCCGCTGGCTTCAGGTGCAACGCGCTGGCGCCGCCTGCCCGATCGTTCTTGAAGCAACGCACGAGGCGACCCTCGAGATCGTCCCCTTCGAAGTCCTGCTGCAATACGCCGTGATTCCCGAAACCCTCCATTAGGCGCATCGGTCCGAGTCGCGATGCGACATCAATGCAAAATGTCTGTAAATCGTACTGTTTTTGCACGCTTGGCAGACCCATCTGAGCCAATCCTTTCTTGACATGCCGTTGAAGCCTCGTCATCCTTAAATTCAACGTACAAGTCCATCTCCCTGAAGCGAACTCCTCAAAGTCGCAGCCCACGCTATCCCTAATGCCGAGAGTTTTCTCCCCGCGCCTCTGCTGCCACCACCGCAACCCAGGAGCTTGTGTCCCATGCCATTGAGCCGCTCAAGATCGTTCCGTCTTATCGCCGCCGCCCTCTGCCTCTCCGCCTGTTCCCTTATCCCTGCCGCAGCGCAGACCTCGGGCAACGGCAACATCGGCGGCGCCGTCACCGACACCACGGGTGCCTCGGTCCCCAATGCCACCGTCGTCGTCACCAACACGGACACCGGAATCTCGCGCACCGTGACCACCAACGGAGACGGCCTCTACTCGGCCAGCTTCCTCCTCCCCGGCCACTATGAGGTCGTCGCCAGCGCCCCCTCCTTCGGCAAGGTCGATCACAAGAACCTCACGCTAACCGTCGGCCAGGTTCTCACCGTCAACTCCAGCCTGCCCACGGCCTCAGTCAGTTCGGCCGTCGAAGTCACAGCCGAGACTCCCATCCTCGACCCTCAGAAGGCCGAAGTCTCCCAGACCATCGATGAGCATCTCATCGCGAATCTGCCCGTCGCCTCACGCAACTGGAGCGCCTTCGTTCTCAACACGCCCAACGTCACCCAGGACGGCGGCTCCGGCCTGGTCAGCTTCCACGGCATCAGCGGCCTCTACAACCAGAACTACGTCGACGGCTCGAACAACAACCAGATGCTCTTCTCTGAGGCTCGCGGCCGCGCCTCCGGCGCCCCTTACGTTTACTCCATCGACTCCATCAAGGAGTTCCAGGCCGAGACCTCCAACTACTCCGTCGAGTTCGGCCAGGCCGCCGGCGGCCAGGTCAATGCCATCACCAAGAACGGCACCAACAGCATCCACGGCGACCTGTTCTACTACCTCCGCTATCCGTCGCTGAACGCGCTCGATCCCTACAGCAAGTTCCAGGCGCTGCATAACCATGCGACACCCTTCCTGCTCACCCAGCCCATCCATCAGCAGCAGCAGTTCGGCGGCTCAGTCGGCGGCCCCATCCTAAAGAACCGCCTCTTCTATTTCTTCACCTATGACGGCTTCCGCCGCGTCGGCCGCGCCCTCTACTCCGACACCAACGCCATCTCGCTTACGCCCTCCGGCCCAACCACCAGCACCAGCACCATCACCCCAACCCAATGCCCGGCGACCATCACCGCTACGCAGTGCACCAGCGGCATCACCTTCCTCGAGCAGGTAGCCAACATCGCGACCGGTGACGCTCCTCCTTCCCGCTTCGCAAGGCAGAACCTCTTCTTTCCTCGTCTCGACTTCCACATCAACAGCCGCAACGACGCCTTTATCGACTACAACTTCGTCGACTTCGACTCGACCTACGGCTACAACTCCTCGCCCACCTTCACCAACAGCTCGCCCTCGACCAACGGCCCCACCAGCTATCACGAGCGCTTCCTCGTCGCCGGCCTCACCACCCAGCTCGGCAAGGATTCCGTCAACCAGGTGCACTTCCAGTTCGGTCGTGACCTCGAGACAGCCGGAGCCAACGCCGCGGGTCCCAGCGTAGCCATGGGCGCGGTCACCTTCGGCATGCCCAACGCTCTTCCCCGTGTCGCCGAGCCCGACGAGCACCGCATCCAGTTCACCGACGTCTTCTCCACCACCAAAGGCCACCACACCTTCAAATTCGGCGGCGACGTCAACATCATTCACGAGGTCATGATCAACCTCTTCCAGGGCGGCGGTATCTACGGTTATGGCGACGCCAATACACTGTTGAACTTCCAGGACTGGATTCAGGACGCCTTTGCCGGCCAGCCCGGAGACACCGATCCCTACGCCGGCTATCACTACAACACCTTCGTCCAGACCATCGACGTCGTGCACACTACGCCCAGCACCGAGGGCAAGGACGACTTCTGGATGAAGCTGTACGACGGCTTTGCCGAGGACTCCTGGAAGGTCCTGCCCAACCTCACTCTGACCGCCGGCGTCCGCTATGACATTCAGCTCACCCCGCCTCCCGGCAAAGTCAACAACAACTTCCCTCCGCTCTCCACCGAGTACAGTCAGACCATCAAGAACGTCACCGATCGCGTGCAGCCGCGTATCAGCTTCAGCTGGCAGCCGCGTACCGGCACGGTCGTCCGCGGCGGTTATGGTCTCTTCTCGGCACTCAACCAGGGCAGCACCTACTACGCCATGCGCGTGGAGAACGGCGTCGTTCAGATCAACTACAACTACACCGGTTGCGAAAGCCTGGTCGGTGCTCCCACCGCGTCCGATCCTAAGCCGCGCTGCCCAACGGTCCCCGACCCCTCTTCCAGCCTGCAGTACCCCTTCGTTCCTTTCCCGGTCACCGGTCCACCGCTTTCGTCGTCTCTTTATCCCAGCGGCGGAACCGCGCCCACCGTCAATGGTCCGCAAAAAATCGGCTCGCAGAGCTTCCACGGTCTCGACCCCAACTTCGTCCCGCCGCTGTCGCATGAAATGGAGCTTGGCGTGGAGCAGGCGCTCCCCGGCAAGATGTCCCTCTCCGTCGGCTATGTAGGAACGCGCGCCATGCGCCTTCCCGTCTTCCTCGATGCCAACCTCGTCGGCCAGACGGCCCATGGCGAGGCCAGCTATAACGTCGTCGACGCCAGCGGCAACTTCGTCAAGCAGCTCACGGTTCCCGTGTACCTGAAGTCGGACCGCCGCAGCTCGGCCATTACCTCCATCAACACCGGCTTCAGCGTCGCCAATACCTGGTACAACTCGCTCGCCGTCACTGCCGTCCCTTCGCCAACGGTCTTGAGGTTCTGGCCAACTACACCTGGGCCAAGGCAACTGACGACGGCCAGGTGCAGGGCGCCTTTGGCACCTTCTACGGTGGCGACGTGCCGCTCGATCCCAATAACATCCGCCGCGAGAACGGACCGTCGGACACCGACATACGCAATCGCTTTACCCTCAGCTTCGTCTACACGCCGCAGCTCTTTGAGAGCAACAAGGTCGTCAAGCATGTCTTCGACGACTTCACCTTCTCAGGCGGCGAGATCGCCTCAGGCGGCCAGCCCATCTCCGCCAGCATGAGCGGCACCGTCTACTCCGGTACTAGCACCAGCTACGGTGCCGACGGCAACATCTACGGCGGCGCCATGAGTTCCAGCTCCGGCGCTCCCACTACCGGACGTCCGCCTCAGATCGGCCGCAACAGCCTCTACGCGCCGGGTTTCAATGGCTTCGACTTCCGTATCGCCCGCAATATCCCGATCCACGAAGGCATCTATATGCAGCTCTCGGCCGAGGCCTTCAACCTGTTTAACCACCTCATCATCACCTCAGTGAATGGCACCTACTCCCAGTTCATCACTCCTGGCGCAACCACCAGCGGGATCAAGTGCAACGCCACCACCACTCCCTCAGGTTCCAACTTCGAGGGCTGCATCTCGCCGTTCGTCACCTCGCCGCTCAACTCCTTCGGTGTGATGTCGGGAACCAACAACGGTCTTTATGGCCCGCGTCAGATGCAGTTCTTCGCCAAGCTGTTCTTCTAACCGCAACCCCACGCAAAAAAAGATGGCCCGGAGCGCTCTCGGAGAAATCCGAGAACACTCCGGGCCATCTCTTTTCCCGCACATCAAACCGCCAGCAAACGCTCTCTTGCCTTTACTAACAACTAACCACTCGCTTGACTCACTCGCACTCTTGCTGCCCGCCCTACGTCTGCTGCCCCTGCGGCTGCTTCTCCGACGCATCCGACAGCGTCACCTTCACATTGAGCTCCCGCTGCCCGCGAACCACCGTCACCGTCACCGTATCGCCCGCATGGTGTTCGTTCAGGGCATTCGAAAGATCCTGCCCGGTCGTAATGTTTTGCCCATCGATCCTGACGATCAGGTCGCCGCCCAGCACAATCGGCGTGAATCCCATGTAGGCCCTCTGTGTTCCGCCCTTCAGGCCCGCGCGCTCCGCCGCTCCGCCCGGCAACACTCGCTCGATCAGCACGCCATAGTCCGCGGACAGTCCTATCTGCTGGGCCAGGTCCGGCCCGATCGGCAGCGTCACCACATCCAGCGAAGGCCGCCGCACCCTGCCATATCGCGCAAAATCATCCAGCACCGTCTTCGCCGTCGCAATCGGAATCGCGAATCCAATCCCCGCCGACTGGTCCGCCCCTCCATTCGGGTTCGACGCAATCATCGTCGTAATCCCGATCACCTCGCCGTGCGAGTTCAGCAGCGGCCCGCCCGAGTTCCCCGGATTCACCGACGCATCCGTCTGGATCGCATTTTCGATCTTCATCCCCGTCGGCAGTTGCACCGACCGCAAAGCCGAGATCATTCCCCGCGTCATCGTTCCCTGAAATCCAAACGGGTTGCCGATCGCATACACCCGTTGCCCCACCAGCAGATTATTCGTGCTCGCCAGTGTCGCCGGCGTCAGGTTCGGCACATCCTTGATCTGCAACAGCGCAATGTCGTGCGCACGGTCCGTCAGTAGCACCGTCGCCGTGTAATTTTTCCTGTTCCACAGCGTCACCTCCACCGACTGCGCACCTTCCACCACATGGTTGTTGGTCAGAATGTGCCCCTCCCGGTCCAGAATGAACCCTGATCCCTGCCCCTGCTGCGGCACCGGCTGATAGAAAAAGTCATACGCCATCTTGGTCGACGTAATGTTCACCACCGACGGCAGCGCCTTCTTGTAGACCCCGATATTCTGCTCTTCCTCAGGGTCCAGCGCCGAATCGGCCCTGGCCTCCGTCATCGTGAAATTGCCCAACGGCCCGCGCACATTCGTGTCCGCCGTCGTAGGCAGATTGCCATGCATCAACCCGGCCAACGCGCCCGTCGGCAGAAAATGAGTGGACAGAAGATAGAAGCCGCCCAGGATCACCAGAACCAGCACTACAGAACGCAATTTCATCGCAGAAAACCTTTACGGACAGGAAAAAAATCGTCCTCCCTACAATTTTAGAACTATGAATTGATTTGTCATCCCGGGAGCCCCGCAAGTCACCCTCGACCGCCTCGTTTCATGCGCCGAATGTACAGTTCCGCTCCGGTACTATTGTGTATCGTACCGACTGTACAAGGAGTGACTTCTGCGTATACCTTCGATACAGCTTCACATAACCTTAGTCCCCCTGCACGGTCTCCCAGAGGACCGGTCCGCTTACATTTTCTAACTCCCCTTTGGCCTGGTGGATCGATGCCGTCTCTGAGCCGCGTTCTCGGCACGCCCATCATTCTTCTGTTCGGAGTGTTCGGCGCCGTCCGCGCGCAGGTCCCGTCAGCCCCAGCCTTACTCTCCGGCACAGTCGACGACCCCTCCGGCGCCCGCATCCCCCACGCCTCCCTGCACATCCATAGCGACTCGTTCGACCAGAACGCTGCCACAAACTCCACCGGCGCCTTCAGCCTCACGCTCCCCCCCGGTACCTACACCCTCACCGTCGACGCACCCGGCTTCCGCACGCTCACCCGCGATTCCATCGTGCTCGGCCCGTCCGATCACCAGAACCTCACTCTCCGTCTCGCCATCGCGGCCCGCCCCGAGGAGGTCAGCGTCGGCCGCTCGTCCCCCAGCACCAACCCCGCCGATAACCGCAACGCCATCACCTTCTCCGGCGCCCAACTCCAGATGCTCTCCGACGACCCCACCGTCCTCCGCCAGCAGCTCATCGCCATGGCCGGTGGCGGCGCGGGTCTCAGCGCGCCGCAGTTCTATATCGACGGCTTCAGCAACGGCCAGCTTCCGCCCAAGTCCGCCATCCGCTCCATCAGCATCAACAACAATCCCTACTCCGCCGTCTTCGATCGCGCCGGCTTCGGCCGCATCGACATTGAAACTCGCGCCGGTGGAGACAAGCTGCACGGAACCTTCGACATGGCCGGCACCGCCAACGCTTTGAACGCGCGCAACCCGTACACCACCGCGCAGCCGCCCTATCATCAGCTCTTCTTCGACGGCAACCTCAACGGCCCTATTACGAAGAAGACCACCTTCTTCCTCGCCGGCAACTCCACAGATCTCCAGAACAACGCGATCGTGAACGCCGTCATCCTCGATCCCGTCACCTACGCGCAGACCGCTCTCTCCGAGGCCGTTCCCAATCCGCAGCGCGACGACGACTACAGCCTGCGCCTCGATCGCATCATCTCAGCCGCGAACACCCTTAACGGCCGGTACGAGATCCATCGCACCCACCTCACCAACGCCGGCGTCGGCCTGCTCGTTCTCCCCAGCGAAGGCGCCGCCAGCAACGTGCTTGTCCAGACGCTGCAACTTGACGACAACGACGTCGTCAGCCCCAAAATCGTCAACGAACTGCGCTTCCAGGATATCCGCACCCGCCTTCGCCAGGACCCCAACGACACATCGCCGTCCATCATCGTCGAAGGCGCATTCTCCGGCGGCGGCTCGCCCCCGCAAGCTCTGCGCGACTCCCTGGATCACTACGAGTTCGTAGACGATCTCTCCATCGATCACGGTGCCCACTTCCTCCGCGCCGGCGGCCGCTACCGCCTCTATCGCGAGAGCAACTACTCCAGCGGCGGCTACAACGGCCAGTTCCTCTTCCCCAACATCACGGCTTACCAGATCACCAGGCAGGCTCTCGCGGCGAACCCAAATGTAACCGATCAGCAGATTCGCTCCACCTGCATAACCACGAGTGCCGGCCCCGTCTGCGGCGGTGCCACGCAGTTCAACCTCACCGCCGGCCAGCACAGCGCCTCCGTCTTCACCGGCGACCTCGGCCTCTACATCGATGACGACTGGAAACTGACTTCCAACTTCACTTTGAGCTTCGGCCTCCGTTACGAGACCCAATCAGCCATCCCGGATCACGCCGATCCTGCTCCTCGCCTCGGATTCGCCTGGGCCATCGGTTCCAAAAAGTCGAAGGCTCCCATGGTCACTCTGCGCGGCGGCGCCGGCATCTTCTATGGCCGCTTCGACATCGCCAATCTCCTCCAGGCAGTCCGCCAGAACGGCACGAGCCAGCTTACCTACTTCGTTCAGAATCCCTGCTTTTATCCCACCCTACCGCCGGTCTCGACCTCAGACTGCACCTACAATCCCACCGCTACCGAGCCCACGATCTATCGCGTCGATCCGCGCCTTCATACGGCCTACGATTTCGTCACCAGCATCACGGCCGAGCGCTCCATCGGCCGAATCGGCAGCATCACCGCCAACTACCTTCAGGCCCACGGCGTCCACCAGTATCTCTCCATCAATGCCAACGCGCCGCTGCCCGGAACCTTCAACCCCGCCGACCCCAACAGCGGCGCCCGCCCTCTCGGCGGCACGCAAAATATCTATCAATATTCATCTGAGGGCGTCAGCAACGGCCGCGTCTTCTTCTCCAACCTCAATCTCAATCCCAAACCGCAGCTCTTCGTCTGGGCGTTCTACTATGCCCAGTACAACTACAGCGATGTCAGCGGCGCCTCCGCCTTCCTCTCCAACTCCTACAACATCAAACAGGACTACGGCCCCAACGACAGCAACCTTCAGCAGCTCTTCTGCGGCTTCTCCTGGGAGCTTCCTTACGGCTTCAGTCTGCAGCCTTACATCAGCGCGCACACCGGCCGTCGCTTCAACATCACCACGGGGACGGACCTCAACGGCGACACCATCTACAACGATCGCCCCACCTTCGCGACCGATCTCTCGCGCCCCTCCGTCGTGAATACCGCCTTCGGCAACTTCGATACCAATCCGCTGCCCACCCAGACCATCGTCCCCTACAACTACGCGCGCGCTCCCGGCCTGGTCTGGGTCGACCTTCAGGCCAGCAAGAGCTTCCACATCGGCCCCCGCCCCCACGCTGCCGCATCCGCTGCACCGCTGGCAGCCCCTTCCACC
>DATCFM010000103.1:0-24030 GCA_036509515.1 Acidobacteriaceae bacterium
GCTGGGGCAGTATCTGCCGCCGGAGCCGTTTCCGACGCCGGCGCCGGACGGGCCGCAGGCGGAGGAGGCGCGCCGCTACTACTGCGGAACGATTGGCGCGGAGTTCATGCACATTCCTTCGCCCGAGAAGCGCGCCTGGATTCAGGAGCGACTGGAGCGTGCGCCGGAGCCGGTCGATACGGCTCGCATTCTCAGCGGGCTGATTCGTGCAGACCTGTTCGAGCAGGTGATTCAGCAACGATATCTGGGGACGAAGCGATTTTCGCTGGAAGGCTTGACCGTGCTGATTCCGTTTCTCGATCAGCTCTTTACGACGGCTGCCGAGAACGGTGTTACTCGTTCGGTGTTTGCGATGAGTCACCGCGGACGGCTGAACGTGATGGTGAACACCATCGGCCGCGAGTCGCATGAGATCTTCGCCAAGTTTGAGGATGTTGACCCGCGATCGACGATGGGCGGCGGCGATGTGAAGTACCACATGGGGGCGACCGGCGATTTCGTTACGGCGAAGGGAAAGACGGTTTCGTTACACCTGGCCTCGAACCCCAGCCACCTGGAGGCGGTCGACCCGGTGATTATGGGTCGTGCGCGGGCGCGGCAGGAGCGTATAGGTTCCGATGGCAGAAACCAGATACTGCCGATGATTGTGCATGGGGATGCGGCTTTTGCGGGGCAGGGCATATGGGCCGAGACGCTGAATCTGGCGACGCTCGATGGCTATAGTGTTGGCGGAACGATTCAGGTCATCGTGAATAATCTGCTCGGCTTTACGGCGAACCCCGAGGAGTCCAACAGCTCGCGCTTTGCGAGCGATCTGGCCAAGCGTCTGCCGATTCCTATCTTTCATGTGAATGCCGAAGATCCGGAGGCGGTGGTGCGCATCGCCGCGCTGGCCGCGGACTATCGGCATACGTTCGAGTCCGATGTGGTCGTCGATCTGATTGGCTATCGTCGCCACGGGCACAGCGAGGTGGACGACCCGACGGTGACGCAGCCGCGGCGATATGCGCTGATCAAGGACCATCCACCGCTGTACAAGATCTATGCGGCGAAGCTGGGAGCGGATGTTTCGGCTGAGGTTGCGGCGGTCCAGAATGAGCTGCTTGAAGATCAGAGGCGGGCTAAGGAAGCGGACGCCAAGCATGAGGCTCATGAGCCGGGAGCGTTCGTCGTCAAGCGGATGCACGAGCTGCCGGAGTACTGGGATAAGTATGCCGGTGGGCCGCTGGCGGAGGACGACGATCCGGTCACGGGCCTTGCTGCTGGCGAGATCAGCTCGCTGGCTGCGGCGCTGACGACCTCGCCGGAGGGTTTCCATGTTCATCCCAAGGTGGCGAAGCTGCTGGAGCAGCGCGCGGAGATGGGCAACGGGAAGCGGCCTGTCGACTATGGCTTTGCCGAACTGCTGGCGTATGCGGCGCTGCTGAAGGCGGGGACGCCGGTGCGGCTGACGGGGCAGGATACGCAGCGCGGCACGTTCAACCAGCGGCATTCGGTGTTGATCGATACGGAGACTGAGGTGCGATGGTCGCCGTTGAGCCATGTGGCTACGGAGCAGGGTCACTGGCAGGTTTACAACACGATGTTGTCGGAGGCTGCGTGCCTGGGGTATGAGTACGGCTACTCGCGCGATTTCCCCGAGGCGCTGGTGCTGTGGGAGGCGCAGTTCGGGGACTTTGCGAACGGAGCGCAGACGATTGTGGATCAGTTTCTGTGCGCGGGCGAGGCCAAGTGGGGGCTGCTGTCGGGTTTAGTGATGTTGCTGCCGCATGGATATGAGGGGCAGGGGCCGGAGCACTCGTCGGCGCGCATGGAACGCTACCTTCAGCTCGCGGCGCAGGACAATATCCAGATTGCGCAGCCTTCGACCGCGGCACAGTACTTCCACCTGCTGCGGCGGCAGGCGATGCGGCGGTGGCGCAAGCCGCTGATCGTGATGACGCCGAAGTCGATGCTGCGGCATCCGGATGCGATGAGCACGGTTGCGGACTTTGGTGTTGACCGGTTCCAGACTGTGCTGGGCGATTCGACGGTCAGCAGCGTGCGGCGGGTGCTGCTCTGTTCGGGCAAGATCGGGCACAATCTGCGCGTCGAAAGAGCTAAGCGCAAGCTGGAGGATGTGGCGATCGTCTTTGTCGACCAGCTCTATCCATGGCCGGAGGGTGAGGTCGCTGCGGCGCTGGCGCAGCATCCGGGCGCGCATGAGATTGTGTGGGTGCAGGAGGAGCCGGCCAACATGGGCGCGCTTACCTACGTGATGCCGCTGTTGAAGCGGCTGGTGGGAGGGCGTGCGCTGCTGAGCGTGAAGCGAACGGCTTCGGCCAGCCCTGCTACCGGCTCAGGGAAGGCGCATGAGCTGGAGGAGAAGACCCTGATCGATTTGGCGCTGGGGCACTGAGGCCCTCCCCCTCCTCTTGCTTCCGGTTGTCTTTGTTTTGTTGGGGTTAGAGAAAGCAGTGGCGGCAAAATATTGATTGCAGAGATTTTGCGTGCAAAATCTCTCGAATTATGGAGTTAGGCGACTTAAACCATGTTTGGCCGGGGACCGCTTTTGTTTTGAGCGTCCAGTTTCCGGTCAGCAACTTTTAGTTAAGAGTTCTATTTCTATTGTAGAGAGTTGAGGGAATTAACACGCATCGATTTTTGCACCGGGATTCCCTTGTGGTTTGTGCGGGTTGCGAGGATTTCCACTTTTGCAGGGGCTTGACAGCAATTTCGAGTCGATGGCGAAATTGCGGGGTGCAATGGTCCGTTCGCTATGGACGCTTGTCGCGAATCGCATCCCTGATGTCGCGCAGGGTCGTGACGCCCCAGATCCCGAGGCCAAGGTACACAACTGTCGCCAGCACGGCGATGCCTGCCGCAATTTCCGCAATCAAATGAACGTTCATCGCAGCCTTCTTTCGGACAGCGACTCCATACTACGCCTACCCGTCATGCACCGTCGCAAGATTCTCGCCCGCTTTGAATGCGGCGCAGGCCAACTCACCAACAATACCAACCGCACGCAGCGAAGCTTTTCCGCAGGTATCGTCCTGCATATCCGATAGTGAGTCCATAGGCCTACGCGGAATCGTCTATGGGGTGGGGCGTCCGGCATCGTCGAGTACACGGTTGATTCGGCCAACCTTGGACAAAAGCCAAGAACGGAGCATCTATAAGAGCGCCCTTTTCGGTTTCGTTCTCAGCTCAGGTTGCCGTAGAACTTCCAGCTGCTCTTGTAGTCGCGCGTCAGCGGGGTGTTGGCGATCTGAGCGCGCACCATCTCGATGGGCATGTTGCCCTCGCGATAGAACGCGTCGTGGAATTGGCGGTTGGTCATCTTGCCCCCGGCCACCAGCTCCCTGTGCATGGCGTAAAACTGCAGCGCGCCGAGCATGTAGGCACACTGGTAGATGGGCGAGTAGGAGCCGTTGAACGAGCGGCGCACCTCGCCTTCGGCGCTGAAGCGGTCGTGGCCCACGCGGTTGATCAGGAACTGCACGCACTCGAGAGCCTTCATCTGTCCCAGGTTGAACTTGACCGAGAAGATGATGCGGGCGCAGCGTTCCTTTCTCCAGAACAGGGAGCCGACACGCTCCTCCGGTGTTTTGAACCAGCCCAGGTCCCACATCAGCATCTCCCAGTAGAACGCCATGCCCTCGCTCCAGAACGGGCCGGCGCTGGCGAAGCTGCGGCGGTAGGTGCGGTAGCGCGCGGTCATGTAGCTCTGCATGTGATGGCCGGGCACCAGCTCGTGGAAGACGGTGTCGAAGGCCTGAGGGATGTTGTTGGCGCGCTGGCTGTCGAGCTTCTCCGCGTACGTCATGGTGCTGGCGGGCGAGGAGACCTGGATGGTCTCACCGCCGGTGAAGAACGGATTCACCAGCTGCTGCTGCGGCGTCATGGCCTGCTCCCACCAGTCGTGCTTGGCCCCTTCAGGAATGGTCAACACGTCGTGGGCTTCCATGAAGGCGATCGCTTTGCGCTCGTTGTCGCGGACCCAATAGATCATCTGGCCCGGCTCGACGTACATGTTCTTGGCCTTTTCCTGCGCGGCCTTCCAGTCGGTGCCGAGGCCCATCTCCGCGGTGGCCTTCAGCATCTCCTTGTCGCACCACTCGAACTCTTTGTTCGCCAGTGTGATCAGCTCCTCCGGCGTGTAGGGGATCCAGGCCTGGAGCAGCTCGTCCTGCAGCACATCATGGCCCACCGGGCCGATGCCGGCGATCTCCTTTTCGCTGCCCAGCGGGGCATCGCTGCGAGGGTGCTGCCGGTTGCCACCGCGGTTTCCCGCGCCGCCACGACCGCCTGGCCCTCGACCACCAAAACCGCCGCGGCCTGTCACCGGCACGGGCTCCAGCGTTCCTGGCAGACCGGAGGCGGCAAAGAGCGCCTCGGCGTACTTGCCCAGCGCGGCATCGGTGCGCTTCAACTCCTCGTTGTCCCAGAAGGCAAACAGCGGGTCGTAGAGCGCATAGAAGGTGCTCCACTCCTGCAGCACGCCGCGCAGCTCCTGCAACCGCGAGGCCGCACGTCCCAGCGCGGCCGGGCTGGCTCCGGCGGGCGGTTTGGCTTTGGCCAGTTGCGACTGCAACCCCACCAGTGTGGCCGCAGCCTTCTTCTCGTCGAGCGTCTCCATGCGCCGGCGCGCCTCTTCCAAGCCGTAGATGTCCTGTTGGAACGGCAGAATGGCCGCGACCTCGGCCTCCTGCTTGGCGGTCGCGGCGAGCTGGCGCTGCTCCTCCTCGATGCGGCTGCGCAGTAGCAGATAGTCGACCTTGCCCGACTGGCTCATCGCGCCGAAGTGGAAGGACTGCAGCAGACGAAGCTGGCCGGCAAGGAACTCCTCGCTCTTGCTCTGGAGCAGCGCGGAGCCGGGCAGATAGATGCGGCTCACTTCGCTCAGCTCAAGCTCGTACCGCTCCACCACCGGGATCATCTCGCTGGCACCGGTATCGAGCGGCGTCCCATCTGCCGCTGTGTCACAGGCGCATGCGGCCGCGCTGGCTGTGTGCGTCGCGTGCGTTGTCTTGCCCGGATGAACCTGGGCTACGAGGTCTTGCGGGCCCAATGTGCCCGCGCCCAGAATCGCTAAACCACTACCTTTAAGAAGCTGCCGCCGGTCCATCCTTTTTGTTCTCCTCTGCTCGCATCTCGATGTTGGAACGCCGTGTCAGGCGTCGCTTGAAAATTCAATCCGTATTTCCGCTGGATTCCAGTAGAGACGGATAGAACGGAAGAGAGACTCATTAATGTATGCGGAAACGAATAATTTAAAGCGCGCGCAAAATGCTCGCGGAGCGGTGCGCGTGGAAGATGATCCGCGCGGGCGCAGCGAGCGTTGATCGAGGTTGTGACTTAGGTGCCGAACGCGGTGTAGAAGCGCCTTGGCGCTGGAGAGTCTGGCGCTGGAGCACTGGGGGGCCCTCCCCCCTCCCCCTCGCTTCTCGTTGCCTTTGTTTTGTTGGGGTTGGAGAGAGCAGTGGCGGCAAAATATTGATTCCAGAGATTTTGCGTGGAAAATCTCTGGAATCATAGAGTTGCGCGACTCTAAGCGTGCTCTGGCGGGACGGCTCCTGTTTCAGGCGTCCAGTTCCAGTCGTCAGCTTTCTTTTAAGAGTTCTATTTCTATTATAGAAAGTCGAGTGGAATTAATGTGCAGCGATTTTTGCACAGGGGTTTGTCTGTGGTTTGTGTGGGTTGTGGGGATTTCCACTTTTGCAGGGGCTTGACAGGTTTTTGAAGGTTGCAGGCGGATTTTAGGTAGTACAACCGCGTCTATCGGTATTGATTCTCGGAGGCCCTAAACCCGGGCTGGATGAGTGAGCTGGCCTGTTCGCAACAACTAGAGTTCAGGACTCGCAGAGGTACAAGAATGACGCAATAACGAAGGCCTATTTCACATTGAACGTCTTTGACCCAACCAGTTGTATCCACTGCGTATTGCCGACGAATTTGGGCTGGAGCATAATCGGCAATACGACTTCTACGCGGCGGCCGCTCGTCATGAGGATGAGTCGAAGTGCTGCAGGTCCTGCGTGGTCGGAATAGCTTTTATCTGGACGTGGCGCGGCGAACAGCTCGCCTATCTTGTTAGCATCTAACAGAATCGAGGCCGTCGTACCTGTCTCCTCGTCCAACTCCATCCTGGTAATATAGGCTTCCGAGGATGTGAGGAAGTCGAGTTGCTTGAGCGTAATCACTTTGCTTGATTCGACAGAGAGTATCTGTTTGTCCGGGGTGCCTGCGAAAGACAGCGACAGATCCAACGGGGCATTTGCAATCTCTTTGTCGGCGCGAGAAAAGCCCTCTTCAGTCAACTCATAGACTTCCTCGCTGACCTGATCAAGGTAGCCCAGCTCTGTAAGTCTTTTCAATACGCGTTTCCACGCTGCTGCTGAACGCGGGGAGTCTTCCACGAAGTTCTCGCCGTTCGCTTGAACATAGAACCCGCCCATAGTGGCGCCTGCCAAAATTTGGCCGTTTTCGTCGGCTGCCGTCGAGATGAGGAGGCGCTTTTCGTTGTCGCTTAGTTCGGGGTCATGTGGCTCGACGGTCTCATCCGGCTTGGTCAGCCACAGATACTTGGGTTTGTTCAGTTGAATCGTAAGGTGATGCCCAAAGTCTGTTCGCAACTGGTCGTGGCTGTCATATTCAGCGTATAGGCCTCCCGTCTTGCACTCCTCCTTGAAAATCTTCAAAGACTCCCACTGTTTCGGGTCGATCTGGTTCGGATCAATGGGGACATGCGAGAAGTACAACATCGCAAGTTTTCCCGCGGCGACATGGCGCTTGATCTCTTCGACACTGCCGCTAATATAGTCCGCAGTAGAAGTCCCAATGCGTGTACCGAAAATACCCACCACTATGTCCGCGTCGATGAGCAGATCCTCATTGAGGATAGTCTGCGGATGTGTTCCCATTTGGGGTGAACTGTGCGTTTCCCATTTGACTGGCTGGAGTATCAGCCTACGCGACACTGCATTAGCGTTATTCCAACGGTATAGCGCCTCCGTGACAATGTCGCGTTCGGTCGCAACATCGCCCGGTGATGCGATCATCACCTTCAATACGTTCGCCTGAAACCCCATGTTCACCTTATATAGCACGAGGAGCTTAACTTCGATTTGCGCTAAGTCGCTAATGCACTCAATAACCTCTAATTGGTAATGGGAAGTCGGCTTATTGTCAGGAGTCGCTAGAAGGCGTGGGGAGTTCTTCGGCCCAGATCTGGTGGGTGATTCTGGGGGTGGTGTCGCCGCGATGGAGAGCCCAGACGCGTTCGCGGATGGCCTGGTCGGCGGTGGTGTTGCGCTCGCGGGAGCGGAGGTAGTCGAGCCAGCTTTCCATGATGAAGGTCTCGTTGAGGTGAGTGGGGTCGGCGGCGTCGCGGTAGATGCCCCAGCGGACGGCGCCGTCGCGGAGACGAACGCCCTTGAGATCGTGGATGGCGTGGGTGAAGGCGGCGTAGTTTTCTTCGGGGATGGAGTAGTCGATGGAGATGCGGACGGGGCCTTCTTCGGGCTCGGGCGCGGAGGGCAGCGCGGGGAGCGGGCGCTTGGGTTTGTAGGGCGTCATGTCGGGCAGTGTGCCCTTGAGAATGTGGATGCGGTGCGTGAACGGCAGTGAGGCCGCAAGACCGCAGGCGGCGACGATGAAGGCCATGCTGGTGGAGCTGCGTTCGGCGATGGCGCCCCAGACGATGCTGCCCAGCGCGAGACCTCCCTGGAAGGTCATGAGGTAGAGGCCGAGGGCGCGGGCGTGGACCCAGCGCGGAACGGAGAGCTGCACGCTGACGTTGAGGATGGACATGGTGCTGGTCCAGCAGAAGCCTGCGCCGAGCAGCGCTGGAATGACGGCCCAGGGCGAGCGCACGAGCGCGATGAGGAGCAGAGCGGCGATGTAATAGAGCGAGGTTCCGGCGAGCAGGGCGTCGGCGTGGATGAACTGGCGGATGCGGGTGAGCGAGACGGCGGCGACAACGGCTCCGAGGCCGAGGCAGCCGTTGAGGATGCCGTACCCCAAGGGGCCCTGGCGGAGATCGCTTTTGGCGACCAGCGCGAGCAGCGCCCAGATGGAGCTGACGAAGAAGGTGAAGACGAAGGCGCGGATGAGTGGCGCCTGCAGGTCGGGAGCGTAGCGCAGGTAGCGAAGGCCGGAGCGGACGGAGCCGGCGATGCGCTCGGCGGGGAGCGCGCTGCGGAAGAGCGGCTGGCGCTTCCATCGCCAGAGAATCCAGATGACGCCGGCGAAGGAGGCGGAGTTGAGTGCGAAGACCCAGCCTGCTCCGGTGCCAGGGCGCGCGAAGGCGGCGACCATGAGGCCGCCGAGGGCGGGACCGACGGCGCGCGCGATGTTGTTGCTGGCGGCGTTGAGGGTGACGGCGGGTGGGAGCTGCTCCATGGGGACGAGCTCGGGAACGATGGCCTGCCAGGCGGGGTTGTTCATAGCCGAGCCGATGTTGAGCAGGAAGGTGAAGAAGAGCAGCGTGAAGGGCGAGATGATGCCGGCGAAGGTGAGCAGAGCGAGGAAGGCGACGCTGGCGAGCATCCAACCCTGCCAGAAGATGAGCAGGCGGCGGCGGTCGAAGATGTCGGCTGTGGAACCGGCGAGCAGGCCGAGGACGAGCACGGGAAGGCTGGCCGCGGTCTGCATGAGGGCGATGAGCAGAGGCGAGGTGGTGAGCGCCGTCATCAGCCAGGTGGCCGCGGTGTCCTGCATCCAGGTGCCGACGCCGGAGACGGTGGAGGCGAGCCAGCGGTCGCGGAAGAGCGCGATGCGAAGAGGAGCGAAGGAGCCGATGGGCGGCGGCGCGCCGGGCTCGCGGCCGGGCTCGGGCGGAGGCGTGGGAGATGGTGCGCGCTGGGGCGCGAGATCGGTGGAGTCTGTCTGGGCGGTGTGTCCCACGACTCTATGATGCCTGTGCGGAGGGTGGTTAGGGAGTTAGGGAGTTGAAGTCAGGGAGTTAGGAAGTTAGGTCGGTGGTTGTTGGCGAGTGTTCGGCGGGGTTCGATGGAACGAACTAACGGCCGGTTATTTTTTCGAGATGCTCTGGGTAGCGGTCGCCCTGGACGGGGACCTTCGCGGAGGCGGCTTCGATCTCGCGCAGATCGTCGGCGCCGAGTTCGATGGTAGCGGCGCCGATGTTTTCCTCGAGGCGCGATAGTTTGGTCGTGCCCGGAATGGGAACGATCCAGGGCTTCTGCGCGAGCAGCCAGCCGAGAGCAATTTGGGCCGGCGTCGCGTTCTTCTTCTTCGCGATGGCGCTGAGGAGATCGATGAACGCCTGGTTGGCCTTCATGGCTTCGGGCTGGAAGCGAGGAAGCGCGCTGCGGAAATCGTCTTTTCCGAGCTGCGTGTTCTCGTTCATCTTGCCGGTGAGGAAGCCGCGGCCCAGCGGGCTGTAGGGAACGAAGCCGATGCCCAGCTCCTCAAGTGTGGGGATGACGTCGGCTTCGGGCTTGCGCCACCAGAGGGAGTACTCGCTCTGGAGCGCGGTGACCGGCTGAACGGCGTGCGCGCGGCGAATGGTTTGCACGCCTGCCTCGGAGAGGCCGAAGTGTTTCACCTTGCCCTCGGCGATCAGGTCTCGCACGGTTCCGGCGACGTCTTCGATGGGAACGTCGGGATCGACGCGATGCTGGTAGAAGAGATCGATGGCGTCGATGTTGAGACGCTTCAGCGAGGCCTCGGCCACTTGCCTGATGTGTTCGGGGCGGCTGTTCAAGCCTTGCCAGTTGGTGCCCTCGCCAGCGGGATTGATGTTGAAGCCGAACTTGGTGGCGATGATGACCTTGTCGCGAAGAGACGCGAGACCTTTGCCGACGAGGACCTCGTTGGTAAACGGACCGTAGACCTCAGCGGTATCGAAGAACGTGATGCCGCGGTCGACGGCGGCGTGCAGGAGCGAGATCATCTCCTGCTCGTCGTGCGGCGGGCCGTAGGAGAAGCTCATGCCCATGCAGCCGAGGCCAAGAGCGGAGACTTCGAGATTGCTGTTGCCTAAGCGGCGCTTCTTCATGGTGGCGCTCCTTCGGGGGCTAAAGCCCCGGCATTATTTGCGGGATGGATGCCCGGGCTGAAGCCCGGGCTATCTCAGAGGCAACAGCAACAGCAACAGCAACGGGCAAGGGCAAGGGCAAGAGCAAACGCAGATCCCCTGCGGGGATGACAACCAAAAAGGTAAAGGCAACTGCAGGTCTCTCCACTACGGTCGAGATGACAGCTTTGAGGTGCGGGTAAAGGGTCGTTAGCTGCCCGACGTATCGTCCCGTTGGTACGGCTTTTGCATAAGGGCGCGGGCTTCGTTGATGGCGCCCTGGGTGTTGTCGTTGGTCTGGATGGCGAGGCGGTACTCGTTGACCGCGCGCTCGCGCTGGCCGGTGATGTCGAAGATCTTGCCGAGGTTGATGTGGCTCCAGACCTCGATCCATTTGGGGTCGCCGTTGCCGCGCAGAGCGTCGCGGAAGCTGTTGGCGGCGGACTGGTAGTTCTTCTGCATCATGAAGATTTCGGCGAGGCGATAGTTGGCGAGAGAGCTGCCGCGGTCTTCGTCGAGAGCTTTTTGATACTCGGCGATGGCGCCGAGGAGATCGCCTTGCGCGACGGCCTCCTGGCCTTTGAGGACGGCGACGCGGACGGCGAGGTCGGGCGTCGACTTGAGCAGCCAGTTGTCGGGGTCGATCGTGACACGGCGCGGGCGGCCGAAGGTTTCGACGTTGTAGGCGGACTCGGTGCCGGAGAGATCGACGCGGCGTTCTTCTGTCTTGCCTTCGGTTTCGATGCGCAGCTCGACGGGCATCTTGAAGAGGTCGAGATCCTGGGTGACGCTGCCGACGGTGCGGAAGCCCTTGCCGTTGCCGAGGCGGAAGACCTCATAGTTGTTGCCGAACTCGGGAGCGCCGGTGCCATCGACCCACTGCGAGAAGAAGGGCGTGAGCTTGAGGTTGGACTGAGCTTCGGCGATGGTCTGGACCTGCGCGGTGCGGATGCCTTTATCGATATTTTGCGAGAGCAGGGCGCGGAGGAAGTTGCCGAAGACCTCGTCGCCCATCTCCCAGCGGAGCATGTGGAAGACCATCGCGCCTTTTTCAAGCGTCATGGACTGGAACTGAGGGGAGAAGGGATCGAGGCGGCCCATGGAGGTGAGGGGCTCGGTGTCGTAGGCGAGCGCGCCGGCTTCGGTGTCGGTGATCGCGGTCTGGAGCGCGGTCTTGCCGTTCTGGTCTTCGAGATACATCAGCTCGGCGTAGCGGCTCATACCGTTGGTGATCCAGGCGTCGTTGAGGGTGGCGGGCGAGACCTCGGAGCCCCACCACTGGTGGGCGACGGTGTTGGCGAGCAGGCGGGTGCTGGCGGTTGGCTTGACGGCGATGATCTCGGGCGCCCAGGCGGCGGAGACGGCGTCGGGTGGAAGTTCAACGACGTACAGCAGCGGCGACTCGGCGCCTCCGAACTGGTTGGTCATGTACTCGAACTCTTTGGCGACGGTGTTGGCGACGTCGTGGGCCTTGGCTTTGTTGGCCTCGGTGGTGAAGACGTGGACGTTGGGGGCGTCGGCGGCGCCGACGGGCGGAAGGAAGTTGCCGGCGACGATGGTTCCGGGGAAGCCGGGTTTGGTCCAGTTGAAGATGAACTCGGTGCGAGCTTTGCCATTGACGGACGGAGCAACGTGTTCGCCGGCGACGCCGCTGCCGATGGCGCGCTCGCCGGTGGGCACGGTGACGTGGACCTCGGCGGTGAAGCGGTCGGTGTAGAGACCGGGAAGCGAGAGGGGAAACCAGCGGCCGGGGTAGAGAAGGATGCTGACGGGATCGGCGATGTGGAGGAAGTTGATGCCGTCGACGGGGCTGGTGTCGACGGTGGGCATGCCGGAGTAGGTGAAGGTCCAGGTGGAGGTGGCGCCCTTGGGCATCGGCGTGGCGAGGCCGACGCGGACGGTAGAGTCGGTGGCGTTGCGCTCGGGGGTGAGGGTGGCCTTGTCGGCGGAGGTGAGCGAGGTGATCTGAAGGCCGTTGTTGAGACCGAAGACGACGCTGGTGAGGTCTTGGAGCGAGGTGAAGGTCACGGTCGCGGTGGCGCTGAGGCGGTTGGTGGCGGGGTCGAGGTCGGCGTGGATGACGTAGCCGGCGACGTCGATCTGCTGGCGCGTGGGGATGGCGGCCATCGCGGCGGTGGAGGTGAGAGCGGCGAGAGCGAGAGGAAGAAGGCGGCGCAGCTTGAGGTGGGGCTTGAGGTGCAGCATGAGGTCCTTGGGCGCGTTCGCGAAGAAAGCGGCCTAAGGCAAAGCTACCGCAGTTGATAGGAGTTTCGCGAGTGCCTGCCTCGTTAGACGGCGGCGGCGGGCCGCGGGCTACGCCTGGGAACCGGGCAAGGGCTGGGTTTCGAGCAGGTCGAGGACGATCTCGGCGGCGCGGTCCAGCGGTTGCTGGGTGGGGTCGTCGGGGGCTTCGAGTTGTTGGCGGAGGTTGGCGAGGGCAGCGATCTGGGCCTCGCGTTCGGGGCCTTCCATGAGCAGCGGGGCGAGCTCTGAGGCTACGTTGGCGGCGGTGAAGCGGGATTGGAGGAGCTCGGGGACGATGCGGCGGGCGGCGATGAGGTTGGGCATGGCTACGGGCTGGTTGCCGGAGGCGTCGGCCATGTTGGGGAACTCTTCGGGGTAGCGGACGAGGCGGCGGGCGAGCGCGAAGGTGAGGGGGGAGACGCGGTAGACGACGACGAAGGGGTTTCCCACAATGGCGGCGAGAACGGTGGCGGTTCCACTGGCGACGACCGAGGCGCGGGCGTGCGTGAGGACTTCGCGAGCGGCATCTGGACCCGTAACAAGAGTTAAACGAATGCTTGAGGCTTCTGGGCCGAAGTATTTGAGGTGCTCGCGGTTGAGCTGGTTGATAAACGCTTCAAGATCGGTGGATTTTATGGTGGAGGCGACGGGGAGAAGGAACTCGTAGCGGGTGTGGGCGGAGGGGTCGCGGGGTGTGGAAATCCTGTGGCCGTCGAAGGTGGTTTCGTTGGCGGCGGTGGCGATGAGGTCGCTCATGGCGAGCTCGTGGAGGGCGGGGAGGTTGGCGCGAATCTCCTTCCAACGGCTGCCCGGAAGCAGGGCGATCCAGGTTTTGGCGGGGTCGAGACCATACTTTTCGGCGTATTCGATGTGGTTTTGTTGTGGTGAATACGTGGCGAGCGATGGTTGCGCGCGTGGATGGAGAAGTGGATGTCCGATGAATTCGGCATCGACGCCCCGAGAGCGGTAGAAGGGCTCTTCGAAGGGGAAGATGACGAGCATCTTGTCGACGCGCTCCTGGACCCAGCGGAGGCGGCTGCGCTTCCAGGCCCAGAGCTGGGGAGAGACGAGCCAGACGACGGGGACGCCGGCGCGGTGGAGATGTTTGGCGAGGCGGAAGTTGACGTCGGGGAAGTCGATGAGGATGGCGATGTCGGGGCGGTTGCGGCGGAGGGAGCGGACGAGGCGGCGGTAGCTCGCGTAGATGTGCGGGATGTGGCGAAGGATCTCGGTGACGCCCATGACGGCTACGTCTTCGGCGCGGACGGTTTGCGTTTGACCTTGTTGGGCCATGTGAGAGCCGCCGAGGCCGGTGAAGGTGGCTTGCGGAAGGCGACGGCGGAGCGCGGCGATGAACTCGGCGCCGTAGGCGTCGCCGGAGGCTTCGCCGGCGGAGAGGAAGATGCGCGGGTTGGAGGGGATGGCGATGAGAGTTGCTTTCCAGGGATTAGGGATATAGGGACTAGGGATTAGGTGTGTCAGAGGTGAGTTTACAATCGGTCGTTGCCGCCTGGTTTGGGTTAGCTTTTCAGTTTCGCGTTGCGCGTTTCGAGTTTCGAGTTAAATCGGCGGTGGGTACGAAGCACGGGTGCGTGGATATGGCTGCGAAGAGGTTTCGGGCGGTGCTGGAGAAGGACAACGGAGCGCTGGGGTGGACGATTGCGCGCGTGCCGTTCGATCCGGGGAAGACGTGGCCTGCGATGATCCGGCACCGGGTGCGCGGCGAGGTGAATGGGGCGTCATTCAGGACTTCGCTGTTTCCGGATGCGAGGGGAGGTTATTGCCTGCTGGTGAACCGGAGGATGCAGAGCGAGGCGGGGGTCGGGCTGGGGGCAATAGCTGATTTCTCGCTGGAGCCGGACCTTGAGCCGCGGCCGGCGGAGCTTCCCGATGAGCTGGCGGTGTTGATGGAGGAAGAGCCGGGGCTGCGCGCGTGGTATGACGCGATGACTGAGTATGCGCGGCGCGAGATTGGCAAGTGGATTGGCGGCGTGAAGACGGATGAGGCGCGGATGCGGCGAACGGCGCAGATGGCGGAGCGGCTGCTGGCGACGAAGGAGGCCGAGCGAGAGCTGCCGCCGGTAATTGCGCGCGCGTTCCGGGCGAGACCGAAGGCGCGGGCAGGATGGGAGCGGATGACGGCGGCGCAGAGGCGCGGCGAGTTGTTCGCGGTGTTTTACTATCAGACGCCGGAGGCGCGGGAGAAGCGAGTGGGGAAGCTGGTGGATGCGGCGGAGAGGCGTGCGGCGAAGCAGGGCTAGCCGAAGGCTGAAGGCCGATGAACAGGTTTGTGGCATTCGCCAGGCAGTTTTTGATTGCAGGAAATAAAGTTCGACAATGCTGCCAAGGTGTATCGACCTATATGGCGGCACGAAGGGCAGGATCGTGGCGAAAAAGGTAAGGAATTCCTTGGTGAGACGGGCCTCTTCGGGGTCCTTCGACTTCGCGCTCGGCGCTCCGCTCAGGATGACAGTTTTCTGCCCGCGCCAAAAGCGCACCCGCACCCGCTCAGGATGACAGTTTTCTGCCCACGCCAAAAGCGCTCCGCTCAGGATGACGACTTTTATATTGTTGCAATCAATTGCAGGCTGCCTATATGGCGATACAGCCCAAGGGAAGGGAATCCGCGGGGAGTTGCTCTCAAGGGCGCCTCCCGAATATGTTTCTTGGGTGCAGATGTCTTTGGCGTCATCTTTTCTGTAGCTTGGATCGTCTCTCTGATTACGGCGCCGATTAGGGTGGCGTGATCGGTTGCGTCGCAGCAGACTGGCCAGTTGTTTTCAACAGGCTGCGCGGAGGACCGGAGAAGGTTCCGGGATAGGCTGAAGGTCATTCTCGATTTTTTGGAGAGTCTTGATGAAGCGACTCGTTTCGTTCCCGCTCGCGTGCTTTGGCTGTGTCTGCCTGTTGGTTGCTACGGAGCGGCGGGCGATGGCGCTTTATGTCGATCCCGGCACGGGCCTGTTTGCGTTGCAGTCGGCGGCTTCGGTTCTGGCGGCGGCGGCGTTCTTCATGCGACGGAAGATTCGGGCGCTGTTTGGGCGGAAGAAGGAAACGGACGCCTATATTCCGGCTGAGGCCGAGAAGGTGGACGCGCAAGACGCGGCATGACATTTAACACATCTGACCCCACCTTTCGTGACCCTGCCGGATCTCTGGTTTTAGAGCTGGGCCGGGCCGTGCGCCATATTCGTCCGGAGTCGCGGGCGGAGGTGCTGGCGTTTCTGGCTACACCTTTTTATCAGCGTGCTGTCGAGCGCGGCGAGATGAGCTCGAGCGTGGTGGAAGAGGATGCGGGCGGATTGCGGCTGATTCATCCGCGTGTGCGCATCGTTTCGTATCCGTGGGAGTGGACGCCAGCGCAGTGGCTGGCGGCGGCGGAGCTGACGCTGAAGCTGGGCGAGCAGGCGCTGGATGCGGGATGGATTCTGAAGGACGCGACGCCGCTGAATATTCTGTTCGTTGGACCGCAGCCGGTGCTGGTGGATGTGCTGTCGTTCGACCGGCGGGAGCCGACCAGCGCGGTATGGCTGGCGTATGCGCAGTATGTGCGGACGTTTCTGTTTCCGCTGCTCTCGAAGAAGATGCTGCACTGGCCGCTGGAGCTAACGCTGTTCAAGCGCGACGGCTATGAGCCGGCGGAGATGTATGCGGCGATGCGATGGACACAAAAGATGTCGCGAGCGGCGTTGTGGCCGATTACTCTGCCGGCGCTGCTGGACAAGAAAAAGGCGGCCGAGAATGCGGCGAGCGCGCCGCAGGCCAAGCGCGATCCTGAGATTGCGCTCGCGATTCTGAAGCGAATGCTGCGAGGGCTGCGCAAACGAACGCAGAATGCGGTTCCGCGAGAGGCGGCGTCGGAGTGGGCGGAGTACATGGGCACGCTGACCCACTACAGCAAGGATGAGGCTGAGCAGAAGCGCGACTGGGTGAAGGCGGTGCTGGAGGAGTTGCGGCCTGAGCATGTGCTGGATGTGGGCGCGAATACGGGCGAGTTCAGCGCGCTGGCGGCGAGTTGCGGGGCCGAGGTGGTGGCGCTGGAGCGCGATGCGGAGTCGGCGGAACGGATTGCCAACCTGAGCAGGACCCAGAAGCTGGCGATTCAGACGATCCATGCCGACCTGGCGAGGCCGACGCCGGCGGTGGGATGGGAGAATCGCGAGTCGAGCGCGTTATTGCCGCGGCTGGAAGAGAAGTTCGAAGTGGTGATGATGCTGGCGGTGATTCACCACCTGCTGCTGCTGGAGCAGATTCCGCTGGCTGCGATTATGGCGCTGTCGGAGAGGCTGACGGCGAGATATTTGATTGTGGAGTGGGTGCCGGCGACCGATCCGATGTTTGTGAGCCTGATGCGCGGGCGCGACGATCTGTATGGATCGTTGAGTGAAGCTGACCTGATGGCGGCCTGCGAGGGGCGGTTTCGCGTGGTGCAGCGGCAGGGCCTGAACAATGGGCGTGTGCTGTTCCTGTTTGAGCGGCAGATAGGCGCCTCGACCGATGGTGCTTGACCGGTTGAGAACGGACGACCCGTTGAAAACGGCGGGCGCAGCGAACGAGCATGGAATGCTGAAGAGAGTTTGTCAGTGCATCGGAGTGGCTTCGCTGATGCTGCTGGTGAACTACGACGATCTGCTGAGCGGCGGCAAGAATGCGCGCATGCATGTGCCTTACCGGCTGACCAGCGTGTGCATGGCCCAGATCGTGGACATCCTGCTGCTGGGGCTGATTTTTTTTGCGGTGCGCGAGCTGCTTCATCGCACGCGGTTCTATGGATGGGCGCGGCTGCTGGTGATGATGCTGGCGCCGCCTTACCTGATCGAGCGTTCGCGGGCTTTAATTCCGTTTGATTTGAGGGGCGGAGAGATCGTGGTGCTGGCGGTTGTGTGGGCCGCGCTGCTGCTGCTTTTTCTGCTGGAGTTTCCGCAGTTGTATCGGCTGGCGGTGCGGCTGGGAGATGCGGTGGGGATCTTCGCGGCGGTCTTTTGTCTTTGCAGCATCATTCAGATCGCGGCGGTGATGACGTGGAAGCCGGGACCGCGGCAGATCCAAGCGGCGTGGGAGACGAGCGAGCAGCCGCCGAGGCAGCATGCGAAGGTGGTGTGGATCGTCTTCGATGAACTTTCCTACGATCAGGTGTTCGAGCACAGGGCGCACGATCTGGCGCTGCCGAACTTCGATGCGCTGCGCAGCGAAAGCACGGTGTATACGGCGATGCAGCCGGTGGGCGAAAGGACGGTGGTGGTGCTGCCGAGCCTGTTCAGCGGGCGGCAGATCAACGACTTCAAATATCGGTTCGACAACAAATTTGAGGTGCACTACGCGGGGCAGCGGGGATGGCATGGGTTCGATGGCAGCGAGACGGTCTTCCGCGATGCGAAGCAGGCGGGATGGCGGACCGGGATTGTGGGCTGGTACAACCCGTATTGCACGATCTATGCGAAGGCGCTCGACAGCTGCTACTGGACGTTCATGGATAACATCGGCATGGACATGGCGCAGGGCAGGAAGTTCTGGGGCAATGCGTGGAGGCCGCTGGCGGAGATGGGCAAGGAGTTGTACTCGCCGGCGGCGGCAGAGAAGGCGAACTGCGACTTTGAGGTTCGACAGCGGATAAAGACCGAGCTGGACCTGCAGAAGCATGCGGAGAAGACGCTGGCGGAGGATCAGAACGACTTCGTCTATCTGCACTTTGCGATTCCGCATAGCCCGAATATCTGGGACCGCGGGAGCGGAACGTATGCGCAGGGATGCGGGAGCTCGTACCTTGACAACCTGGCGCTGGCGGACATGCAACTGGGGCGGGTGATGGCGCTGCTGAAGCAGTCGCCGCGATGGAAGGACACGACGGTGATTGTGGAGGGCGACCACTCGTGGCGGATTAAGTTGTGGGATTGGTTGCCGGCCTGGACGGAGGAGGATCGGCGGGCGTCGCGAGGAGGGTTCGATTCGCGGCCGGCGCTGCTGATTCATAGCGCGGGGCAGACGCAGGCGGAGACGGATTCGCGGGCGATGCCGCTGCTCTATGTGCATGGGGCGATCGAGGATGTGCTGCGGGGGAAGGCTGCGCAGTAGGCGAATGGTCGAACCCCACTCATCGCGGTGAGATTCCGATGAACAGGGCACCCCGGTGGGGTGGATGTTGCGGGCTTTCAGCCCTTGGATGTCCGGGCCGGGAACTACCTGGGGCGTTGCCCCAGGCTGGTATGTGGCGCGCCGTTGGCGCTTGGTCTTGCGGGCCCACTCATGCCGACGATGAAGCGTGATGGATGGGGCGGTCGAGGATGTACTGCAGGGGAAGGCGGCGCAGTAGGCGCGCTGCGAGCCAGGCGCAAACAGCAGGTCCTTCGCTCCGCTCAGGATGACAATTCTTTATCGATCGCTCGCGTAATGTCGATTTGTCTCAGGCGGTGGCGGTCTCGGAGAAGGGCGCGCGCAGAGAGGGATCGGACGATTCCTGGTCTTTGTACTGGAGCTGGTAGAGCTTGTAGTAGAGGCCGTGGTGGGCGAGGAGCTGCTGGTGGGTGCCCTGCTCGCGGAGACGGCCTTTGTGCATGACGAGGATGATTTCGGCCCGCTGAACTGTAGACAGGCGGTGGGCGATGAGGACCGAGGTGCGGCCGGTGATCATGCGGGCCAGAGCGGAGGAGACGAGCTGCTCGGTTTCGGTGTCGACGGAGCTGGTGGCCTCGTCGAGGATGAGGATGCCGGGTTTGTGCGCGAGCGCGCGGGCGAAGGAGATGAGCTGTTTTTGGCCGGTGGAGAGCGTAGAGCCGCGCTCGAGGACGGGCTCGGCGAAGGCGCCGGGCAGGGTGCGGATGAAGTCGCCGACGTTGACCTGGTCGGCGGCGTTGGCTACTTCGTCGTCGGTAATCCATGAAGAGCCGAGACGGATGTTTTGTGCGATGTCGCCGGAGAAGAGGAAGGGATCCTGCAGGACGACGCCGAAGCGGCGGCGGAGGGCGAGGAGATCCTGGTCGCGGACGTCGACGCCGTCGACGAGAACCTGACCGAGTTGCACGTCGTAGAAACGCATCATGAGCGCGGTGAGGGTGGTTTTGCCGGCGCCGGTGTGGCCGACGATGGCGGCAGTCTGGTCGGGCTCGATGGTGAAGCTGACGTCGCGGAGGATCCATTCGATGTTTTCGAGGAGAGGGTGGTCGTCGGGGTTGAAGGTCGGGGAGTCTCCATTGGCGTGGGCAGGAGCAACTGCAGGTCTCTCCACTCCGCTGCGCTCCGGTCGAGATGACAGGTTTGTGGTGGATGACAGAGTAGATGACAGATTTGTGGTGAGGGTAGCGAGAGCGGATTGCTGGTCGGGGGTGAGGCGCTGGTAGGTGAACCAGACGTTGCGGAACTCGATGCGGCCGGAGTGGTCGCCTGGCTGCGGGTGAGCTGGAGCGACGATCTCAGGGGGGGTGTCGAGGAGCTTGAAGATGCGCTCGGCGGCGGCCATGGCGGCTTGCAGGATGTTGTATTTGTCCGAGAGGTCCTGGATGGGGCGGAAGAAGCGCTGCGCGTACTGGACGAAGGCGATGAGAATGCCGATGGTGACGAGGTTGCCGAAGAGGCTGTAGTGCGCGGCGCCGCTCATGGATGAGATCAAATAGGTGTGGTGCGTGATCCAGGTGAGCGACGAGGCGTGGAGGACGGCGAGGCCGCCGCGCCAGATGACGAGAGCGATGGCGATGGAGCTGAGCAGCTCGACGACGGGGTAGTAGAGCGCGTAGGCGAAGATGGCGTCGGTCCAGGCGCGTTTGTTTTCGGCGTTGACGGCGGAGAAGGAGTTGAAGGCGCGGCGCTCGCGGTTGAAGAGCTGGACGACGCTCATGCCGGAGACGTACTCCTGGGTGAAGGCGTTGATCTTGGCGGTGGCGGCGCGCTGGCGGCGGTAGCTGTCGCGGACGTACTCGCGAAACAACTTGGTTGCGTAGAGGATGGCGGGGATGACGGCGAGGGTGAGCAGGGCGAGCGGCCAGCTCATGCGGAGCATGATGTAGACGATGAAGGAGAGCGTGAAGACGTCCTCGAAGATGGCAAGGACGCCGGAGGTGAACATGTCGTTGAGCGCGTCGACGTCGGATGTGAGGCGGGTGACGAGGCGGCCGACGGGGTTGCGGTCGAAGAAGGCGACGTGCATGCCCTGGATGTGGCGGAAGATCTGGGAGCGGAGATCGAACATGATCTTCTGGCCGGTCCACTGCATGAGGTAGGTCTGGACGAACTCGAGGCCGAAGCTGAAGAGGAGGGCGCCGAGGTAGATGGCGCCGAGCTCTTCGACGCCGGTGAGGGCGTTGGGGCTGAGGTGGCGGCCGAGCCAGCCGGGGTGGCCGGCGGGGGCGAAATAGGTGTCGACGGCGACCTTGACGAAGAAGGGACCGGAGACGTCGGAGGCGGACTTGAGCACGATAGCGGCGGCGGAGACGGAGGCGGCGAGCTTGTAGGGCACGAGATAGCGGACGAGGCGGCGCATGAGGCGCGAGTCGTAGGCTTTGCCGACGACGTCGTCGTCGGGGCCGGAGCGCGAGGGAGGCTGCTCGGGAGCGGCTTTTTGGGTATCTTCTTTTTTGTCGGCCGCCATGGTCTAGATTGTAGATGTCCGGGGTGGGGGTGGGGATTCTGGCTTATGCGGGGCTTTCGTGGCTCGCCGGGTTGGTGCTTTCAATTTCGCGTTTCGCGTTTCGCGTTGCGCGTTGCGAGTTAAGAGCGGGTTAGGCTTTCAGCTATGAGCTATGAGCTATGAGCTATGAGCTTTGAGTTCTAAGTGCGTGAAAGAATGGGAGCGTGAGTTTGGGTGTTTATGTTTCGGTGCCGTTCTGCCGGGCGAAGTGCAGCTTTTGCAACTTCGCTTCGGGCGTGTCGACGGCGGAGCGGGTGGCGGCGTATGTGCGGCGGTTGTGTGCGGAGATTGAGGATGTCGGCGCGAAGGCGGCGAGGTTAGGCGTTTCGCTGCCGCGCGCGGTGGATACGGTGTACTTCGGCGGAGGGACGCCGAGCCTGCTGGAGACGGAGCAGCTGCGGGCGATCTTTGCTGCGCTGCGGTGCCGGTTTGATGTGGCGCGCGATGCGGAGATTACGCTGGAGGCGGCTCCGGGGCAGATTGACGAGGAGCTGCTGGAGGAGGCTCTGCGGCTGGGCGTGAATCGCGTGAGCCTGGGTGTGCAGAGCTTTGTCGATCGCGAGAGTGCGGCGGTGGGGCGGACGCATACGGGCGATGAGTGCTTGCGGGAGATTGCGCGGCTGCGCGCGCGCGGTGTGGCGGAGGTGGGTGCGGATCTGATTGCGGGGCTGCCGTACCAGACGCGGGAGAGCTGGCGGATGTCGCTGGAGGCCGCGCGTGCGGCGGACCTTACGCATTTGAGTGTGTATCTGCTGGAGATCGATGAGGGGTCGCGGCTGGGGCGCGAGGTGCTGGGTGGCGGCGCGCGGATGCATGCTCCGGCGGTGGCGAGCGAGGAGCTGGCTGCGGAGCTGTATGAAGACGCGTGTGGGTTTTTAGAGGCGCGAGGGTTGGCGCAATATGAGATTTCGAACTTCGCGCGGCGGGCGGGCGCGAATGAAGGCGCGCATCAGGCTCGGCACAATCGCAAATACTGGGAGCGGGCGCCGTATGTTGGGTTTGGGCTGGATGCGCATTCGATGTTGTTGCGGGCTGATGGGAGTGCTGTGCGTTTCGCGAACGGCGATGAGATTGCGGAGTATGAGGGCGGAGCGGGTGAGAAGCAGGTGGTGGAGGTGGGGGAGCGAGAGGCTTTTGAGGAGTCGGTGTTTCTGGGGTTGCGGTTGAATGAGGGCGTTGCTGTGGGGGCGTTGCGACAGCGGTTTGCGCGGACGTGGGTGGAGGACTGTGAGGCGCGGGTGCGGGAGTTGGCGCGAGAGGGGTTGATGCTGATTGAGGATGGACGATGGCGGTTGACGATGCGCGGGCGGCTGGTGTCGAGTGAGGTGTTTGGGGAGTTGCTGGCGGTGGGGGTGTGAGGGGATAGGGATTAGGGAACAGGGATTAGGGATTAGGGATTGGGAAAGACAACGGCAAAGGCAACAGCAAAGGCAACAGCAGGTCCTTCGCTACGCTCAGGATGACAACTAGAAGAACGGGATGACAACTAGAAAATCAGGATCACAACTAGAACATCAGGATGACAACTAAGAAAATCAGGCTGGCAATTAGAAAAACGGGAGGAGGACGGGTGGATGGGTTCTGACGTGATTGATCTGCGCAGCGATACGGTGACCAAGCCTACCGCGGCGATGCGGGCAGCGATGGCTTCGGCTGAGGTTGGGGATGATGTTTATGGAGAGGACCCTACGGTCAATCGGCTGGAGCAGAGGGCGGCTGAGGTGTTTGGGCGCGAGGCGGCGATCTTTGTTCCGAGCGGGACGATGGGGAATCAGATTGCGATTCGCCTGCACACGCAGCATGGGCAGGAGGTGATCTGCGAGGCGCGGTCGCATGTGCTGGATTGGGAGATGGCGACGGTGGCGGCGTTCTCGGGCTGCGTGCCGCGCACGGTGATGGGCGAACGCGGTGTGTTGCGGTGGGAGGCGATCGAGCGGGCGATTGCGCCGAAGATTTACTATCGCGCGCCGACCGCGCTGATCTGTTTGGAGAATACGCACAACATGGCCGGTGGGACGGTGACGCCGCTGGACGTTTTTGAAGAGGTGTGGGCGGGAGCGCGCGAGGCGGGACTGCCGGTGCATCTGGATGGGGCGCGGATTTTTAATGCGACGGCAGCGCTGGGTGTGGATGTCGCCGAGCTGACGCGTGGGTTCGATACGGTGATGTTTTGTTTGAGCAAGGGGCTGGGCGCGCCGGTGGGGTCGATGCTGGTGGGGTTGCGCGAGACGATGCAGCGGGCGCGGGTGTATCGCAAGGCGCTGGGCGGAGGGATGCGGCAGGCGGGTGTGCTGGCGGCGGCGGGATTGATCGCGCTCGAGGAGATGCCCAAGCGATTGCACGAAGACCATGCCAATGCGCGACTGCTGGCGGAGGCGATTGCGCGGAGCGAGGCGGCGGAGATTGAGCTGGACGATGTGCAGACAAATATTGTGATCTTCGGAGTTCGGGCGGAGCGGGGAGTGCGCGGGGATGCGGCGGCGCTGGTCGGCGCGATGAAGAAGGAAGGTGTGCTGGCGAGTGCGATTGGAGCGCATCAGGTGCGACTGGTGACGCACTATGACGTGAGCCGGGCGGATTGTGCGCGGGCGGCTGAGGTTGTTCAGCGGCTGCTTGTGTGATCGGATGCGAAGGCATACCCCAGGGGCTGAAGCCCCTTTTTCTTTGGGGCGAATGAGACCCCAGGCTAAAGCCTGGGGGTACCTGGGTGCATTGGGGTTGGGATGTCCTGGCGTTGTGGCACCCGGCGCGGCTGAGGTTGTTCAGCGGCTGCTGAGGGGGGCGGCGGTGTCGGCGTGAGTGACGGAGGCGGGGGGCTTGCTGAGTGCTTCTTTGGCCGGAAGATCGGCGGTGAGCTCCGGTTCCGCGTCCGCTGAAGGAGTGGAGGAGCCGGGGGCAGTGCCGCGGGGGAGGAAGACGCTGACCGTGGTGCCGTGGTTGTCGGGGCCGGTGCGGGTGTCGAGATGGATGTCGCCGCCGTGCTTCTGCGCGATGCCCTGGCTGACCCAGAGGCCGAGGCCGGTTCCGCGTTCGCCCTTGGTGGTGAAGAAGGGTTGGAAGAGGCGGTCGAGCGTTTCGGGAGCGATGCCTGTGCCGTGATCGGTGATGGTGACGGTGGCGCCGGCGGGGCGCAGCTCGCGGAGGCCGG
>DATCFM010000104.1:0-12591 GCA_036509515.1 Acidobacteriaceae bacterium
TGATCGAGCGCTGCTTCAATCGCCTCAAAAACTTCCGCCGCTTCAGCACCCGCTACTGCCGTACCATCGAAGCCTTCCGCTCCTGTGCCGCTCTCGCCTGCGCCTGGATCAGACTGCAGCTATATGTGGATACACCCTAGTTCGCGGCTCCCTCCAGCACCGCTGCCGAGCGGTTCAGGGCCTCGGTGAGAGCGGCTAATTGGCTGGAAGTACGTGTATTGTCTTTGGCGTCAATACCTTCGTTTACACCGGGGATGACAACCGCCGCGTAGCCGGTGTACTCGCCCGGCGCATAGATGGTGTGCCGGTACCACGGCCTGCGAGGAAGCCCGGCATCGTTCAGCAGAGCCTCCTCGGCGTCGCGCAGGGCGGCATTCAGACGCGCTCGGGCAGCTGCATCGAGTGAGCCCGGCGCGGCAGCCTGGATCTGGGCGATATGGCTGCCGGCCGCGGCAAAGCGCGCGGCGGCGGCGCTGGCTGCGCTGAAGTCGGCCTGCAGGTGCGCAGCGGTGGCGCGCTGCTGCGCAGCCTTCAGATAGCTGACGACCTCCGTGCCGTAGGTCTTGTAGTCGTAGGGCAGGATGTCGGCATCGGCCATGTGCAGGATCTCAAGCCCGAAGACCCGCGCCTGCTGCTGCTCGTAGACGAAGGTGGGGTCGGCGAACTTGATGAACCAGTTGTAGTCATCGAAGGTGGAGTGATAGACGCCGTAGGGGCCGTCGGAGCCGATATCGGTAGACGGCACGCCGAGGTGCTGGATGAACGGCGTGTAGTCGGAGCCGGAGCCGAGATCGCCGATGCGCACGCCCTCAGGGTTGACGGTGGAGTTGGAACGCCCGTTGAAGGGATTGACGGCGCGATGGGACCGTTTTTCATTCTGCGAGCTTTGCCACTGCTCGTAGACCGTTCCTCCTTTGGGGCTGGGCACCTCGCGCGTGACGTCGCGGACGAACTCCTTGAGCGACGGCACGGCGGAGGCGTTGAAGTCTGGTCCCGAGACGCCGACATCGGTGTTGAAGTAGGCCACGGCGTGGGCGAGATGGCTTGCATGGCCCTCGGCCCATTCGGTCGAGCCCATCAGCCCTTCCTCCTCGGCGTCCCAGGAACAGACGATGACGCGCCGCTTCGGCTTCCATCCCTGCTTCAGCAGCTCGCCGAGACCGTGCACCGCCTCCAGCATCGCCGCCGTTCCGCTGTTGGGGTCCACCGCGCCGTAGACCCACGCGTCGCGATGATTGCCCGCCACCACCCAGGCATCTTTCTCCGCGGAATCTGTGCCGTCAATCGTGCCGACGACGTCCCAGATGGTGCGCAGCTTGTAGTCCTGCTCCAGATGCATGTGCACCTTCACCGCGCCCGTGCCGCCGACGCCCGTGCCGCCGACGCCCGTGCCGCCGAGATGATAGGCAAACGGAAGACCGCCCTGCCACTCGTGCGGGACGACGGGCCCATCGAGCGCCTCCAGAATCGGCGCGGCATCTTTATACGAGAGCGGGTTCGACGGGATGGACGGCTGGTTCATCTTGGCCGGATCGGTGATGCGTTTTGAGTCAGGCAAATCAGGCGCCGAGGCGATGCCCGGCGTCTCCGGGTCGCCCGGATAGATAGGCAGGAACTGCACGGAGCCGCGCTGCACGGCGGAGTCCGGGCGGTACGGCCCGCGCGGATACTTGTCGCCGTGATCGTAGCCGTCGTCGGCCGGGTCGGAGTAGATGAGCACGCCGGCCGCGCCGCGCTGCTGCGCGATGTAGACCTTCACACCGCGGAAGTTCTGGCCGTAGCGCACAAGAACGATCTTGCCTTTGACGCTGACGCCCAGCTGCTCCAGGCGGTCGAAGTCGGCGAGCGTGCCGT
Source organism: Acidobacteriaceae bacterium (assembly GCA_036509515.1). Lineage (GTDB taxonomy): Bacteria > Acidobacteriota > Terriglobia > Terriglobales > Acidobacteriaceae > Granulicella. The sequence goes on from DATCFM010000104.1 coordinate 1,855, forward strand.
AGTTTGCATAGACAACCTCGGCGGTGACGTCGCCCGAGGGCGAGGAGCCGTTGAACGCCGGAAGGATGCGCGGATCGTTCTGGAATGGGTCGCCGCCGTACGCCGTCGGGTCCACGTGCTCCGGCGAGGGGCCGGACATTAGCTGTTTGCCGTGGGCGTCAAAGGCCTCTATCTGGATCTTTACGGGCTTGTTCATCCACACGCGGAAGGGGACGATCTCGGTATCGAGCCCGGCGGCCTTGAACTTCTCGGCGACATACTGCGCGGTCTTCAGGTCCTCGGGCGAGCTGGCCCAATGCGGCGCGGCGGTGAGAATCTTCAGCTCTTCGCCGGCCAGCTTCGGGTCGGGAACGGCCATGAAGGCGGTGTCCCATTTCGCTTCCGCGGCGGAGTCGGCGAAGCCCGGAATATTCCGCGCCGTAGTTGGCTGCTGCGCGAAGGCGGGCAGCACCAGCAGAGAGGCGAAGGCGAGCGCGGCCTTGAACTGTGAGAAATGTGGGCGAATCAAGCGGATCAAACAGATCAATCGGATCACTGGCCTAGCCTCTCTCCAACGCCTGGCTGATCGAAAAAGGACATACCATCGGCTGTCATCGCTACATGGCTGCCGCGGCGCGGGACGGAGCAGACCTGTTATCCGACGATCTGCGTGCAGTACTTGCAGCGGCGGGCGTCGACCGGGATGTCGCCCTTGCACTCCGGGCAGGCCCGGGTGGTCGGCGGCTCGGCCTTGGCAGGATTGAACTTCTTCAGCAGGTACTGTGTGGGGAGCACGAGGAAGAAGTAGACGACGAGCGCCAGGATCAGGAAGTTGATGACGGCGGTGATGAAATTGCCGTACATGATCTTGCCGCCGTTCACGTAGGTGACGAGGTAGCCAAAATCCGGCTTGCCGATGATTGCGCCGAGCAACGGTTTGATGATGTTGTCAGTGAGCGCCGTGATGATGGCTGTGAAGGCTACGCCGATGATCACGGCGACAGCCAGGTCCATCACATTGCCGCGCAGGATGAAATCGCGAAAACCTTTCATGGTTCCTCCGGTATTGAACTTGCGGTGAGGGCCAGTGAGCTTGTGGTTGAGGCCTAGGTGCAGAGACAGGTGCAGAGAAACGGGTGATCGAATTTCGCAGCGAGTATACCGTAGCCCTCACACCTTACGTTCCCGTCACACAGAATGCCGGAAAGGGAGGGGCATCCTGTGGTTTCGGAGCGTTGCCGGAGCCGGTCTGCACATGGATTTCGGGGTGGCCGGCTCACGTATGCTGGACGCATGCATTCCGGCTCCATGCGCGTTCGTTTGCTCAGCTTTGGGGCTCTGCGCGGTGCGCTGCCCGAGGGTGGAACGTGGCGCGAGCTTCCCGCCGGTGGGTCGGTCGAGACGCTGCTGCTGGAGTTGCAGGTCGAGGGCGTCTTCACCGAGGCGGCGCTGCGCTCGGTTGCCATTGCGGTGAACCATGAGTACGCGGACAGGACACGCACGCTGTGCGATGGCGATGAGGTCGCAATTCTTCCGCCGGTGAGCGGCGGCACGCACGACGGCGCGCACAATAAGGTCGAGCTGGTGCGTGAGCGCATCGACCCCGAGCGGATTGTGCGCGAGCTCAAGGCCGGCAGCGATGGCGCGGTGTGCGTCTTCGACGGCATTGTGCGCGATAACTCGCGCGGCCGCGAGACCCTGCACCTCGACTACGAGGCCTATGAAGAGATGGCCCTGCGCCAGATGCTCGCGTTGCGTGAGCAGGCGATCGCGCAGTTCGGCGTGCGTGAGGTCGCCATCGTCCATCGGCTGGGGCGTTTGTACGTCGGCGAAACCAGTGTGCTGATCGCGGTCGCTTCGGCGCATCGCGCGGCAGCGTTCGAGGCCTGCCGCTGGCTCATCGACACGCTGAAGACGACGGTGCCGATCTGGAAGCGCGAGCAGTTTGCCGACGGCGCGGTGTGGGCCGACGGCGAGCCGTTTCCGGAAAATCTGCCCGGGGCGAATCGATGAACGCGAGCACAGCCATTGCCTGCTTCCTCTCGATGGCGGCTCTGCTGTCGCTCGGATCGCAGAGCATTGCCGCGGCCTCGCTTACTGTGCCGCAACAGCAGTCACCTGCGCCCATCGAACGCCGCCAATACCAGGCGCCCACAATTCATGTCGAGAGCCGCCTGGTCAACGTTGCGCTGAACGTAGTCGATGAGAACGGCGCACCTGTCGGCGGCCTGACCGTGAATGACTTCGAGCTCGCCGAGGATGGCAAGCCCCAGCGCATTGCGATCTTCGACAGGGAGTCGACGACGCCTCTGGAGATTGTGCTGGCGATTGACGCGAGCGAGAGCGTTCTCGGCGACGCGCATTTGGAGCGCGAGGCGGCGAAGAGATTTGTGCACTCGATTCTGCGCCCCCAGGACGGCGTCGACCTCATCGAGTTCGCCGATGATGTGACCGAACTTGTTCCGTTTACCAACGATGCCAAACGCATCGAGAGCGGCCTGGGGCGCATCCAGGCCGGCGACGCGACGGCGATGTATGACGCAATCTATCTCGCCGGCCAGCGGCTCGCCGAGACGCCGTCGAGCTCCGGCCAGCGCCGCGTGATCGTGCTCATCACCGACGGCGAGGACACGACTCACCACGGCAGCTACGACGCGGCGCTCGAGCAGGCCGAGCGCGCCGGAGCGATGGTCTATTCGCTGGTCATCGTTCCGGTGGCCGCCGACGCGGGCCGCGACACGGGAGGCGAGCATGCGCTGATCCAGATGGCTCGCGACACCGGCGGCAAGTACTACTACGTCGAAGACAAGCACGATCTTTCGCCGGCGTTCGCGCACGTCTCCGACGATCTACGCACGCAGTACACCCTGGGCTACTACGCTCCGCAGAAGGGCGGCGACGCGGCGGGGCTGCGCCACATCGAGCTGCAACTGAAGGACCCGGCCCTCCGCGCACGCTATAAACTGCGTTATCGCACCGCCTACTACGCCAACCGTTGAATGCAGCGCTGACGACAGCCCTAGCGCCTCCGCACTGCCGGCCGTCGTAGCTCGGAAGCAAACTGAACATCCTCGAAGATCGTTGCAGGCGCCCCCGCGTGGGCTGCCGCGCCCGTCACCTGCTCCAGCGAGACGCCGCTGCAGTGGTGCAGCTCAAGCGCCGCGCCGTAGTACGCGGGCACGCGGTCGCTCCAGTGCACATGCACATCGCTGAGGGTCAGCCCCTCGGCATCGGCGGCGAAGAACCCCGCCGTCGATCGCTTGTCCAGTCCGCTGGCGCCGGGCGTGTCGTCGGGCCGCACGTCATAGAAGCCTCCGGGAATGTTCGTCGTCTTCTCGATCAGCAGATCGATGCCGCGAAAGCTGAAGTCGTGCAGCGGAGCGCTGTGTGTACCGCGCAGGTAGATGCCGCTCTCGCTGTGGCACGCCAGGTTCGCGAACTGGATGCCGCGAAACATTCCGACAGGAGCTCCGGTAATGCGCGGCGCGCTGGAGACGAAGACCGGTTCGCCCGATCCCCACCACATCATCGTGCGCATTTTTGTTTCGATGGTCATATCGGTGAAGAGCAGATCTTCAACCGTCTCGCCGTCGCGGTTCGTCAGGCTGATTCCGCGATTGGTTCGAACGATGGTGCAGTTGCTGACCGTCGCGGAGCGCAGCGGATAGTGGCCTTCGTTCCCGATCTTGATCCCGGCCGATGAGGACTCGAGCGTGCAATTGGTGATGGTGATGCCTTCGCACGGGCCGTAGTCGCCGAAGTTGCGCGAGGCCTTCAGCACCAGGCAGTCGTCTCCCGCAACGATGTTGCAGCCTTCGATCCGCACATTGCGGCAGTGGTCCACGTCGATGCCGTCGCAGTTCGGTATCTCGAGGTCGTTCAGGATGGAGATCCCCGCGATGCGCAGACCATCGCAGCCGATGGGATGGATCGTCCACGTCGGACTGTCGCGGATCGTGAAGTCCTCAAGCTCGACGTTGCGGCAGCTCACCAGCAGGATCATGCGCGGCCGTCCGTCCGGCGGGTTGAGATTCGTCTTCTCGTAAAGCGGATCGTAGGGCCCGAGAAACGGCTGCGGAATCGAGTAGCCGTTTGGCCCCTTGGGCGGAAAGAAGGAGCGAAAGCTGCCGTCGATCGTCCCCGTTCCGCTCACGCGCACGGCGCTCGCATCCTTCGCAAACAGCAGCGAGCCCAGGGCGCGGAAGTCGTCGCGGTCCGGGCTCGCGCGCAGGACGGAACCACCCGCAAGGTGAAACTCGACGTTGCTCTTCAGCGTCAGCGTGCCGCTCAGAAACGTGCGCCCCGAGGGGAGAACCACCGTGCCTCCGCCGGCCTTCGCGCATTCGTCGATCGCCTGCTGTAGAGCGGCGGTGTCCTTCGTCTTCCCATCGCCCACCGCGCCGAACGCCATCGGGTTCCACAGGCCGAACTCGCCGTGTCCAGCCTCGGCCGGCATCTGCGCAAGCAGCGGCAGGCGCGAGCACGCCAGCATCGCCGCGCCCGCAGCGAGCCGCGCCATCACCTCGCGGCGGCTCAGCTGGGAGCAAAATCCGGAGCGAAACCCGGAGCGAAATCCGGAGCGAAAAGATCTGCTGTCAGAAAGCATGGCCGCGATTGTACGTTGCCGCCGCGAACCCGCGCCGTACAATCAGTGTCATGGCGACCAAGAAGCGGCACAAGGGACCACCCTCGAATGAGACCGGCCAGGAGGCGCTGTATCTCAAGTCGCTCAGCGACCGCCAGGTGACCGTCACCGTCAAGCTGCGCGATGGCGAGGTCGTCAGCGGCTGGATCGAGTACTTCGACGACATGATGCTGCGGCTGACGCGCGAGGGCAAGCCCAACCTCTTCATCTATAAGTCGCAGATTCGCACCATCACTGAAAACGCTGCGCTCACCGGCCGCCGCCGCGCTCCGCAGAACGATGCGACGGTGCAGTAGCTGGCGAGGTGTTTGTGGTTGAACTTGTTTCTACGGCTGAATCGATTGCGCGTGAGGCCGGCGCCCTTCTGCGCGACTTCTATCATCACGGCGTTCTTGCCGAGTACAAGGGCGATGTCGATCTTGTGACCGAAGCCGATCGCGCCAGCGAGAAGCTCATCGGCGAGCGGCTGCACGCAGCCTTTCCTCATCACGGCATCTACGGCGAAGAGGGAACGCGGCGCGGGCTCGACTGCGAGTATCGCTGGTACGTCGATCCGCTGGACGGAACCACCAACTTCGCGCACGGCTTTCCTGTCTTCTGCGTCGTGCTGGGCTGCGAGCGCCGGGCTGAAGGCCTGCGGGCGGAGGAAGACGGCAAGATGGTCGCCGGCGTTATCTACGATCCGCTGCGCGATGAGATGTTTTCGACCGAGCGCGGTAGCGGCGCCCGTCTGAACGGGAGACGCATTCACGTCTCGCGCACCAAGAGTTTGCAGGAGTCGCTGATCGCCACCGGCTTTCCCAGCCACAAGCGCCACCAGAATCCGAACGTTCACTTCTACCAGGAGTTCACGCTGCGTTCCCATGGTGTGCGGCGCGCCGGCTCGGCCGCGCTCGACCTCGCCTATGTGGCCTGCGGCCGGATCGATGCCTTCTGGGAGTTCAAGCTGAACCCGTGGGACACCAGCGCCGGTTCTCTGCTGGTCGAAGAGGCCGGCGGCCGCATCACTCACTTCGACGGCGGCAAATTCACGCTCGATAGCCGCGAGGTCTTCGCAACCAACGGATTAATTCACGCCGAGATGCAGGCTCTATTCGTGGATATGTTTGCGGGCCGGAACCTCGAACCGATTCCAACGCCCGCGGAGTTTGCGGCGCGACGCGCGGCGAGCCAGTCTGCCTAACCGTCGTTGCGCGGAAATCCGCAGCAAAGTTGTTTGTTAGAATCGAGAGCAATAGCTAACTTGAGGATTAGGCAGCACACGACCTGAGGAGATTTGGATCATGGCATATGTAATTGCGGAACCCTGCATCGGCACCAAGGACCGGGCGTGTGTGGATGCCTGTCCGGTGGACTGCATTCACCCCAAGGCGGATGAGCCGGGCGGCGAGACGGTCGACCAGTTGTTCATCGATCCGGTCGAGTGCATCGACTGCGGCGCCTGCGTGCCGGTGTGCCCCGTCTCGGCGATCTATGCCGGCGATGACCTGCCCGAGAAGTGGGACGACTATAAGGGAAAGAATGCTACCCATTTCGGGCGTTAGACCTGTTCGTTCTTTTCGCAGCGCGCGGCTTTGTCCGCGCGTTTTGCTTTAAAAACTTGTCAAGCCCCCTCAGGACCTATCTCCCTCATTCCAAAAGGAAAAATCGCTGCACATTTATTGGGCTGACTGGCTACAATAGAAATAGAGAAGAATTTGCAGACGCGCGCCTTGACCGATGGCGTTCACTTCAGATAAGCCTTCTGTTTTCAATATTTTGCACATAACCCTTGTAGATGGAATATTTTACGGGAATCCATCAAACAAGTCCCCTGTTTTGAATATTTTGGAAAAGTGGCAGGGGGGCGGGGGTTCCCCCCTGGTAAGCCAGTGCGCGGGAGACGATCCGGTGGCCGAAGGCAGGCTGATTCCGCACCATGACGAAGCCATTGTGTTGCGGTCCTGGCCGTTCCATGAGGCCGATCTGCTGGTCAGCCTGTTCACCCGCGAGCAGGGCAAGGTCAAGGGCATCGCGCGACATGCGATGAAGTCGCGCCGGCGCTTTGGCGGAGCGCTGGAGCCGGGAACGCAGGTGCGCGCGCACTACACCGAGCGTCCGCATGAGGATTTAGTGCGGCTGGATAGCTTTGAGATTCTGTGGTCGCCGTTGTCGGCTCCAGTGGATGCGCTGCGGCTGGCCGGATTGCAGCTGGTCGTCGAAGTCCTCGACGAGGCGATGCCCGACCTCGCAGCCGAGGACAACGTCTTCCGCCTGGCGCTGGCGACGCTGACGGCGATGGAAGACGGCTCGAAGGTGTGGCTGCCGGTGACCTACTTCTGCCTGTGGATGAACCGCCTGATGGGCTGGATGCCCGAGCTCGGCCACTGTGCGGTTTGCGGGCTGGATCTGCGCGCCGAACCCGTCTGGTGGTCGCCTGCGGCCGACGGCGTAACCTGCGCAGACGACCGGCGGCCGCAGAGCCGGGCACTGAGCGCAGAGAGCGTAGCGGAGAGTTATCGGATGGCGAGGAGCTCGCTGGCGCAGATGCTGACTGAAGAGGAGTGGCCGCGTGAGCGCGCAGCAGACCTGCGAGCGTTCGCGCTCGGCGCGCTGGAGCGGCATCTGGAGCGGAGGTTGAAGAGCGCGGCGGAATTGGGGTGAGACGAGCATCGCCGGGCGATGCATGGCCTCGGGATAGGCGCTGCGGCGAATCGTCGTAAAACGTAGCATCCTCTTGACCGGTGCAATTGCTTGCACATTTCCTCTCATGGCGCCTTCAAGTGCTTTGTTTCGAGCGGGCGGAACTGGCAAGGCAATTGCTCTATCAAGGTGGTCAACGCTCCGGCCCACGATCTAGTCCTCAGGCCCAAGTTCTGCCTTCCGAATCCTTTTGTCGGCGATGAAACTCTGAGCGTGTGATCTCCCCCGCCGAACCCGGTATCGGAACCTTGCTTTGCATTTCTATGCCATTGAGAGGTTTCTTGTGAAAAAACTGTTGATTCTCGCGTGCTTATTCGCCGCTGCCAGTACGGCAGCACTGGCTGACAATTTTATCTACGCCAACAACGCTACCTTCGGTAGCCCCTATGTGTACCAGATCGACAAGACCACTGGGGCTGTCACCAATAGCTACACAAACCTGAGTAGCAACAATGGTCGCGGGGTGGTAGTCGTCGGCGACACGATGTATTACACAACGGCCAACAGCAATGCGGTCTACTCCTACACGCTGTCGACGAAGACCGACAACGGCCCCTTGTTTACCGTAACCGGTTCCAGCGCCCTGTCGACGATTGCTTATGACGGAACGAACTTTTGGATCGGCGATTATAGCGGCACCAACCATGCTTATCTGTACAGCCCGACCGGCACCCTGCTGAAGACTGTTTCGCTTTCGGATTGCTCAGACCATTGCGATGGCCTGGAGTACTTTGTGATGGGCGGCAACGGCTATCTGATTTCAAACGAATCCGATGAGGGCACGGGTAACTACGACCTATACGACACCAATGGCACCCTGATCACGGCGGGTTACCTGGATGTCTCGGGTCATACCTCCGGCACCACGGGGATCGCGTTCGACGGCACTGACTTCTTTACGTCGAACATCAATGAAGGGTCGTTCAACGAATGGTCGGAGTCAGGCACATTCATTAAGACGATCTCTCTTACCGGAGCCCTCGCGGACTTTCCGTTCCTAGTCGAAGACCTGTCGGCTGACTACTCGCAGGTGCTTGGTCCGCCGCCTACAACGACACCCGAACCGAGCAGCCTCGTACTGCTGGGAAGTTCGCTGATTGCGCTGGCTGGAGCGGCGAGGAGAAAGATGTTGAAGCACTAGAGACAACAAACGCTATCCGCATCTGAGAAGTAACGAGAAGGGCCCCGGCAGACCGGGGCCTTTTTTGTGCGGGACGATTGAGGAGCGCAGCGGCGCTGGGTTGAGGCTCGTGGCGGATTGTCGGCGATTGACTACACTAATCTGAATGAGTTCAACGAATGAGAAGAAGGCGTTGACGTTTCAGGAACTGCTGTTTGTTCTGCAGCGGTTCTGGGCGGACCACGGGTGCGTGTTGCAGCAGCCGTATGACCTTGAGGTTGGCGCTGGGACGATGTCTCCCGATACATTCCTGCGCGTGCTGGGGCCAAAGCCGATCTGGATTGCGTATACGCAGCCCTCGCGCAGGCCGGCCGATGGACGGTATGGCGAGAATCCCAACCGGCTCTTCCGCCATACGCAGCTGCAGGTGATCCTGAAGCCGCCTCCGGAGAATGTGCAGGAGCTTTATCTGGAGTCGCTAGTCGCGATCGGGATCGACCTGCGCGAGCACGACATCAAGTTCGAGGAAGACAACTGGGAGTGGCCGGTGGGCGGCGCCTGGGGCGTCGGCTGGCAGGTGATGCTCGACGGGCAGGAGATTACGCAGTTTACCTACTTTCAGCAGTGCGGCGGAATGGACCTCGACCCGATCTCGGGCGAGATTACGTATGGGCTGGAGCGGATTGCGCAGTTCCTGCAGGATAAGGATTCGATCTACGAGATAGTGTGGTCGCGGGATGCTGGTTCCGAGAACGGCGGGACGGGCCGGGAACTCACCTACGGCGATGTTCGCCTGCATGAAGAGCAGCAGTTTTCGGCCTACTCGTTTGACTATGCGGATGTGGAGTCGCTGTGGAAGCACCTGGAGCTGTACGAGGCGGAGTGTCTGGCGCTGCTGGCACGGGCGAAGAGCGTGCTGAGCGAGAAGAATGAAGATGCGCTCGAGGTGCTGCGGTTTCCGACGCTGGGAGCCTATGAGCTGGCGCTGAAGTGCTCGCATGCGTTCAATCTGCTGGATGCGCGGGGCGCGATCTCGGTGACCGAGCGCGTGGGTGTGATGGCCCGGATACGAAATTTGATTGTGGGTGTGGCGAAGATTTATGCGGAGCAACAGAGGCTGGTGCTGGGGCAGAATGCGGTGACGGCTTGAGCATCTTCAAAAAGCAGGTCCTTCGCTTCGCTCAGGATGACAACTTTAGAGATTGCTGGATGACGAATGGCTGAGTTTCTATTTGAGATTGGATTAGAAGAGGTGCCTGCGCGGATGGTTGCGGGGGCAGAGGCGGAGCTTGCCCGGCGGACGCTGGCGCTGCTGGGGCGCGAGGGGTTGCTGGAAGAGGGCGTGACGTTGGATAGCGAGGCGGTGCGGACGTTTTCGACGCCACGAAGGCTGGCGGTGTGGGTGCGCGGCGTTCGCGCGCGGCAGGCGGATGTGAGTGAAGAGACGACTGGACCGGCGGTAAAGATCGCGTTCAACGACGGCAAGCCGACGGCGGCTGCGGAGGCGTTCGCTCGCAAGAGCGGCGTGAGTGTGGCGGAGCTGAAGACGATCTCGACTGCGAAGGGCGAATATCTGGCGGCGACGACGCTGAAGAAGGGACGCAGCGCGAGCGAGGTGATTGCGACCGAGTTACCGAAGGAAGTTGTGGCGATCTATTGGGCGAAGAGTATGTATTGGCGGCCGGGGAAGCCGGAGCGGTTTGTAAGACCGGTGCACTGGATGGTTTGTCTGCTGGATGGGGATGTAGTGCCGGTGAGATTTGCAGGCAAGACGGCAGGCCGTGCGACGGTTGGTCATCGCGTGCTTTCCAGCGGCGAGCCGTTCGAGATCGTCTTGCCCGCCAGTTATGCGGCTCAGCTCGAAGGCGAGTTTGTGGTTGCGGATGTGGAAACGCGACGGCAGCGGATTCGCAAAGGATTGGACAAGGCGATGCGGACAGTTGCGGGAGCTCGGTGGAGAGAAGACGAGCCGCTGGTGGATACAGTGACGCACCTGACCGAGTGGCCTGCGGTGTTGCTGGGCGGGTTTGCGCCGGAGTTTCTGGCGCTGCCGGAAGAGGTGCTGGTGACGGTGATGCGCGATCACCAGAAGTATTTTGCGGTTGAGGATGCCGAGGGCAAGCTGGCTCCGCACTTTCTAGCTGTGTTGAATGTTGAGCTGACGGCGGAGAACGAGCCGGTGATCCGGCAGGGTAATGAGCGCGTGCTGCGGGCGCGGTTCAACGATGCGCGGTTCTTCTGGGAGTTCGATCAGCGGGTTCCGTTGATGGAGCGGCTGCGGCTGCTGGAGAAGGTTACTTTCCAGAAGGAC
>DATCFM010000105.1:0-73161 GCA_036509515.1 Acidobacteriaceae bacterium
CGCGCCGCCCCATACCTCGGATCGGCCTGCGCATCATACGTTGCCTTGATCTCGTCATACAGCGCCTTCCTGTCCGCATCTGTCAGCACCTTCCCGCCACGCTCCATCTGCTTCACCCTTACCTCAACCAAAGTATTGGCAGCCGAAGCCCCACTCATCACCGCATACCTCGCCGTAGGCCACGCAAACAGAAACCGTGGATCGTATGCCTTCCCGCACATCGCATAGTGCCCCGCGCCAAAGCTCCCACCCACAATCACCGAAATCTTCGGCACCACACTCGTCGAAACTGCGGAAACCATCTTCGCCCCCGCGCGAATGATCCCCGACCACTCCGCATCCTTGCCCACCATGAAGCCGTTGACGTCGTGCAGAAACACCAGCGGCACCAACTGCTGATTGCAGTCCATAATGAATCGCGCCGCCTTCTGCGCAGACTCCGTATAAATCACCCCGCCAAACTCCGTGCGCTTCTCGCCCTGCTGCGGCCCCATCGCCACCGTCATCTGCTGATTCAGCTTCTGGTTCGCCACAATCCCCACCGCACGCCCGCCGATCCGCGCATACCCACACACCAGCGTCCGCCCAAACTCCGCCTTGTACTCGTCAAATTCCGAACGGTCAACGATCCGAGCAATCACATCGCGCACGTCATACGCATTCGAAGCCCCGACCGTCGGATCCATCAACCCATACAAATCTTCCGCCGCAAACCTCGGCTTATCCCGCTCCGCTTCAAATTCCACCCGCGAAAACGGCGCACTCGCCCTCTCGCCAATCTTCCCCACCAAGTTCCGCAGCCGCGCAATACAAGCCGCATCATCCTTCTCTTTAAAATCCACCGTCCCCGAAACCTCCGCATGCATCTGCGCCCCGCCGAGCACCTCCGCATCCGTCTTCTGCCCAATCGCCGCCTGCACCAGCGCCGGCCCCGCCAGAAATAATCCCGACCCCTCCGTCATCAACACCGTATCCGTCATCACAGGCAGGTACGCCCCACCCGCCACGCACATGCCCATAATCGCCGTAATCTGCGGCACGCCCAGCGAGCTCATCACCGCGTTATTGCGAAACACCCGCCCAAAGTCGTCCTGGTCCGGAAACACATCCTCCTGCAGCGGCAAAAACACGCCGGACGAGTCCACCAAGTACAGCGTCGGAATCCGATTCTCCAGCGCAATCGTCTGCGCTCGGATGACCTTCTTCGCGGTCATCGGAAAGAACGCGCCCGCCTTTACCGTCGCATCGTTCGCCACCACCAGGCACAGCTTCCCGCTCACGCGTCCCAGCCCCGCCACCGCCCCTGCGCCCGGAGCACCGCCAAACTCCGCATACATCCCATACGCCGCCCACAACCCCAACTCGGTCCACTCCGAACCCTTATCCAGCAGCAACTCGAGCCTTTCCCGCGCCGTCAGCCGTCCCTTGCCGTGCTGCGCCTCCGCCGCCTTCGCGCCGCCGCCCTCACGAATCTTGGCCTCTTCCGCGCGGACCTCGTCCATCAGCCGCAGCACTGCCTCGCGATTCTTCGCAAACCGCGCCGACCCCACATCCAGCTTCGATTCCAACCGGTTCCCGGCCTTCGCTTCCTCCGCCATGCACCCGCCTTTACAAAACTCCAGAAAACTCGCGAAGGATAGCACGTCATCGTGTCATACTGTCGGCGCTCGTATTGTGGACGAATCCCATGAGCCCCAAAGAATGGCAGCAGACCGAAGCGACCGTCCAGACCTCCTCGCAGGAACACTGCCGCCTCGCGGCCGGCGGCGGCTACGCGGGCAAAGAGTACATGGTCGCCTTCAACTACGAGGTCAACGGTCGCCGCTACCTCGGCGAGTTCGAAAGCCCCGACCCCTGGGAGATCGGCTCAAAATTCTGTCTTCAATACGACCCCGACGAGCCCGAGCGCAACACCATGTGCGACCGCAGCCAGGATCGCTGGGTCTACATCGCCATGGCCATCGTCGCCGTCCTCGCCATCCTCGCCTATCTATGGATCGCGTCCAGGCACGCCCGCTGAGACGCAATCCCACCGCACGAATTAGAACGGCAGCCGCATCGTGATGATCGTCGCGTGGTTGTACGTGCGAAAGTGCGTCAGCACAATCTGCTCGCCCGCGCCGAACGTCAGCCCCAGCCTCCCCGGCTTTCCGCTCGCATCATGGGTCAACGGAACGCGCCCCACAACCAATCCCGGCGTCAAATACGCTACAGCCTTCCCATCATTCGCTCCACCCTTGAAGAACGAGGAGTTGAACTCAACCTCCGGCCAGAACAACCTCCCCACACCCGTCTTCGCCACACGATACTGGATCGCGTTGTTCCACGTAATCGTGTGCCCCAGCCCCTTCGCATTCGTCACCGGCAACGATCCGCCCGCCGTCGTCTCCAGCGCCAGTTGCCCAAACCCCTTGCCCATCGCCAGCGTCGGAGTCACCACCGCGCAGCAGCTTCCATTCCCGTTCTTCCCCGTCGGTATCGTTCCCCCGAAAAAGAACGTCACAATTCCGTTCCCATGCTCCTCGTTGCGTGAAAACAATCGCTCCTTCGCGATGAACGCGATATCGCCAAACCCGTCCTTCGCTCCATTCCCATGATCGACGAAGGGCGGCAGGTTGATCAGAATCTCCGTGTGCCGCTCCGGGATCATCTCCAGCCCCTTGCCGTTGTCATACGTCCATTGATACTCACCCTTGGTGTTGTACTGGTGCACGAAGTCCGCGCGGAACTCCTGCTCCAGCCGCGGCGTCACCAGCACCAGCGGTGTAATCCAGTGCGGCTGCGCGGCCTGCGTCGCCGTCGCTCGCGCCTGCCACCGTCCCCAGAACGTATCCGGCTCAGCGGGCTTCGGTTGCGGAGCTTGCGCCATCGCCAGACCACTACCCAAACCAAACCACAAAGCAGCACATGACCATACGAAGCGAAGACTCAGGAATCGGGCTCGGCTCATTTATCAACTCTATACGATTTCGTCTAACGAATTCTTGATGCATGTATGCCCCTGCGAGCCGCACGCGAGGCTCGCTTTTCGCGTGCTCCGATCTGGGCTCAAATGCATCCGCGTATACTTCTCCGCGGACGCACAAAGCGGAGGCCACCATGGCGGACACCGATCTCCTGCTGAAACCGCGCGAAGCTGCAGCCGCCCTCGGCGTCAGCTATCCCACCCTCAAGCAGTGGATCCTCGCCGGGACCCTCAAGACCATCAAGACGCCCGGCGGCCACCACCGCATCCCCGAGTCCTCGCTCAAGCCGCTGATGAAGTCGCGCCGCACCACCAACCCCAAAGCCTCACGCGACCGCTTCCGCGCCGTCAGCGGACGCAATCAGCTCGTCGGCCGCATCGCCGAGGTAAAGATCAGCGGCCTGCTCGCCAAAGTTGTCCTTGAGATCGGCGACCAGCGGATCACCTCCATCATCACCTCCGACGCCGCCCGCGAGATGCAGCTCCGCAAAGGCCAAACCGCCGCCGCCCTCATCAAATCCACCGAGGTCATGATCGCCCGCGTGTAAGGCTCACGCGCCTTACTCCCCCATCTCACGCCGCGACCCCGGCGTCATTCGCCGCAGCAAAAACTCCTGCATCACGTTGCTGAAACCATCGAATCCAATCGCGATGAACCCGTTCTCCACCGTCAACGCCGCCCCCCGGTCAGCCGCGGGATAATACAGATTCGACACCGCGCCCGCGCCAAAACTCCCCAGCACATTCGCATACGCCGGCTGCCACTTGCCGTTATCGCCCTTCGCGATCACGGCAGTCTTCAGCGCATACCACGTCCGCTCGCGCACGCTCCCCGTGCCTTTGTAGAAGTAGCGCGGATCCTGCCTGAACACTACCGGCAGAATCGACCCACTCAACATCGTCCCCACCGTCGCGTCCGCCATCCCCGCTCCCAGCCGCTTGCCATAGCCCGACGCACCCCGGCCATAGCCGCTGAACGAGCCGCCCGCCTGCTGCATCCCCGCCACCGCACTCACGAAAGCGACGTTCGCCGGGTCAACCACTGATCTCCATCCCAGCTCGAACTTCAGCCGCTTGGTCAGCGGCACTGGGTCCGCGTCATAGCTCACAAAATAGTTCGGAAGAATCCCGCCAATCCTCTGCCTCTCCTCGGCCTTCACCTGGACGGTCGCGATCTCCTCCCGCGTCATCGCATTCACTTCCATCGTCGTGCCCACCACCAGCATCATCGGCTCCAGCTCCACCTGCTGCGCCGCCGCCAGTGTGCCCGAGCGCACGCCCTCCTCCATCCCCTGTTCCTTCGCCCTCACCGTAAAGGCGCCCGCAGGCACACCGGCGAAACAAAACCGTCCATCGCTCCCGCTGACAATCTGCTTCTCTACGCCGTTCTCGTCGAGCGTCACCTGAGCGCCAGGAATCAGCGCCCCTTGCGCATCCTCCACCACGCCGCTGACCTGCCCATCCGCAGCACTCGTCGAAACAGCAACCAGCGCCATAGCCTGCGCCCATCCGCACGCGCTCGCGCCCAGCAGCACGCAGGCAGCCACGAAACCCATCCACCAGCCCGAAACCCCATCCAAGAGCCCAACCGCGCGCTTCACCTGCCCAGAATAGCGGCCCCCGCCTGCCCGGCGATATCACCCCTCCGTACAATTCATCTATGACCCTTCAGCTTCGTCCCACGGACGCCCTTCTGGTCATCGACATGCAGCGCGACTTCCTTCCCAGCACGCCGGAATATAGCAGCGCCTTGGCCGTCGCCGGAGGCGACGCCATCCTCCCCGGAATCAACACCCTCGCTGCCAGATTCGACCACGTCGTCCTCACCCAGGACTGGCACCCCCGCGCCCACATCTCCTTCGCCAGCGCCCACCCCGGCAAGCATCCCTTCACCGGCACGGTTGCGACGCCCTACGGCACCCAAACCCTCTGGCCCGACCACTGCATCCAGAACACTCCCGGAGCCGAGCTCGATCCCCGCCTGCAAATCCCCCGCGCCGAGCTCATCCTGAGAAAAGGCTTCCGCAAAGACATCGACAGCTACTCGGCCTTCCTCGAAAACGACCACACCACCCCGACAGGGCTCGCCGGCTATCTGCGCGAGCGCAATCTTACGCGCCACTTTTTCTGCGGCCTCGCCTACGACTTCTGCGTAGGCTTCTCCGCCCTCGACGGCGCCGCTCTCGGCTTCGAATGCCTCGTCCTCGAGGACCTCTCCCGCGCTGTCGCCCTTCCATCAACTAACACTCACTCCGGCTCCGTCGACCGCACCAACGCCTGCTTCGCCGCCGCCAAAATTCAGCGCATCTCCAGTTTGGATCTCTAAGAATTGTCATCCTGAGCGAAGCGAAGGACCTGCTGTTTGCTCAAAGCATCGAAAATGCCCACACACACCGACATTTCGAACAGCCCCTGGCCCGAAGCCATGGCCACCGTCACCGCCTGTAAGTACGAGTTCGGCGCCGGCCGCGCCCTCGCCTTCGGCGCCCCCACTACCAGGCACTTCCACATCACCTTCAACTACTGGGCGCCCAACCCCGAAGGCACACCCGAACTCCACACCGGCGAGTTCACCTCAGCCAAAGCTGTTCCGCAAGGCACGCTCTTCCCTATTCACTACAACCCCGCCGCCCCGCACGAAACCACCCACTCCGCCTCCGAGCCACCCATGCGCACCCCTCTGATCGCCATCGGCATCATCGGCTCTTTTTTCCTGTCGCTGATCTGGCTGCTCATCCTGCGCGGCTGCTAAACCTCTAACATCTAAAATCTGTCATCTAAAATCTGTTTCTCTCACCTCACCGGCTGATACAGCGGCTTGGGCGCGTTCTCCTCCAGAAACTTTCGCAGCGCGTCCTTGTTGTAGCCCGCGTCAAGCTTGTGCGTCGCCTCCAGTTCGCTCGTATCCTCTGCCTTCAGCAATCTTCCCTGCGGAGAGAGCACATACCACGCCGGATATCCCTTCGCCGCCGGATACTTCCCCAGGAACGCCTGATTCTGGTTGTCCATGCTGAAGTTCACATGCAGCAGCACATAGTTCTTTTCGAGCAGCGCATGCAGCTCCGTATCCTGAGTTAGCGTGCGTTCCAGCAGCAGGCACCAGGAACACCAGTTCCCGCCCACATCCATCAGGATGTTCTTATGCTCGGCCTCGGCCTGTTGAATCGCTGCCTTCAAATCCTGCGCAGAGTCGCGGCTGGAGTCAAAAGGCTTATCTGCCGCATACGCCGCCACACTCACCGTCATCAACATCACCGCAACTGCAACCCAGCGTTTCATTCTTCCTCCTGCCTTATTCACTACTCACTACTCACTATTCACTCCATCACAACCCCAGCTCCTGCGCATGCGCCTGCATCGCCGCTAGACAGTTTCCAACATGCTCCTCCACCGGAATCCCCAGCAGCTCTGCGCCATGCGTAATGTCCTCGCGCTTCACCGCCCGCGCAAACGCCTTATCCTTCATCTTCTTCTTCACGCCCGCGACCTCAACCTCCGCAATCTTCTTGGAAGGCTTCACCAGAGCGCACGCCGTCAAGAAACCCGCCAGCTCATCGCACGCAAACAACGCTCTATCCAGGTGAGACTCCGCCACCACCCCGGAGTAATCCGCATGCGCCAGAATCGCGTGCAGAATCTCCTCCGGCCACCCCTGCTCGCGCAGGTGCTGCACACCCACAAACGGGTGCTCCGCCGGCGTCGGATGTCTCTCATAATCGAAATCGTGCAACAGCCCCGCGCACCGGTACCGCTCCACCAACCGCGCAGCCTCGTCTCCCACCAGTCCCAGTCGATCAGCCTCAAACCGCCCATAGCTCTCCGTGCACGCAGCCACAGCCAAACCATGTTTCACCAGCGACTCACCAGCAGTCCACTCCCGCAACAACCTCTCCGCTTGCTCCGCCCCAAACTCAGCCATCGCACCTCCAGCGTCTTCGCCTTATTCACTATTCACTACTCACTATTCACTGCCATCTGTTTACCACCTTGGTTCTCTTCCCCCTTCTCTACCACTTTCCTCCCTGAATCTTCCACAAGACCCCTTGACTCTTCGGGCACCCGGTGTCAGAGTAGGCACATCGCTCGCCTCCTTATCGGACGTGATGCGCTGCGGTGCCCGCTCTGGCATCCGCCCGCAACACCACAACATGGCAACAATCATGGCGCCCATCGCCGTGCCCACGCCCCAACCCCAGCTTGTCTCGGGTACCGAACGTGAGGTACTCCGTTGCGAGCACTGCAAGCTTGTCCAGTTCCGCACAACCAACGACATCTGCCGCAAGTGCAAGAAGTCCCTTCTGCCCGAGCAGCCCTCGGTGCAGGCCATCGCCATCGTCGCCGAGACAGTCCGGCCCGACAACGACACCATTCAGGTTGCCTCCGCCGTGCGCGACCTTCGCCACGTCCGCAATCTTTCGCAGCGCCAACTCGCCATGCGCATGGGCGTGCCGCGCACTTACATCTCCAAGATCGAAAACGGCAAGGCCATGCCGACGCTCTCCTCCCTCGATCGCCTCGCCCGCGCCCTCCAGGTCGACATCTCCGCCCTGCTCCGCGACGCGCCGACACGCCACAAGGACGAGACTGCCGTTCTCATGACCGACCCCTTCCTCGCCGAGGTCGCCAAGTACACCCTCCATCTCACCTCAACCCAGAAGTCGATCTTCCTCAACCATGTCCGCGAGCTCGCTCAAGGACGCACCCGCAAACTGGCCTAGCCCGCACCCGCAACTTCGCACGACCTCCAGGCGTCGCACGCAAGCCTTCAATTCCGGGCAGCGTAGCGGCGCCTCTCCGTTTCCTCCTTTCCTAATCCCTGTTCCCCGATCCCTCGCATCAGCTATCCTCATCCCAGCGAGCCGCACCGTGTCCCAGCCCCACTCCAGCCGCGTCTACCAGAACTCCCCTCGCGTCCACGAGCTCTCTCCCGAGGAACGCACGCTCTACGACACACTCGATCCCTCCCGCATCCCGCAGCATGTCGCCATCATCATGGACGGCAACGGACGCTGGGCCGGCAAGCGCGCCCTCAAACGCTTCCTCGGCCACCAGCAGGGCGCCGAGTCCGTGCAGTACGTCGTTGAGACCGCCTCCCGCATCGACCTCCCCTGGATCACCCTCTACGCCTTCTCGCTCGAGAACAACCTGCGCCGCCCCAAGTCCGAGGTCAACTTCCTCATGAAGTTGTTGAAGTCCTACCTCGTCTCCAACGTCGAGCGCATGAACGACAACAACATCCGCATGGCCTACATCGGCCGCACCCACGAGCTCCCTTCCGAAGTGCAGGACACCATGCGCTGGGCCGAGGCGCAGACTGCCAAGAACACTGGCACCACGCTCACCCTCGCACTCAACTACGGCTCTCGTTCTGAAATTGTCGACGCCACCCGCCGCCTCGCGCACTCCATTCTTGCCGAGGCCGCCCATCGCGGCATCTCGCTCGAAGACATGCTCGCCGCCGAAGGCGTTGACGACGCCCTGAACACCCGCCTCACCGAAGCGACGCTCGCCTCGAACCTCTACACCGCGCACATGCCCGACCCGGATCTCGTCATCCGCACCTCCGGCGAGCAACGCATCTCCAACTTCCTTCTCTGGCAGATCGCCTACGCGGAAATCTTCGTCACCGAACGGCTCTGGCCCGACTTCCGCGGCCTTCATCTGCTCGAAGCCATCGCCGACTACCAGCAGCGCGAGCGCCGCTTCGGCGGCCTCGGCGAAACCAGCGACGAAGACCTCGGCTCCGTCCTCCCCACCGAACCCGAGTTAACCCGCTAAAGCAGCGGGCATCACTGCCCCGTCAAATTCCCAGGGCTCGCCGCGCACTGCCAGTTATTCCTCGCATGCGACCCATCGCAGAACGGCCGCTTCTCGCTCATCCCGCAGCGGCAAAGGCTCACCGCCGGCTTGCCCGTCAGGTCCCACTCCTTGCCATCTGCATCCTTCAGCACAATGTGCCCTTCCACCCGCAACGGTCCATTGGGCCGCACTGTGATATGTACTGCGTCATCTGCCATAGTTTTTCTCTTACCTCACACCGCCAGCATAGCAGCGCAAATCAGACCGACCGAGACAACAGCAACTCTACCGCCCTATCTCCACCGTCGCCTCATCGACATAGCACCACCCCCAATGCTCGCCCGGTTCGACTGATCGCATCACCGCATGCTTCGTCGCATGAAAATGTTTGGTCGCATGCTTATTCTTCGACGAGTCGCAACAGCCCACGTTCCCGCACACCAGGCACTCGCGCAGATGCACCCACGAGTCGCCCATCTTGATGCACTCCGCGCAGCCCTTCGCATAACTCGCCGAAGCGCCCGGCACATCTTTCAGATTCACATGATCGAAGTGATGACAAGCCATCTCGTTCTCCTACTAACCACTAACGACTAACCACTAACTACTCGCTTCCAAACATCCCTTCTGCGCCGCCAGCAGCTCCTGAATCCCCCGCTCCGCCACATCCAGCATCTCGTTCAACTGCGCCCGCGAGTACGCCCCACGCTCCGCCGTCGCCTGCGTCTCCACCAGTCCGCCGCCCGCTGTCATCACCACATTCATATCCACCTCGGCGCGCGCGTCCTCTTCATAGGCAAGGTCCAGCAACACCCGCCCATCCACAATCCCCACCGACGTAGCCGCCACCATCTGCTTTAGCGGCGATGCTTTGAGCGTCCCCGCCGCCACCAGCTTCCCCAGCGCCAGCGCCAGCGCTGTACACGCGCCCGTAATCGCCGCCGTGCGCGTCCCGCCGTCGGCCTGCAACACATCGCAGTCCAGAATCACCGACCGCTCGCCCAGCAGCTTCATATCCACCACCGACCGCAGCGATCGCCCAATCAGCCGCTGAATCTCATGCGTCCGCCCACCGATCTTCCCGCGCTCGCTCTCCCGCGGTGTCCGCGTCAGCGTCGCCCGCGGCAGCATCGCATACTCCGCCGTCACCCACCCCTTGCCCGAGTTCCGCATCCATCCCGGCACTCCCTCCTGCACCGTCGCATTGCAAAGCACGCGCGTATGCCCCACCTCAATCAGCACCGACCCCTCAGCCGTCGCCACAAACCCCGGAGTCAGCCGCAGTTCGCGCGCCTGGTCCGCCCCCCGTCCCCCACTGCGAAACAGCTCATCCACCTCAATCATCGCCTCAGTCATCGAGTCATTGTAAGGCCCCACCTCAGCAACCCCATTCGAGCTCCCGCCGCTCGTTCGCTATCGCCTTTTGAAAGCTCTGCAAAGCACAAAGATAACTAAGAAGTAACACCTAAGCAGAAATCGGTCCCAAAATGGGTATTGCGGACTATTTTGGGAATCGGTTAAAAAGGTTCTAAATTCTTCTAAATCGCCAGAAATTCAGTGGAACTGTTTCATTTTGGGACCCCTTGACTACACCGATATCTACATCCATCCATGAGACAACCCAAATTATCAATAACTTACGGCGTCTCCCACTTTGGCCCTTGACGTGATTACCAAAGAACAGAAGTAACTTCCTATTTCGGAGCACCCATGCAGGCTCACCCGCTGAGTTCAGCCGCACGGAACACACTCACCAACGCCCTCAAGGCGCATCTCCCGCGCCATCGCCCCTATCCGCCTGCGGTCGGCGTGCAGCCATGTTGAACCACGACGCAGCCAGGCCTTCCGAAGCCCTGGTGAACGCTTCAATCGTCGGGGCCTCGGCCAATGCAGCCGCGCAAAAGCTGCGGGTCCTGGTCATCGAAGACGATCCGCCGGTCCGCGAGGCCTGCATGGAGGTGGCCGCCGGCCTCGGCTTCGTCGTCGAAGCCGCGGACTCCATCGCCTCCGCACAGCCCGCGCTCGCCAAAGGCAGCCTCGACATCGTTCTGCTCGATCTGAAGCTGCCCGGCGGCAACGGCTTCACCTTGCTCGAAGAGATCCGCGGCCGCCACCCGGCAGCCGTTGTCGTCATCATGACCGCCTTCGCCACCGTCTCCTCCGCCATCGAAGCCATCCGCGTCGGCGCGGGCGACTACCTCGCCAAGCCCTTCACCATCGAAGAGCTCACCGCCACTCTCGAGCGCGCCGCCCACCGCCGCAGCTTCGACGCCGAGGCCCGCCAGCTCCGCGAGCGTCTTCGCACCGGCCGCGGCATGGGTACGCTCATCGGCCGCTCTCCGGCCATGGAGAAGATCTACCGCATCCTCTCCAAGGTCGCCTTCACCAGCCATCCGGTTCTCATCCTGGGCGAGTCCGGCACCGGCAAGGAGCTCGTAGCACGGTCCATTCATCTCAACGGTCCTCACGCCGGCAAGCCCTTCGTCCCCGTAGACTGCGGCTCGCTGGTTCCCACCCTCATCGAGAGCGAGCTCTTCGGCCATGTCAAAGGAGCTTTCACCGGAGCCGAGCAAGCCAAAACAGGTCTGCTCGCCTCAGCCGAAGGCGGCACCATCTTTCTGGACGAGATCGGCGAGCTCCCTCTGGACCTGCAAGCCAAGCTCCTGCGCGCTCTGCAGGAAAAGGAGGTCCGTCCCGTAGGCGCAACCCACGCCGTTCCCATCTCCGCGCGCATCCTCGCCGCCACCAACCGCGACCTCGCCGCTATGGTCGAGACCGGCCGCTTCCGCAAAGACCTTTTCTTCCGCCTCAACGTGGTCAACCTTCGCATCCCTCCGCTGCGCGAGCGCAAGGCCGACATTCCCCTGCTCGCCGCCAGTGTGCTCGAGCGCCTCGGCCGCGACAAGAAGATCACCTACACCTTCGCCGACGACGCGATGCGCCTGCTGATGGACTACGACTGGCCCGGCAACGTGCGCGAGCTCGAGCACGCCATTGAACGCGCCGCCGCGCTCTCCAGCGGTCCGGTGCTGCACCTGGGCGACTTCCCCACCCAGCTTCAGGACGCACGGCTTCACATCGAGTGGCGCGGCGCAACCGCACTCTCCGCTCTACCAGCCCAGCCAGCAGGCCAGTCTGCGTCCCAGCAAACCACCGCAGCCGTGTTCTCCATGGGGGAGCGGGCAGAGACCACCGCTTCCGGCACACCGTTTTCCGTCATGCCCAGCGAGGTGCTTTCCATCGCCGAGATGGAGAAGCGTGCCATCCTCAATGCGCTCCACCAACTCCGCGGCGACAAGCTGATGGCCGCCCGCCTCCTGGGCATCGGCAAAACCACCCTTTACCGCAAACTAAAGGAATATGGCCTAAGTGTCGATGAACCCTAAAGAGGTCCAAAGATCTACCTGCCCCGCTGACTCACTCCGCCTTGGTCTTATTCACTATTCACTCCCCCTTCACTAACCACTAACAACGAACAACTCCCCTAACCCCCACAACTCGACCGGAGTCTTACCAATGCAGAGCCCCATTCTCCTGATCGCCCCTGAAGCCGCCTCCATCGTCATTACGGACGCGTTGTGCCACGAGCTGAACCTGCCTTCCGTGCGCGCCTCCAACCGCCGCACTGGCCTGGCAGCTCTCCGCCGCGGCGAGTACTCCCTGGTGCTGCTCGACGAAGGTCTCGCCGAAGCCAATCCAGTAGCCACGGACATCCTCTTCCAGAACGCCGGCACAGCGCCGGTGCTGGAGATCAACTTCGCCCGCTCCGGCCCCGCGCGCATCGTGCGTCAGGTGCGCTCGGCGCTTCATCGACGCGCCCAGGACCAGGCCCGCGCCCGCGCAGCCGCCACTGCCTCGCTGCAGAGCGAGCTGCGAGCCTCGCTCTCTGGTCTCCTGCTCGAGTCCGAGCTCGCCCTCCGCGAAGCCGGCCCCGAACAGGTGCCGAAGCTCCGCCATCTCGTGCGTCTGGCCGACGATCTCCGCAATCGACTCCGCGCCTGACACTCGCCAACACACGCGAGCTGCACAAATCTCTCTGCATTCTCTCCACGCGCACGCATCGCGCGCGAACGTCCTCTCCTGCCCGCTGTACAATTTCATCGAACCCCATTTTTGTTTCACCCCAAGCCTTGAACGCGAGATACAGGAGAAATTGATGAAGCTAACACCCGGAAAACTTGCTGGCCTGAACGCCGTCTCGGACGCCCGCGGCGTCATTGCGGCAGCCGCCATGGACCAGCGCGGATCGCTGCAGAAGTCGCTCGGCGCGGCCCGCGGCGCCACCGCCGATTCGCATGACCTTGAGGTCTTCAAGACGCTCGTCACCGACGTCCTCACCCAGCATGCCTCGGCCATCCTGCTCGATCCCGAGTTCGGTCTGCCCGCCAGCAAGCACCGCCACGGCAAGGGCCTCCTTCTCGCCTACGAGAAGACCGGCTACGACGCCACCGAGCAGGGCCGCCTTCCAGATCTGCTCGACCACTGGAGCGTGGGCCGCCTCAAGAACGCCGGCGCCGACGCCATCAAGATCCTGCTCTACTACACCCCCTTCGAGCAGCCCGAGATCAACGACGTCAAGCACGCCTTCATCGAGCGCATTGGCGCCGAGTGCCGCGCCTTCGACATCCCCTTCTTCTGCGAGTTCGTAGGCTACGACGCCGCTGGCGGCGACGAAAAGTCCGTCGAGTACGCGCGCAAGAAGCCTGCGATCGTCGCCGGCTCGATGAAGGAGTTCTCCAAGCCCGTCTACGGCATCGATGTCCTCAAGGTCGAAGTTCCCATCGTCATGGAATTCGTCGAAGGCACCAAGGCCTACAAGGGCTCCAGCGCCTACACCCGCGCCGAGGCGCTCAATCACTTCCGCGACGCCGCCGCGACCACCACGCTGCCGTTCATCTATCTCTCCGCCGGCGTCTCCAACCCCGTCTTCATCGAGACTCTCGAGCTCGCCGGAGAATCCGGCACTCCGTTCAACGGCGTGCTCTGCGGCCGCGCCACGTGGAAGGACGGCATCGCCATCTACGCCAAGCAGGGCGAGCAGGCCTTCCGCGACTGGCTCAATACCACCGGCGTCGAAAACATCAACAACGTGAACAAGGCCCTCCAGTCCGCAACCCCCTGGAAGAAGAAGATCGAGAACGCCTGAGCCTCTTCCCCAGCGTCCCCAGCACGTCAATTTAATCGTTGGTGAATGCGGCGAGACGAAGTACACTCGCCGCATTCATCATGACCCGGGTCCTGCGTTCTCTACTTCCCTTGCTTGCGCTGCTGTGCGCCTTCGCGCTCGCGCACCCCGCCTCAGCCCAGACCTACACCCCCAAAGCGATCCACTTCGAAGGCTCTCCCGGCCTCGACCCAGCCGATCTTCTCCGCCTCAGCGGCCTGCGCGAAGGCGTTCCGCTGACCAGGGCCGAGATCGAAGCCGGCCTGCAGAAGCTCGCCGACACCGGCTCCTTCACCGACATCGGCTACACGGTGAACAACACCGCACTGACCGTGAAGCTCACCACTGCCGCCGGCTCACAGATGCTTCCTGTGCGCTTCGCAAACTTCGTCTGGTGGCAGCCCGAAGAGCTTGAGCGCGCCGTCGAAGCCCGCGTCCCGCTCTACCATGGCGAGCTTGCCCTCACCGGCTCTCTGACTGATCTGGTCAAGGCCGCTCTGGTCGCTCTCGCGCACGACAAGGGTCTCAACATCACCGTCGACGCCGAACGCAGCACCGATCCCGCCACGCAAAAAAAGGCCATTGCCTTCAGCATCGAGCAACCCTCCATTCGCTTCGGCACGCTGCACATCGACGCGGCCCAGCCGGCCTTCGGCCCCACCACCGGCGACCTCATCGGCGGCCTGCGCGGCCAGGACTTCGACTCCAGCCTCGCCTCCTTCACCATCACCCACGACGGCGCGGACATCTTCCACAACGCCGGCTTCCTCGATGCTGTCGTCGACCCGCCCGTCTTCTCCGCGCCGCATTCCGAAGGGGCCGCCTTCACCATCGATGCCACCGCCACCGTGCATCGCGGCGAGCTTTACCGCATCACGCAGCTCCAGCTCGCCGCCCAACCGCCGCTCGCGGAATCCGACCTCCGCAAGCTCTCCGACCTCAAAACCGGTGCGCCTGCCTCACCCATGGGCCTGACCATCAGCGGGCAGAGGATCGCGCTCGCCTACCAGAGTCTGGGCTATCTCACGGCAGACGCCCACACCGCCTCCACCATCGACAATGTCGGTCACGCGGCGACCTACGCGATCTCCGTCACACCCGGCCCGCTCTTCCACCTCGCACGCATCGATGCCTCCGCGCTGCCGGAAGCCGCGCAGTCCAGGCTTGCCCATGACAGCCGTCTTACTCCAGGCGTCGTCGCCGACGCACACCTCTTTGGCGCCATCCTGGAAGACTTCCAAAAGGCAAACCTGCACGCTCCGTCCCTCGACCGCCGTCTCGATCGCGCCGCTCACACGGTCACGCTCGTACTTCAATCCGGCACCGCACCACGCGTTCCTCATCAACCCACAGCCCAATGATCCTCAGAACCCCGCGGGTCGCTCCGCCACCACACCGAACGCACGCTCCAGCGCCATGCCAGCCCGCCCCAGCGTTCCCTCCTCAAACAGCCGCCCAATCAGCGTAACCCCGTGAGGAACCCGCCGCGGCGGCGAAAACTTCGGCAGCGGATGTTTCGGGTCCGGTGCCCAGTCGCTCCGCGCCTCGCTTACCTCCACAAACCCCGCGCGCAACGTCAGCGACGGATGCCCTGTGAAGTTGAAGATCACCAGCGCCTCGTCGCGCAAACTCGGAACAAGCAGCACGTCGACATCCTTCATCACCCGGGCAATCTCCTCGGCAACCTTGCGCCGCAGTCTGTCCGCCTGCACAAAATCCACCGCACTCAGAAACCGCGACTGCCGAAATGTATTCGGCCACGCATCCGGAACCTGCATCTTCAACTGGTCGACCTCGCCATCCAGCGTCACCCGCTCAAACGCCGCCGCCGACTCCGCAAACAGAATCACATTCAGCGAATCGTACGGCCAGTCCGGCAGCTTCACCGGCACCGCCGTCATCCCCAGCTTCTTCACCACCTCCAGCGCGTGACGATCCACGTCTGTCGCCGGATTCTCTTTCATCCACGCCGGAATATAGCCCACGCGCAATCCTGTGATCTTCTTGTTTGGATTCAGATCCACATCCGGCGCGTCCACGCTGCCCATATCGCCCGCGTCATAACCGGAGATCGCATCCAGCACCAGCATTGTGTCCTCAACACCGCGTGCCATCGCTCCCAGCTTGTCGCACGTCCAGCTCAGCGTCATCGCTCCCGTGCGCGGCACACGTCCAAACGTCGGCCGCAGCCCCGTCACGCCGCACCGCACGCTCGGCGAAATAATGCTTCCCTGCGTCTCCGACCCAATCGCAAACCCCACCAGCCCCGCCGCCACCGCCGCGCCCGGTCCCGCACTCGACCCCGACGATCCCTCCTCCAGCAGCCACGGATTCATCGTCTGGCCGCCGAACCACACATCGTTCAGCGCCAGCGCGCCCAGGCTCAGCTTCGCCACCAGCACCGCACCCGCCTCGTTCAGCTTCGCCGTCACCGCCGCGTCCTTCGCCGGAACGCGATCGCGATTAAACTCCGCTCCCCACGTCGTGCGAATCCCCGCCGTGTCCAGCAAATCCTTCGCTCCCCACGGAATCCCATGCAGCGGCCCACGATATTTCCCGGCGGCAATCTCCTTGTCTGCTGCGCGCGCCTGCTCCAGTGCATGCTCTTCCGTCAGCGTGATCACGCAGTTCAGCTTCGGATTAAATCTCTTCAGCCGCTCCAGATAGATCGTTGTCAGCCGCTCCGACGTGATCTTCTTCAGCGCGATCATCATCGAGAGCTCACTCACCGGCGCGAACGCAATGTCTTCGTCGCGGCTCGGCAGCGCCTCATCATTGACGACCTTATTCGTCATCGAAAACGTTCTCTCCGGCTGCGTCTCGCATCCCTCCTCAAAGTGCAGCAGCCGCGGGTTCCACACCGTCGCGGGCGCATCCTCATAGCCGATCTCCAGCTTGCGAGGCCCCACCCTCCGCTCATACACCGCAGCCATCGACTGCCGCCAGTTCCCCGCCGCCTCCGCACGATGCTCCGCCGACATCGTCACCTGCACCAGTTTCTCGGCCTCCACAAACGTCTGCGCCGAAACCTCCGGCCCCACCGGAGCCGCCGTGCCAAACGCCGGCGTTGCCCCGGGCGTCGTCGCCATCTGCGGCGTCTGCGTACCTGCCTCACCCACACCCGGCGCCAGTGCCGCCGCAATCAACCCCAGCGATCCCTGAGCAAGAAACTCTCTACGCGACGACGCCATCGTGCCTCCTTCAACCAACCCAAAATCCAGTCTGATCGGAACACAGGAGTTATAGCACTCAACTATCATTGAGTGACCGATATCGCCGCCTCCGCCTTATTCACTATTCACGACTCACTATTCACTCCCCCATGCCCGTCGCGACCCTCACCATCGAGCTGGCTATCGAGCACGCGCAATCCCTCAAGGACCGCCGCCAGGCCGTGCGCTCGCTCAAAGACAAGCTCCGCCATGGCTTCAACATCTCCGTCGCCGAACTTGACGAGGCCCTCGTCTGGAACCGCGCAACCCTCGGCATTGCCGCCATCTCAGGCTCCTCCGCCTATCTTTCCGGCCAGCTCCGCGAGGTCGAAGAGGCCGTCCGCCGCCTCTCCACCGGCCTCGGCTGCGAGGTTCTCGACGCCTACATCGAAAGTAACGTGCCTTTAGAGTCCTAGTAACCTAGTCGCTATCCGCCCTCAGGGATGCTATTCTGCACAGTCGCCCCATGCCTGAACAACGAGCCAGACAATATCACCGCGGCCGCGTCGCGAGCACCTTCACCGAAGAGATCACCGCCATGCTTGAAGGCGAGCTCTCCGACCCTCGCATCGCGCCCTGTTACGTCACCGAGGTCGTGCTCGCTCCCGGCGGCAAAAGCTGTCGCGTCTTCATCGCGGTGGTTGGCGATGAGAAGACCGAAGAGGACACCCTCGCCGGCCTCATAGCCGCCCGCAACTACATCCGCACCGAGATCCGCGACCGCATGGGCGTACGCCACGTTCCGGAGCTCACCTTCGCCATCGACCGCTCCGAAAAGCTTGGCGCCCGCATGGACGAGCTGCTTGGACGCATGGAGAAGCGCCGCGAAAAGCTCCAGCGCAAGTCCGCCGCCGCGACCGGCGCCGCAGCGACTATGGAGAGCCACAGTTGATGCGCGCCGAGTCCATTGCCTCGCTTCTTCGCATCCTGCGCGAGAGCGATACCTTTCTTATCACCTCGCACGCCCGTCCTGACGGCGACGCCATCGGCTCCGCGCTCGGCCTGCAACACCTGCTCGAAGCCATGGGCAAGCGCGTCGTTGTCGCCTTCTCTGACGCCATCCCCTCCATGTATCACTGCCTTCCCGGCGTTCACCGCATCCTCAATGAAATTCCGGACCACCCTCTGCCGCAGGTGGCCATCCTGCTCGAGTGCGACTCCATCGAGCGCACCGGCTTTGCCCGCATCGGCGCGCAGCGAATTCTCAACATCGACCACCACCAGAGCGGTCGCAGCTTCGCCGACGTCAACTGGATCGATCCTGAAGCCTGCGCCGTCGGCGCCATGGTCTACGATCTCGCCATCGCCTCCGGCATCGAGATCACCCCCGAGATTGCAAGCTGTCTCTACACCGCCGTGCTCACCGACACCGGCTCCTTTACCTACGCCGGCACCGGCGCCGCCACCTTTGGGCTCGCCTCGCATCTGCTCCAGCGCGGCGCCGACGCCAACGGCATCGCCCAGTCCATCTACTTCTCCAACCCCGAAAGCAAGGTCCGCGTTCTCGGCATCGCGCTTTCCAACATGGAGATCGACGGTGAGATCGCCTGGACATCCCTCAGCAGCCTTGACATGGAACGCGCCGGAGCCATCCCCGAAGACTGCGAGGGCATCGTCAACTACCTCATCGGCATCGCTGGCGTCCGCGCCGCGGTCTTCCTGCGCGAGCTGCCCGACAGCGATTGCTTCCGCCTCAACCTGCGCAGCAAGGGCACAGTCGATGTCGCCGAGGTCGCCGAGCGCTTTGGCGGCGGCGGCCATCGCAACGCCAGCGGCTGCACCGTCAACGGCTCCCTCGCCGAGGTGGCCCCGCGCATGGTCGGCGAGCTGCGCTCTGCTTGTCAGGCCGACTGCGCCACTCTGTTAGCCTAAGGGTCGCTGAAACACCCCCGCAGCGCCGGCTTTCAAAAATAACCAACCGGCATCCCAGCGGAGCCAGACTGTACTGTTGACGGATAGCACCCAACCCGTATCGACGCTTCAACCCAGGGCCAGTCTCTTCGGGCGCTGGCGCGAACTCCTCCCTGCCTCTCTTGGTTGCACGGCGTGGGAGTTCTTCATCCTCGTCATCCTCGGCGGCTACTTCCTCTTCTACGGCCTCTCGCCCTACTTCGGTGGCGACCAGCTCGGCCTCGTCGGCGCCGACGAGCCGCGCTACGCCCAGGTCGCCCGCGAGATGCTCGCCGCCCACAACGACATCTGCCAGCAGGTCCACGCCGAGATCGTCCCGCGCAGCCTCCGCCCCAAAGACCTCCACGCCAGCTACGAGTGCCTCGTCGGCGGCACCGTTACGCCCATCCTCTACGGCCGCCCCTGGCTCGAAAAGCCCGCCCTCTACTACTGGCGCGCCATGAGCTTCTTCAAGGAGTTCGGCGTCTACGACTGGTCGGCTCGCCTTCCCTCCGCCACCGCCACCGGCGCTCTTCTCATCCTCGCCTTCCTTCATCTCCGGCGATTCAGGCCTGGCGGCCATCTCGACGCTGCACTCATCATGGTCTCCATGGCGGGCATGGTGGGCTTTGCCCGTGGTGCGTCTACTGACATGCAGCTCGCCGCTCCTTTATCCATGGGACTACTAGGTTGGTACGCCTGGTATGAGACCGGCAAAAAGTTTTGGCTCTTCGATCTCTACTTCTTCGGCGCCGCCGCCACCCTCGCCAAAGGCCCCGTCGCCATCTTCCTGATGCTCGGCACCATCATCCTCTTCCTTGGCCTGCGCCGCGAGTGGTCCGCCATCCGCCGCACCATCTGGATTCCCGGCCTCCTGCTCTATCTCCTCATGGTCCTGCCCTGGTTCATCGAGGTCCAGCGCCGCAACCCCGGCTTCTTCCGCGAGTTCTTCCTCCAGCACAACCTCGAGCGCTTCGCTACCGACCGCTACCGGCACTCGCAGCACTGGTTCTACTACGTCGTCGTGCTCATCGTCGGCCTGCTGCCCTGGACCGCCCTCGCCCTGCGCGCTCTGGTCGACGGCATGGACGTCTCCCTCGCCGAGTGGAAGGTGCGTCACAAGCCCCGCCGCTATCTCGGCCACATGCGCGCCGGCGACGCCTTCCCCGAGTTCCTCGTCCTCTGGTCGCTCCTCCCCGTCGTCTTCTTCTCCTTCTCCGTCTCCAAGCTCCCCGGCTACATCCTTCCCTCGCTCCCTCCGCTCGCCATCCTCGCCGGAGACTACCTCTTCCGCATCCGTCGCACCGGCATCTCCCCCTGGCTTCTCTATCTCCACGCCGCGCTCACCGGCTTCATGACCTTCGTCATCCTGCTCTGCCCGCAGTACATGGTCTATCAGCGCATCGTTCCTCGTACCCGCACCTTCGTCTGGGCCGCCCTGCTCGGCACCCTCGCCGCGCTTTTCATCATCGGGGTCGTAAAACTCCTCGGGACCAAGCGCCTGCTCCTCGCCACCATGGTTCCGCTCATGGGCATGATGTACTTCCTGCTCGGCATGCACGGTCATCTGCTCGACCTCAACTACTCCGCCCGCCCCTTCGCCCGCCAGATCAAGCAGGCTGCCCCCGACGCGCAGATCGTCGCCGAGCATGACGTCCGCCGCGACCTCGTCTACGGCCTCGCCTTTTATCGCGACCAGACCATCGTCCCCTACGACACCGCCATCCCCGACGGCGCTCATCTCCTCGTCCTTCCCACCGGCGAAGCCGCCGACCTGCCCGAGATTCTGCCCAACCGCACCTACCAGCAGCTCTTCCTCTACGCTCCGCAGGGCCTGTCCGTGTATAAGGTTTATCCAGGCAGTTAAAGCGACTGCGGAAACTTATCGAAGGGAAAGACCTGCTTTTGCCTTTGCCTTTCTGGTTGTCATTCCCGAAGGGAATCTGCTTTTCGCCCCTGAGCGAAGGCGAAGGGGAACGATTTGATGTTGCTTCCAGGGAGGCCAAGCCTGGTAGCCCCAGGCTTCAGCCTGGGGTCTGCTTGGCTCTCTTCGTGTACCGGGGAAAACGGGGCGCCAGAGGGTGATGAAAAAAATCAGTTTCGTTAAGGGCACGGCTTCAGCCGTGCCGTAAGTAATCTACTGCAACGGGGCTTTAGCCCCTGAGGTACGCTTTTCTTGCTGGGTGCCACTTTCTCAACACCCTCTTCAGCCCTGGAGTAAGCCTCACCACATGAGCAAACCATCCCAGCTCGAGGTCCTCGACCTGCGCCACTTCTCCGCCGCGCAGCTCCAGCCCCTTCTGCTCGAAGAGGCCGACCGCTGGCAGCGCCGCCTCTTCTGGGACTACTCCGGTTCCACCTCTGTTCTGCTCAAGTATCTCGACAGCCGCGTCCTCCCCGGCTTCGTCGCCCTCCGTCGCGGCCGCATCGCCGGCTACGCCTTC
Organism: Acidobacteriaceae bacterium; assembly: GCA_036509515.1. GTDB lineage: Bacteria > Acidobacteriota > Terriglobia > Terriglobales > Acidobacteriaceae > Granulicella. The sequence goes on from DATCFM010000105.1 coordinate 21,475, forward strand.
GCCGTCTTCGAAGCCGCCAAAGCCGTGCTCGGCGACGTCTATGCCTTCGGCGAAGGCGAAGGCCCGCAAAATCCCGTCTGCGACACCCTCCTCACCCACCTGCTCGAGATGCTGCAAGCCGCGCCTGGCGTCGACCGCATCGAATCCCAGCTCCTGATGTTTCCCGCCGGCGCCCTCTCCCAGCCCTTCACCGAGCGAGGCTTCCTCGCCTGCCCCCGCCTCTTCATGGTCGCGAATTTACGCTCGCCCGCTCCCGCCTCAACCGCGCCTTCCCTGCCCCCCGACATCACCCTCGAGCCCTGGCAGCCCGACCTCTACGACTCCGCCGCCGCGCTCATTCATCTCGCCTACCTCGGCCACGTCGACAGCGGCATCAACGACCAGTACCGCAGCGTCCACGGAGCCCAGCGCTTCCTGCACAACATCATCCGCTTCCCCGGCTGCGGCATCTTCGACCCCGAGAGCTCCTGGATCCTGCGCAACTCGCACTCCCGTGAGCTGCTCGGCCTCATCCTCTGCTCGCGCGTCCGCCAGGACTCCGCCCACATCACTCAGCTCTGCATCGACCCCGCGCTGCGCGGCCTTGGATTAGGTCCAGCCCTTCTCCGCCATTCCATCGCCGGCCTCGCCGCCCACGGCGTCACCAGCCTCTCGCTCACCGTCACCGAAAGCAACGAAGCCGCCAGAAAGCTTTACGAACAACAGGGCTTCCACACCCTCCACCGCTTCGAAGCCATGGTCTGGGAACACACCCACCCGACGCCTTAACTCAAAGCTGACAGCTCACAGCTCAAAACTGAAAGCAACACCCAGCGGCCGCCAAAGCTCTGTCATCTCGGCCGGAGCGAAGCGGAGTGGAGAGACCTGCAGTTCGACGCTGCCCGCACAACCGCCTCAATGAGCCTCCAGCTCAACCTTCCCCACCGTCCGCGGCGGCCTCTTCAAAAACAGCACCAGCGGCAACAGGAAAGCCAGGATGTACGCGAACAGCTTGTACTGATCCAGATACGCCAGCAACACCGCCTGCCGCTGCATCTGCGCATACACCAGCGCCATCCCCGCGTGCGCTCTGTCCGCCACCGCTCCCGGCAAGCTCGCCGCGGCCGCCTGCGCCGCCTGCATCGCCCGTCCTTGCGTCAGGTTCGCCGCCAGGTATGTCTGGTGCGTCTGCGACGAGCGCTGCAGAAATGTGCTCGAGATCGCAATCCCGATACTTCCGCCCTCATTCCTCGTCAGCGCATAGATCCCCGCCGCATTGCTGCTCTCCGACGTCGGCAGAAAGCGGAACATGATCGTGCTCAACGGCACCGTCGTCATCCCCAGCCCCATGATCTGCAACACCCGCGGCCAGATAAGATTGCTCTCCGCCATACCTAGGTTCGCCACCGACATCCACCACGTCGACACGGTCATCGTCACAATGCCCACCGCAATCATCCGCCGCGCATCGGTGCCCCGGCTCAGCAGCCATCCCACCATCGGCACCTCAATCATCGTCACCAGCCCCGGCGGCGACAGTGCAAACCCCGCCGTCGTCGCGCTATAGCCCATCAGCTCCTGCATGAACTGCGGCATCAGAAACGTCGTCGCATACAGCGCCGTATAGGTGCCCAGCACGATCACGCAGCAGAACAGAAAATTACGCTCCTTTAGCAAATGCAGGTTCACCACCGGATCCTTCGCCCGAAACTCCCACACCACCGCCGACACCAGGCAAATCACCGCAATCGCACTCGCCCACGTAATAAACGGCGACCCAAACCAGTCCAGCTCCTGCCCGCGGTCCAGCACAATCTCCAGCGACGCCAGCCCAATCGAGATCAGCCCCAGCCCAACGCCGTCAATCCGCAGCGGCTTTCCTTTCATCTCCGCGCGCTTCTTCACCAGGTGCGCCGGGTCGCGCAGCATCATCCGCGTAAAGATCGCGCACAACACGCCCACCGGAATGTTGAGGTAAAAGATCCATCGCCACGAGTAGTTGTCCGTAATCCATCCACCCATCGTCGGCCCCAGCACCGGCGCGCAAAGAATGGCGACCGTATACACCGCCATCGCCATTCCCCGCTTCTCTCCCGGAAACGCATCCGCCAGAATCGCCTGCACTGAAGGCTGCAATCCTCCGCCCGCCAGCCCCTGCAGCACGCGAAACATCACCAGCAGTCCCAGCGTCGGCGCAATTCCGCAGCACGCCGAAAACGCCGTAAACAGCACCACCGAGGCGAGGTAAAAGTTCTTCCGGCCCATGATGCTCGAAATCCATCCGCTGATCGGAAGGATGATCGCGTTCGCCACCAGATAACTCGTTAGCACCCACGTGCTCTCGTCCTGCGAGGCCGACAGGCTGCCCGCGATATGCGGCAGCGCCACGTTCGCAATCGAGGTGTCCAGCACCTCCATGAACGTGCCCATCGTCACCACCAGCGCAATAATCCACGGATTGAAGATCCGCGCCTCCGGCCGCGCAACCGCAACCGAACCCGCCTCCGGCTCCTTCTCCGCGAACAGCGCCTCCAGCTCCGCACTCGGCCCAAGCTCCGGCTCGCCCTCCAGCGCCACGCCAGGCTCAAACTCCGTAGCCGAGCCGCCGAGCGGCTCCTCCGCCTCCTCCAGATCCTCCTCAAATTGTGACTGATTAGTCAGAAAAATGACTCCACAGTCATTAGAGCCGGAACCGCGCCTCAGGATTCCATAAATGATCCGCGCCTTACCACCGAAAGGCTGTGCAATCTCTGTGATAGCGTTGCAATGCGTGCCCGTAGCCCTCAAAACCCGCAGGCAAGCCACCCGGAGACAGACATCCCGCAGCCGGACCCTCGCCGGCCTCCGCCGCGCCGAGATCCTCGCCGCCGCCCTCAAGGTCTTCTGCAAAAAGGGCTACACCGAGGCCCGCATGGAGGACGTAGCCGCCCAGGCGAAGATTGCCAAAGGAACTCTCTACCTCTACTTCTCTTCCAAAGCCGAGATCTACTCCGCCGCCGCGCACAGCGGCATGGAGCAGCTCAGTACGCTCGCCGTGGAGCGCACCGCCGGCATCGCAGACTTTCACACCAGGCTCGAAACCCTCATCACCGTCCGCCTCGACTTCTGGATGGAGCAGCGCAGCCTCTACCGCATGCTTCTCACCGTCGGCCGCGCGCCCGAGCATCGCAAGCAGACCCACGCCATCATCAACCGCGCCGTCGCCAGCATTCAATCGGTATTAGAAGAAGGCGTACGCACCGGCGAAGTCGCCCCGCAACCGCTCGATCCCCTCGCTCAGGCCATCGTCGACATGATGCGCGGAGCCATCGAACGCCGCCTCGACGGCCTCAGCAAAAACACCTCCGCCGAAGATGCCCGCGAAATCAGCCGCATCGCCTTCAGCGCCCTCGGCCTTCCCTACTCCACGTGATAGTTCGGCGCTTCCCTCGTAATCACCACATCGTGCACATGGCTCTCGCGCAACCCCGCGCCCGAGATGCGAATGAACTTCGCCTTCGTCTGCAAATCCTCAATCGTCGCGCAGCCCAGATACCCCATCCCCGAGCGCAACCCGCCGACAAGCTGAAACACCATCGCCTCTAAAGGTCCACGATGCGGCACGCGCCCCTCGATCCCCTCCGGCACAAACTTCGCCAGCCGGTTCCCATTCGACTCCCGCGCCGTAAGGTCCTGTCTCTCCGCTTGAGGATCGACATCATCCTTGCCCTGGAAGTACCGCTCGCCCGACCCCTGCGACATCGCGCTCAAACTCCCCATCCCGCGATACGCCTTGAAGCTCCGCCCCTGGTACAAAATCGTCTCGCCCGGGCTCTCATCCACGCCGGCAAACAGCGAGCCCATCATGCACACGTTCGCGCCCGCCGCGATCGCCTTCGTAATGTCGCCCGAGTACTTGATCCCTCCATCCGCAATCACCGACACGCCCCGCTCCCGCGCCGCCCGCGCCGCCTCCGCAATCGCCGTAACCTGCGGCATCCCCGCGCCCGTCACCATGCGCGTCGTGCAAATCGACCCCGGCCCGATCCCCACCTTCACCGCATCCGCGCCCGCATCGATCAGCGCCATCGCCCCCTCATACGTCGCCACATTCCCCGCCAGCAGGTCGACATCCGGAAACCGCCGCTTCACCTCACGCACCGCATCCAGCACACGCGACGAGTGCCCATGCGCCGAATCGATCGCCAGCGCATCCACCCGGTTCTTTACCAGCTCCGCCGCCCGCTCCAGGAAATCCCCCGTCGCCCCAATCGCCGCCGCCACCCGCAGCCGCCCCTGCGAGTCCTTGCTCGCATTCGGATACTTCAACTTCTTCTGAATATCCTTGACCGTAATCAGGCCCTTCAGCTCATACGCATCGTTCACGACCAGGAGTTTCTCCACCCGGTGCTGATGCAGAATCTCCTCGGCTTGCTCCAACGTCGTTCCCACCGGAACGGTGATGAGGTTCTTCTTCGTCATCACATCGCCGATAGGAATCTCCGTGCGCGAAACAAAGCGCAGATCGCGATTGGTCAAAATCCCGACGAGCTTGCCGTTCTTCGTCACCGGCACGCCCGAGATCTTGTAGCGCCGCATCACCTCCAGCGCATCCGCGATCGGCCGCTCCGGCTCAATCGTCACCGGGTCGACGATCATCCCCGACTCCGACCGTTTCACCTTGTCGATCTCCCCCGCCTGCTGCTCGATCGTCAGGTTTCGATGCACCACGCCCAGACCGCCCTGCTGGGCCATCGCAATGGCCAGCCGCGACTCCGTAACCGTATCCATCGCCGCCGACATCAGCGGGGTATTCAACGTAATATTCCGGGTCAACCGGGTCTGCGTGCTAACCTGCGTCGGAACTACATCGGAGTACGCAGGAACCAGCAAAACGTCGTCGAACGTCAGCGCTTCGGAAACAGGGGTCGAAATCATGTGATTCCTGAGATTTTAGTCCACTCTCCCCGAAAGTTGTAGAAAAGCGGGGCGCGGTGGTCATCCCTATGACCTATCCGGTGCATTGAAGGTCTAACACTTGGTAGTCGATAAAAGGAAAGCGAGATCTGTCCCCATGAAGACTGTGAGGCCTGGCTTGAGTTCTGCTTTGCGTACCGCTGCCCCCTCGGCGCGTTTCGGCGTCCGCCGCGACGGCTCGGTCGCGCACCTTCCTCTCTCGATGGCCTTTCAGCCCATCGTCAACGTCGCTACCCGCTCTGTCTTCGCCTACGAAGCTCTCGTTCGAGGCATGGACCATGAGTCCGCCGGCGACGTTCTCGGCCAGATCACCGAGGAGAGCCGCGCCGCCTTCGACCAGAGCTGCCGCATCAAGGCCATGGTCCTCGCCACGCAGCTCGGCATCGCGGAACATGGTGCGCTTCTCTCCGTCAACTTCCTCCCCGGAACTTTTTACAGCCCATCAGCCTGCATTCAGCGCACCATCCAGGCCGCCGAATGGACCGGATTCCCTCTCTCCTCTCTCATGTTCGAGATCAGCGAGATGGAAACCGCCGGCGAGACAGCCCGCCTTCAGCAGATCGCCGCCGAGTACCGCAAGCACGGCCTCCTGCTGGCGCTCGACGACTTCGGCGCAGGCCACTCCGGCCTCAATCTTCTCGCCGACCTGAACGTCCACATCGTTAAGCTCGACGGCCATCTCATCCGCGGCATCGACCGCCAGCCACGCACCGAAGAGATCGTGCGCTCCACGGTCGACATGTGCCGCCGCCTCGGCATCCGGGTCATCGCTGAATGCGTGGAGACGCGCGCCGAGTACGATATTCTCCTCGACTCCGGCATTCATCTCATGCAGGGCTACTTCTTCGCCGCGCCCACCTTCGAGGCGCTGCCTGAGGTTCACTGGCCCGAAGACCGCATCGCCCGCAGCTCCGTCACCTCCATCGACGCCGCCAGCAGCGTCCGCGAGCGCCCCAAAAAGCTCTCCGTCGCTTAGAGCAGTTTTCCCTTACTATTTCCCCCTCCCTATGAGGTGTCATCTCGACCGGAGCGAACGGTCTCATCGTTCGCGCAAAGGCAGTTTTCCCCTCCCCATGAAGTGTCATCTCGACCGGAGCGAACGGTCTCATCGTTCGCGCGAAGGCAGTTTTCCCCTCCCTATGAGGTGTCATCTCGACTGGAGCGAACGGTCTCATCGTTCGCGCAAAGGCAGTTTTCCCTCCCCATGAAGTGTCATCTCGACCGGAGCGAACGGTCTCATCGTTCGCGCAGTGGAGAGACCTGCAGTTCTGCCCGGATTGCCTGCACACCTTCAGGAAAACCTCATCCACGACCTCAACTCGAACCTCAAAGCTCACAGCTCACAGCTCACAGCTCGAAAGCAAAACCGTCGTTGCCTTTGCTCTTGTCGTTGCTCTTGCCGTTGCCGGTTGTCATCCTGACCCTGAGCGAAGTCGAAGGGCGAAGGACCGCTTTTGCTCTTGCCGTTGCTTTTCTAGTTGTCATCCTGAGCGTAGCGAGGAACCTGCTTCTCGCCCCGGGCGCCACCGCGCCTCTCTTTTCGCACAATCAGCGCCCTTCCGCCTCCGCGTTTGAGTTTCCGCGCGCAATTGCCTATCATGGAGAGAGCAGACGAATCCGTCCTGCCGCACGCCGTGAACGCACCGGCCTGTGGCGGGGGTGAGGAGTGGGCGATAAGCCCACTTTTTGTTTGCGCTCAACTTTGTTCCGCGGGCCGGCTTTCCTCGAGCCCCGGTTCAGCTCCTAAGCGTTATGGCCCTGTCCCTCGACACAATCCGCGCCACTGCCGACCGCGTCGCGGCCTCGCACGGCCTCGAACTCGTGGACATCGAGTTCACCGGCGGCGGCAAGCATCGCGCCCTCCGGATCTTCGTAGAGAAAGACGCCGCCGGCCGCGCCGATTTGAAGAAAGCAGCCGAGCAGGCCGCGACCGAAGCCGAAACCCTGCTCCCCAAAGGCGTTCCCGTCGAAGTCCTCTCCGGCGTCACCCATGAGGACTGCGGGCAGTTCGCCCGCGACTTCGGCACCGTGCTCGACGTCGAAGACCTCATCCCCGGCGCCGAGTACACCCTCGAAGTCAGCTCCCCTGGCCTTGAGCGCAAGTTGCGCGGCCCCGCCGACTACGACCGCTTCAAGGGCAGCCTGATCAAACTCCAGACATTTTCGCCGGTCGACAACAACCGCCAGTTCACCGGCCGCCTCACCGCCTTCGACGGCCGCCATCTCACCCTCGACCTGAGCGCCATCAAACAAAAAGGCAAGGCCAGGAAGACGACCACCGCCCAGACCATCGCCATCGATCTGGCCAACATCGAAAAAGCCAACCTGGTAGCAGAAATCTGAAAGGAAGAGATCAGAAATCAGAGAACAGAGATCCGAGCCGAACGACCTCTAACATCTAAAATCTAATCTCTAAAATCTCAAAAAATGGCAAGCGCACTCTACCAATCCATCGAACTGCTGAGCCGCGAGAAGGGCATCGATCCGCAGATCGTCGTTGGCGCCGTTGAAGACGCCATCGCCCTGGCCACGCGCAAGTTTTACAAGACCCAGGAGACCATGCGCGGCGAGCTCGACCGCGAGTCCGGCGAGATCCGCGCCTACGTCTACAAGACCGTCGTCGAGAACGGCGAGCTGGTCGAGGATCCCGAGAACCAGCTCACGCTCGAGCAGGCCCGCGAGCTCGCGCCCGAGGTCGAGGTCGGCGGCGAGCTCCGCTTCTACAAGGACACCTCCCCGCTAGGCCGCATCGCCGCCCAGATGGCCAAGCAGGTCATCTTCCAGAAGGTCCGCGAGGCCGAGCGCGACACCGTCTTCCAGGAGTACGGCAGCCGCGCCGGCGAGATCCTCACCGCCACCGTCAAGCGCCTCGAACCCATGGACGTCATCTTCGACCTCGGCAAGACCGAGGCCCGCATGCCCCGCCGCGAGCAGTCCCGCCTCGAGCAGTTCGCCATCGCCGAGCGTGTCCGCGTCGTCCTCCTGCGCGTCGACCGCGCCGCCAAGGGCCCGCAGGTCATCGTCTCCCGCGCCGCGCCCGCGCTCGTCCAGTCGCTCTTCCAATCCGAAGTCCCCGAGATCTACGACGGCACCGTCACCATCCGCGCCATCGCCCGCGAGGCCGGCGAGCGCACCAAGATCGCCGTCCAGTCGCGCGACAAGGACGTCGATCCCGTCGGCGCCTGCGTCGGCATGAAGGGCATGCGCGTCCAGTCCATCATCCGCGAGCTGCGCGGCGAAAAGATCGACATCATCGAGTACTCCGAAGAGGTCACGACCTTCGCCGAAAAGGCCCTGCAGCCCGCTAAGGTCTCCCGCGTCTCCATCGCCGACCTGGGCGAAAAGCAGCTCGAAGTCATCGTCGACGACACGCAACTGTCCCTCGCCATCGGCAAGAAGGGCCAGAACGTCCGCCTCGCCGCCAAGCTGCTCGGCTGGAAGATCGACATCAAGAGCGAAGAAGAGAAGCGTCAGGAGGTCGAGCAGCAGATGCAGGCCATGACCGGCGGCCCCTCCACGCCCATCGAGCAAGTCACCGAGCTCGGCGACAGCGTCATGGAGAAGCTCATCACCGCCGGCATCACCACCGCCGAAGCCCTCGCCGACATGTCTGCCGAAGAGCTCGTCGAGATCCCCGGTATCGGTGAGAAGACCATCGAGAAGATCGCCACCGCCGTTCGCCACTACTTCGGTCAATACGAAGAAGGCGAGGAGCGCCCGGCCGGCGCTCCTGAGCCCGCGCTCGCTCTCGGCGAAGAAGCCGTCGCCGCCGGCGCCGCATCCGATAAAGCTGGAGACGAGGAGCATTCCATGACACTTACACGTGAAGAGATCCTGGCCGTCGAAGCCGAATCCGCCGGCGGCGTTCGCGAGCTCGGCGACCTTTCCACCGAGGAGATCGCCGAGGCCGAAGACACCCTCTCCGAGAGCGACGCCAATGACGCAGCCGACGCGCGCGAAGAGGCCATCGAGCTCGACAACGATACCGTCGACACCCTCGTCGATGAGACCCAGGAGGTCTCCGACGAAGGCATCGACTCCGGCGGCCACGAGCGTGGTTGACTTTGACCACGCTCCGGACCATGCACCGGTCCACGTCGTAGCCACAAAATTCCAGCCGCCAACCAGCGCGAATTTATGGTCTAAGGCTGAAATATTCAAGTTTTCAGGGGATAATACCCTTGAGCCAACTCTCCCTACGAATGAGGCTGATATGACCAGCTAAGCGCGCAGAGGACGCAAAAAAGGATTAGATGAGCAAAGTTCGCATCAACGATCTTGCACGGGAATTGGAGGTCAAGAGCAGGTCCATTCTGGACGCCTTGACAGCGGTGGGCGTCACCGAAAAGAAGACGCACTCAAGCTCCATCGAGGAGAATGAGGCCGAACAGGTGCGTGCCTTCCTGACCCGCGGCACGCGGCCCTCCTCCACGCCGAAACCGCAGCAGGACGCCAAACCCACCTTCAATCTGTCGCACGTGTCCAAGCCCGGCGACGCCCTGAAGGCCATCCTCGAGCGCAAGCAGGCCGAAGCCGCCGCCCGATCCGCGCCGCCCCGGCCCACCGTCGCCACGCCCGCCGTGGCTGCCGCCGCGCCCCATGCTCCGGCCACACCCGGCACCCTCAAGTCGGCCTCGGCCGCCTCCGCCCCATCCGCGCCCACGCCTGAGGCTCCCGCGCCCCGTCGCGTCGTTCCGCAGCCCCGTCCAGCGACCAACGCGTTCGCCCGCCCGGCGATCGCCACCCGCCCGCCCGCTGGAGCTCCCGTCGCCGCTCGTCCAGCCGCAACTCCTCCGCCGGCCGTAGCGTCCGTTCCACCTTCGGCGCCGGTCGTCGTCAAGCCCTCGGCCGTCCCGCCTCCTCCCCCAGCGCCACCGGCCGCGGCTCCTGCGCCTCACGCGACTCCAGCCGTCCACAGCGCTCCCGTCCAGGCCGCCCCTGAGCCCGCCGCTCCCGTCGCCGAAGCTCCCGAGACCCCGGCTGCCGCCGCACCCCCTGTACGCCGCGTGGTCATGCCCCAGACCGGCCCCCGGCCCACCTACATAGCCGCTCCCGGAGCCGCCAACGCCGCCCGCCGCCCCATCTTCGAGCGCCCGCGCCCCCAGACTCCCGGTGGCCCTCCCGGCAGCCGTCCCCCCGCCACCGGCCCTGGGGCTCGCCGCCCCATGCACCCCACGCGCACCTTCCCGGCCGGCTCCGGCGGTCCCGGAGCCCCCGGCAGCCGCCCCGGTTTCCCCGGACGTCCCGGCTTCGCTGCGCGTCCCGGCCCCGGTGGCCGTCCCGGTGGTCCCGGCGGTCTGCTGCCCCCGGCTGAGGCTGCTCCAGCTCCCGGCCGTCCCGCCCGTCCCGGTCCCCGTGGCCGCGGCGGCCAGCGCTACATCAAGGACAAGGAAGTCGCTCTCAAGGGCTACGCTCCGCGCCTCGGCGCCGCGCAGATCCCCCAGGGTGACGTCCCCATCACCCGCACCATCACCGTCACCGAAGGCATCTCCGTCAAGGACCTCGCCGAGAAGCTGGAAGTGCGCGGCAAGGACCTTATCGCCACCCTTCTGGTGCGCGGCGTCATGGTCACCGTCAACCAGTCGCTCGACTCCGAGCTCGTCAAAGATGTCGCCCGCCAGTTCGGCGCCGACGCCCAGGTCATCACCGTCGAAGAGCAGCTCGAGAACGAAGCCATCGAAGGCCTGCTCGAAGACACCTCCAACATGGTCGAGGTCGTCCGCCCGCCGGTCGTCACCGTCATGGGTCACGTCGACCACGGCAAGACCTCTCTGCTCGACGCCATCCGCTCCACCGAGGTCGCCGCGGGCGAAGCCGGCGGCATCACCCAGCACATCGGAGCCTACAAGGTCCGCATCACCAAGCCCGATTCGCCCGCCTTCGGCCGCGAGATCGTCTTCCTCGACACCCCGGGCCACGAGGCCTTCACCCGCATGCGCGCTCGCGGCGCCAAGATCACCGACATCGTCGTCGTTGTCGTCGCCGCCGACGACGGCGTGATGCCCCAGACCATCGAGGCGATCTCCCACGCCCGCGCCGCCAAGGTGCCCATCATCGTCGCGGTCAACAAGATCGACAAGCCCGACGCCCAGCCCGATCGCGTCAAGCAGCAGCTCGCCGACCGCGGTCTCCAGCCCACCGCCTGGGGCGGCGACACCGAGTTCGTCGACGTCTCCGCCAAGAAGCGCCTCCATCTCGACGATCTCGAAGAGATGATCTGCTACGTCGCCGACAGCAACGAGCAGAAGGCTCAGCCCGAGCGTCCCGCCGTCGGCACCGTCATCGAAGCCAAGCTCGATCGCGGCCGCGGCGTCGTCGCCAGCATCCTCGTCCAGAACGGAACCCTGAAGATCGGCGACAGCTACGTCGTCGGCAACACCTTCGGCAAGGTCCGCGCCATGTTCAACGATCGCGGCCAGGAGATCAAGGAGGCCGGTCCCTCAACTCCGGTCGAGATCCTCGGCCTCGAGTCCATCCCCGACGCCGGCGACACCTTCCTCGTCATGGCCGACCGCGACAAGGCGAAGGGCATCGCCCAGTACCGCAAGATGAAGGAGCGCGAAGCCCAGCTCGCCAAATCCTCGCGCGTCTCCCTCGAAGGCCTCGCCGAGCAGATCAAGCAGGCCGGCGTCAAAGACCTCAACCTCATCCTCAAGGGCGACGTGCAGGGCTCGGTCGAAGTCCTCGCCGACTCCCTGCAGCGCATGTCCACCGAAAAGGTCCGCGTCCGCGTCCTGCACTCCGGCGTCGGCGCTATCACCGAATCCGACGTCCTGCTCGCGTCCGCGTCCAATGCCGTCATCATCGGCTTCGGCGTCCGTCCCGAGCGCAAGGCCCAGGAGATCGCCGATCAGGAGAAGGTCGAGATTCGCCTGCACTCCATCATCTACGAGCTGCAGGACGAGATGACCAAAGCCATGTTCGGCCTCCTCGATGCGGTCTACAAAGAGGTCTACGCCGGTCGCGCCGAGGTGCTCAACGTCTTCAAGATCACCAAGGTCGGTCAGATCGCCGGCTGCACCGTCCGCGACGGCCTCATCCGCCGCGACAACCAGGTCCGCGTCACCCGTGGCGGCGAAGAGGTCTGGAAGGGCAGGATCTCCTCGCTCAAGCGCTTCAAGGACGACGTCTCCGAGGTTCGCACCGGCATGGAGTGCGGCATCGATCTCGCCGGCTTCAAGGACATCCGCGTCGGCGACCTTATCGAGGCCTTCACCACCGAGAAGATCGCCGCCGAACTCGGCCAGAACACCGCCGAGCTCAAGCGCCAGCAGATGGCCGAGCTCAAGGAAGCCAAGGAGCGCGAAAAAGAAATCGCCGCCGCAGACGCCGCCGCTGCAGCCGACGCAGCCGCAGCCGACGCGGCCGCGCCTGTCAGCGTCTAGTCGACAACCCCATCAACAAAGGCCGGGAGCCATCCCGGCCTTTTTCTTTTGCCCTTGCTTCTGGGTACCCCGACCCTTCAGGCAGTGCCGGTAATCGTAAGGTCTGATGTGCTTTGCTCTGACTTCTGGGTACTCCGAGCCTTCAGGCTCGGGTCTCATTCGCCGCCAAAGGAAAGGGGCTTCAGCCCCTGGGGTATGCCTCTTTTTCTCGCCCGCACAATCCCAAAATCGCAGATTTCCGATTCTTCAAACACTACCCTCAATCCCCAAACACCATCGCTCCGCCCAGCGCACCCTGCACCACCAGCGCTCCCACCAGCACCACGCCCAGCGTGAGATAGACAACGCTCGGCGGCACACTCTTCCCATAGATCTTGTATCGCCATACCGCCAGCACGATAAAGCAGACCACCAGCCCGATCCCCAGCCACTGATGCTGCGCGATCGTCCGCGCCGGCAGCATCCCCGCCTCGCGGCTCTTCCACCACAACCCGCTGATCGCCGTCAGCGGAGTCAGCGCCGCCGCGTACAGGATCGTCCACCACGCCGCCGTATGCATCGACGGCTTTCTCAGCACGCGCCCCAGAATATCGCTCCCGACAGACACTGGCACCAGCGCCGCCGTAAAGTTCACAAGCATCGGATGAAGATTGTCCGGCGAAAATGCCGGTATCGGAACAAGCGCCACGTCGAACATCCTCCTATTGAACGATAAGCTTTGCGCGCATATTCGGATGCGGCGTGCAGTTGTACATGTAGGTCCCGGCCCTCTTCGCCACCATCTTCCACGTGCCGCCCGGCGCAATGTGCCCCGAGTCGAAGCTCTTATCCACCGCCGTCACCGTATGCGGAACCATGTCCGCGTTCTTCCACACAACCGTGTCGCCCACCTTTACGGTCAGCGAGTCCGGCTGAAATTTAAAGCCGCGGATCAGCACCGTATGCGTCTGCCGCGCGGCATCGTGGGTTTGCGTGGCAGGCTTCTGTCCGAAGCCCGCCGCCGCAACCCGCACTCCCCAGCAGCACGTGAGAGCAAGCACAAACATCCCCGCCCATCGTGACATCCGTGCACCCATCGCCATCGCTTCCTCCGCTTAGTGGTTGTTAGTGGTTGTCGCCCGCCGCCAGAGTGGCCTGGATATGCTCCGCATGCTCCAGGTGTCCCTGGAACATCGGCGCCGCGCCCTCCAGCGCTGACTTCAGCTCGGCGTTCTTCGCATTCGGAATCAGCACCGTGCTCACCGCGTTGATCACCGCCTTGTGATAGCCCACCTCGTTGTCGACATACGCCTTGTCGAACGCCGCCCCATGCAGCGTCTTCAGATGCGCCATCGTCTCCGCGGCCTGCTTGTTCAGCGACGCGCTGATGCCGCTCCCCGCCGGTGTCACATGCAGCTTCGCGCCCAGCGCAAAGACTGACTTCTGCACCGCCGTATGATCAGTCACCATGTCCCGCGCGAACTCGCGCACCAGTTTGTTGTGCGACTTCGCCAGCGCCAGATGCGCATAGTTGATGTCGATCTTGTTCGCCGCCACAACCACGCCCACAATCTGCGGGTCGGTCGGAGCCTGCGCATACGCGGATACCGCGAAGAACCCAATAGCCAATGCCAGAACAGCTTTCATATTCAACTTCATGTCGTCTCTCCCGTTCGATCAGAAATAACCTTCCACTCCGGAGAGTCGCGACGGCCCAGGAGGTTACATCGACAGAAGGCAAAAGTTACAAAGAAGAGACATCCCATCCCCGCGCGACGCGAGACACTGGCGTTGTAACCTTTTGCGCCGTCCGCACTCACACACTCAGGAGCATCGCATGGCAGAGGCAGCGATCACCAAAATTTCCCAGACCCGAATTCCCTCGATCTCGACCATCGCCAGCTCCAACATCTCCCTCAGCGATGAAGAGGTCGTCCGCCGTGTGCTCGCCGGCGAAACCGCGCTCTTTGAGGTCATCATGCGCCGCTATAATCAGCGCCTCTATCGCGCCGCGCGCTCCATCACCCGCAACGACTCGCAGGCCGAAGACATCATGCAGGCCGCCTACGTCCGCGCTTACGAGCACCTCCACCAGTTCGCCGCCCGCGCTCCCTTCGGAGCCTGGATCACGCGCATCGCCGTCAATGAAGCTCTCGGCCGCTTCCGCGAGACGCGTCGCTACGCAGAGATCGATGCCATCGGCGATTTCAGCGACTCCGCCGGATTCGAAACCAAAGGAGACCGTATGGACCGCTTCGCCTCGCCCGCCCCCGACCCCGAACAGGCCGCCGCCAGCTCCGAAGCCTCTCGTCTTCTCGAAACCCTCATCGAAGCGTTGCCCGGCGGCAACCGCTCCGTCTTCGTTCTGCGCGACGTCGAGGGCATGACCACGGCCGAAGTCTCTCACACCCTCGGAATCACCGAAGAAAACGTCAAGGTCCGTCTGCATCGCGCGCGCGCCGCGCTCCGCAACGGCCTCGCCGCTTACGCCAGCCGCGAGACCCGTCACGTCTTCGCCTTCCACGCCATTCGCTGCGACCGTATTGTCCGCAACGTTCTTGAGCGGATTCTGACCGCAGCCAACTAGCCCTCCCCGGGTGTCCCACCCAGGTCGACGTCCTCGGGGTCCCCGGCGAGCTTTGCTCGCTGGGGTGGCGTCCTCATCGTCGTCCTGGGTGGATTCACACACCTACCCAACCGCTAAGCCACATCCCCCGCAATCGCCGGCTCCCGCGGCTCCTTCTCAAACAGCGCCAGATGCACCGCGCCTCCCAGAACGCCGCCCACAATCGGAGCCAGCCAGAACAGCCACAACTGCTGTACCGCCCATCCGCCGCAGAAGATCGCAACGCCCGTGCTGCGCGCCGGATTCACCGACGTATTCGTCACCGGAATGCTGATCAAATGAATCAGCGTCAGCCCCAGCCCTATTGCAATCGGAGCAAATCCCTTCGGCGCCCGCTGATGCGTCGACCCCAGAATGATCATCAGGAAGAAAAACGTCATCACAATCTCGCACACCAGCGCGGCCACCAGCGAGTAGCCGCCCGGCGAATGCGCGCCATATCCGTTCGAGGCAAAGCCCGCATGCACATCGAACCCAGCCTTGCCGCTGGCGATGACATACAGCACCGCCGCGGCAGCAATGCCGCCCAGCACCTGGGCAATCACGTAGCCCGGCAGCTCGCTCCACTTGAACCGCTTTGCCATCGCCAGCCCAAACGTGACCGCCGGATTGATGTGGCAGCCTGAAATATGGCCAATCGCATAAGCCATCGTCAGTAGAGTCAGTCCAAACGCAAGCGCCACTCCCACAAACCCGATTCCAAGTTGAGGAAAGCCCGCCGCCAGAACCGCGGCGCCGCATCCTCCAAGCACCAGCCAGAACGTTCCAACGAACTCAGCACACAGACGTTTTCCCATCGCCATTCCTTCCAGTTTTCAGAATAGAAAGCACGGCCCGAACGAAGTTGCTTGCACGATACACGACCCAGGCCTCGTTCCCTCAAATAACTCGCGGCCTAAAACCGAAAGCTCAAAACTGAACGCACGAACCATCGCCTCCTGACACGCCCGGTACAACAAAAGGAAGCTCTTTTGTTCGAAGACTTTGCGCAAAATTTGACGGAGGAGGGCCAGATACTACAATCGATCGATGAACCTCGCCGCCATCCAATCCGCGCTTCGCGACCAGCACCTCGACGGCTGGCTCTTCTACGACCACCACCATCGCGACCCGATCGCCTATCGCATCCTCGGTCTGGACCAGCAATCCTTCGTCTCCCGCCGCTGGTTCTACTTCATCCCCGCCGAAGGCGATCCCCGCAAGCTCGTCCACCGCATCGAGGCCGCCAAGCTCGACACCCTCCCCGGCCCCACCCGCGAGTACTCCTCCTGGCAGGAGCTCGAACAAGAGCTCGCCCGAATGCTCGAAGGCGCAACAAAAATCGCGATGCAGTACTCGCCGCGCAACGCCATCATGTACGTCGCCATGGTGGATGCGGGCACAGTCGAACTCATCCGCTCTCTCAAGAAGGAAGTCGTCAGCTCCGCCGATCTGGTCAGCCTCTTCGAAGCCGTCCTTACCGAAGAGCAGATCGCCACGCACTTCGCCGCGCAGGAGCGCCTGGACCGTGTCCTCCACGCCGGCTGGAAGCACATCGCCGACAGCGTCCGCAGCGAGCGCTGGACCAACGAGTTCGAGACCGTCACCTTTCTCAGGCACGCCATGGAGCGCGAAGGCCTGTGGACCGATCACGGCCCCAACGTCAGCGTCGGCCCCAACTCCGCGGACTCGCACTACGAGGCCACGCAACTTCGCTCCGCGCCCATCTTCCATGGCGACTTCATCCTCATCGACATCTGGGCCAAGCTCGCCGAAGCCGACAACGTCCACCGCGGCCGCGCCGACGCCATCTGGTACGACATCACCTGGACCGGCGTCATCGGCCGCGAGCCCACCGCGCGAGAGCAGCTCATCTTCACCACCGTCCGCGACGCCCGCGACGCCGCCATTGCCGCCGTCGAGCAGGCCTTCGACGCCAACCGGCCTATCCCCGGCTGGCAGGCCGACGACGCGGCCCGCAACGTCATTCGCTCCGCCGGCTTCGGCGAGTACTTCACCCACCGCACCGGCCACAACATCGCCACCGAGATCCATGGCAACGGCGCCCATCTCGACAACCTCGAAACCCACGACGAGCGCCTGCTGCTGCCCAACACCTGCTTCTCCGTCGAACCCGGCATCTACTTCCCCGGCGAGTTCGGCGTCCGCAGCGAGGTCGACATGATCACCCGTAGCGCCCGCGGCGCTGAGCCAGCCAAAGCCGTCGTCTCCGGCCCCCGCCAGACCGAGCTCCTGCGCATCTGACGCGAGCCCTACCACCCACACCCCCACTGATACAATCGACAGGAATGCCGACCCCAGCACAACAGCAAGCCCAGCAAATATCGCAACGCATACCCGGCGAAAAATCCAGCCTCCCGGCGCTCGCCCTCCTGCTCGGATGGCTGATCCCCGGCGCCGGCCATCTGCTTCTGGGCAAATGGGTTCGCGCGCTTCTACTCTTCATTTCGATCTTCGGAATGTACCTCATCGGTCTCGCTCTGCTGGGCAAGATTTATTCCCCCAACACCGGCGACATCCTCGACATCCTGGGCTTCGCCGGACAGCTCGGCCTCGGTCTTCTCTTTGCGTTCGCGCACTGGTTCGGATGGGGCGCAACCTCGGCCGTCAACACGCTTGCCGACTACGGAACCAAGTTCCTCGTCGTCGGCGGCCTCTTGAACCTCATCGCCGCCGTCGACGCCCACTCACTGGCCAACGGACGAAAGGCCTCCTAGCGATGCTCAGCCACTTCAGTGCGGTGCTTCTCTTCTCGCTCTTCGCGTCCGTGGTCTTCGGCATCACGCAGCGCGCCGAGCCGAAGATGATGGTGCGTTTCGGCGCCTACTGCTTCGTTCTCTTCGTGGCCAGCGTCATCGTCGCCAGCTGGGTCATGTTCGCCATCAAGCACTAGCCTGCAAGTCCATCCCTAGAACGGCGAGCTCGAAGCCGGATTATTCGGACTTGTCGTCGTTGGCCCAGGCGCGTTCGTCGTATTCGATCCGTTCGGCGAATTCGAGTTCCCACTCTTCGAGGCATCCCCAAGGCTCGTCGCCGACCCCGCACTCATGCCGCCACCAAGGATATTGGCCTTCTGATACATCAGCTCGATCTTCGGGTCGTAGAGAAACTCCCAGGTCTCATACGTACTCTGCCCATTCGGATTGAGAATGCTCGGCCCGGTCTTCGACGTACCCACCCCCATGATCGGGCCTATCGTTCCCGAGCTGTCGCTGCTTCCTCTGCTCGCACTCGAACCTGCAGGCGTGCCCACAGAACCACCGGGACCGCTGGACCCGATCGACGCTCCTTGAAAGCCCGCAGCCAGCCCCGAAGTCGCGCCGATCGTACTGCTCGTCGGTGAAGCTGCCCCGCCAAAACTGCTCCCCATCGTCGAACCCGAACCCAGGCTGCCCGCCCCGGCCGTCTCCAGTCCACCCAGCGGCTGCCCGAAGAAACCCTTCACCGTCGTCTTGTTTTCGCCGACGTGAATGATCCGCCAGTCGTCCTTCCCCGTCAGCGGATCGATATAGCGCTTGCGCAGGTAGCGAACATTATTCGTGTTCTCCAGCGCATCAATCGACGTCGGATAGCTCCTGTTATGTCTGTAGTACACCCGGATCGCGCGCACATACTGTTCAGCCCGGTGCTCGCTCTCCACCTCCTTATCGCGGCGCAGGTCCTTCGCAACCACCGGCGCAGCCACGGCCAGCGCAATCAACAGCAGCGCCACCAGCAGGACGGCGAACACGAGCATGAATCCGGCCTCAGCTTCGGCAACCTGTGCCGGTCTGCGCCTCTCGATCTGTCGTCGCCTGGTCATCGCCGTGAGAAATGTCGCGCTAATCCTTCAGCAGCGGCAGCGTCTGCGTGTTGCTGTTCTGCAGGTCTTCCACCTGAATGCTGTTCGGGTTGATCGCCAGTATCTTGTACTTGTGGGCCACAATCTCGCCTGCCGACGCGAGATAAACGTTGTCGCCCGATAGCAGGAACGCCTGCAAGGCGCTTCCCGCGCGTTTCGCCGTGCCAAAGAACTTCAGATTGATCGGCGGCGGCGGCGGCGGTCCCGTGGGAACGGGCGGCGCAACGATGGCGTTCTTGTTCGGCCGTGCAGAAGGAACATTCTTCGGAATCGTCGGCGGAGGCGGTGTGTAAGTCGCCGAGAAGATATTGCGCCCCGTGCCCGAATACACAAGGCTCTCCGTGCGATGCATCGCCGCCTCATCCAGGGTCGGGTCAAGGCTCGCCGACGTGCTCGCCAACTTCACCGCATCCACGCCTGGCGCGCTCGCCGCCCCTCCGTTTCGACCGTTCGCACTTATGCCCACCGTCTGCGGGCGGTTTGTTCGCGCCGGAGCCGCCCTAGCTGCAGGCGTAATCACGGGCGCAACGGTCGGACGCGGCGTGCTGGAGCCGCCGAAGAACGCACTGTACGCATAGATGATGCAACACAGCGCCACTGCCCCCAGTGCCCCGGCGGCGATCGTCTTCTTGCGGCTCTCGGCGCCGGCCTTCATTGCGCGCCTCCGCTTGCGTTTCCGCCTGTGTTTCCAGCAGTCACGACGCCCGCCGCAGGAAGTTCCGTGCCAGCCTCTTTCGCATCGGGCGCGCGAAGATACGTGGTCCACCGAATCCGAAGATTCACCATGCCCGTCTGCTGTCCCGTGAGGTTGATGCCGTTCACCAGAAAGAACATCCTGTCGCGCTCCAGGCTGTTGATGAACTCAATGACTGGCCGATAGTCTCCCGAGACGCTCGCATCCATATGCATCTCTGTCAGCGCGGAGTTCCCCGACAGCACCGGGATATACGAATACTGCACATGCGTAAGCCGAACATTGGAATGCTGTGCCAACGAACCGAGCTCTGCCACAACCTGAGAAGTCGCATACGGCAGGCGATCCGTATAAAACCCGTCGGCATCTTCCGTCGACTTCAGCAGCTTACTGTCGATCCCGCGCAACGGCTTCGCCTGAAGCTGCGCTGTCATAAGCCGTGCGTGCTGCTGCTCCAACGCATCCGCATTGCTCGCGTGCAGCGCGTCGGAGATAAAGAGCAGATGCGCGCCCATATAGAGCACCAGCACCAGCAGCGCCGCCACTCCCGCGTAATGCAGGTTGATCGCCGTCAGCAGAGAACGCGCGCGCTTCGTCAGCCGCGGCACATGGCGCAACAGCGAGGAGCTGCTCTGCGGCGGAACTGTAGCAGCCGTGCTCAACGTGCGCCTCCCTGTACAGCGCCACCCGGGCGAGCCGGATGATAGGGCTTCAACACCACGCCATAACGCGACGATCTGCCACGCGCGGACTCCGCCCCCGCGCTCGTCTTTCGATCAGCCGCACGTGACGAAGGCTTCTCCTTCGCATACGACTCGCCCGGAGGCAGCGGGTTGTAGTTCGCCACGATATCGAACGCCACGCCCGCCGGCCCTGCCGGCACACCCGGCTGACTTCGCGGGAATGCGCCTGGCTGCTGTGTGCCCGCTTCGTGCGCCTCCGTCGACTCCCCGCTCAAACGCGGCTGCAGAAAGCGGCGCGAGTGCTCCAGGTTGCGCACCAGTTGCACAGCACGATCGCGCTCGCCCGTAACGCGCAACCGAATCAACACATCGCCTTCCGCCGTAGGCTGCGGCTCAATCGAAGTAACCTGCACTCCAATCGGCAACACTGTCTCGAGGTCCATCATGACCGCGGTCCAGGAGAAGCTCTTGCGCAGGAACAGATCGTTCAGGAAATGTGCGCGGTCGAGCACGGCGGCATTCGCGGGCTGGCGCATGCGCGCCTCGGAATGCAGCCGCTCGTTCTGCGCCGCAACCGTCTGGTTGCGCAGTCGATCCATCTGGACGGTGGCCCGGTCCAGCCGTTGCTGCAGCACATGAGCCCAGACTCCCAGCCCAATTGTCAGCAACGCCAGCGCAACCATCGCAATGCGCAGCCGCAGAAAGATCGGCCGCAGCTCGACGAAGGGCCTCGTTGCGAGATTGATAGTGATGCGCATGGTCAGCCTCGCAACGCTCCCACGACCGCAGCCAGCGCGCTGCGCGGAACCGAGGCGGACAGCGCACTCGGCAGCAGTGCAGAACTGTCCACAAGCTCTCGCACCTGAAGGCCATCCGCACCGCCCACACCCGTCTCCACAAGAATGCGCCGCAAGCCTTCGGCGCCCAGCGTCCCGGCGCTGAAAATCGTCGCCGGCAGAGTTGAGAGCGTGTCCTCGAAATAAGCCGCCGCGACGCTCACAGCCTGCGAGATCTCCTCGGTCAGCGACTCCGGCAGCCTCTCCTCCACCGACTCATGCAGCACCACGCGAGCCAGCTCCGGTACATGCGAGGCCATCCCCTCTTCCGTCAGCGTCCCGAGCGAGGTCGGAGCCACAAGGATAGCGTTGTGAATCTCTGCGTTCAGATCGGCTGACAGTGTCGGCGACAGATACGGCGAGTGCGCCAGCTCCGGATTCTCGGGAAACCGCTGCGCCACAGCCGACACCGTCGATGATTCTGGAAAGCGGGCCTGCGTTCTCAACCCGTTGTCGTCCACGGATGGCTGCAGATCGATGCTGCGATGCAGCAGAAGCATCCCCTCGCGAACGATCGCTGTCGTGATGCCGGCACTCGATGCGTTGGCAATTAAAGTGGGCTCAGACCCGGAGACACCCGGAATCGCAGCCAGCGTACTCGGCAGCACCGCTCCCGGCTCATACCCTGCCTCGCGCATGGCGGTCTCATACTCGGCCAGAATATCCCGAGGCATCGCCACCGCCAGCACATGCACAGCACCCTTGGTTGAGTTCATCACCTGGTAGCTGATCATCGCGTCATCGGCATCGAATGGCAGCAGCTTCTTGAGGCGGAATCGAACGATCGCCAGCGCCTCAGTCACCTTGCTGGGCAGCGCATCAAAATCCAGCAGCAGCACGCGCATCGCCCCATCCGGAACCACCAGGGTCACATCCGCTCCTCGCGAATTCGGATTCGCTCCAATCGATTCCAGAGCCCGCCGTATGGACGCGATCACCGCGAGGCGATCGACCAGATTGCCCGGCTTGAGCCCCGGGACGACGGCCCCCTCCGCCAGCGCCACCCGCGCTGCCTGCTCGACCGGCGTCACCGCATCCGCCGAGCGCGCGGCCACCACGGCCTCCGGCGAGATCTCACAGGCCAGGCGCGGGCGATTTCCAGGGTCTTTAGGAAGCAGATTCATCAGACGCTCTCACTAGACTACCTTGCGGAGCTAAGCTGCGGGCAGTGCTGTGAGTTGGACGTTCCCGCGGGAAAGCCGTTTGCCGACTATCGTCCTGTCTCGATGAAGGTTACTTTGTTAATCTCGCGCAGCGTCGTAATTCCGGCGCGAACGCGCTCCAGGGCAGAGTCCCGCAGAAAACTCATCCCCTTCTCACGCGCCTTCTTGCGAATCTCCGATCCCGGCCGCTTTTCGAGCAGCATCTCGCGAATCTCATCGTCCAGCTCCAGCAGCTCATGGATCGCCGAACGCCCGCGATAGCCCGTCCCGGCGCACTCGATACATCCCGTGCCTTCGCGGAAACGGAAGCCGCGCCACTCCGCGGGAACCAGCCCATTCAGCTCCAGCTCGTCATCCGTGTATTTGACCTCCTGCCGGCAGAACTCGCAGATCGTGCGCACCAGCCGCTGCGCCAGGATGCAGTTCAGCGCCGAGACGAAGTTGTAGGGCTCGACGCCCATGTTCAGAAAGCGCCCCAGCACATCCACCACATTGTTCGCGTGGACAGTCGTAAAGACGAGGTGGCCGGTCAGCGCGGAATTGATGGCAATCTGCGCCGTCTCCGCGTCTCGGATCTCGCCCACCAGAATCTTGTCCGGGTCATGACGCAGAATCGAACGCAGCCCGCGCGCGAACGTAAGGCCCTTCTTCTCGTTCACCGGAATCTGCGTAATGCCGCGAATCTGATACTCCACCGGATCTTCGATCGTGATGATCTTGTCTTCTTCGCTCTTGATCTCGTTGAGCGCGGCATAGAGCGTCGTCGTCTTGCCGGAGCCCGTCGGCCCGGTCACCAGCACCATCCCGTAGGGCTCTTTGATGTAACGGCGAAACCGCCGTAGGTCGTCTTCCGCAAACCCCACCACATCCAGCGAGAGATTAGTGAACTTCTCGCTCATCGACTCCTTATCGAGCACGCGCAGCACGGCGTTCTCGCCATGGATGGTCGGCATAATGCTGACGCGGAAGTCGATCAGCCGTCCCTTGTATCGAACCCGGAACCGTCCGTCCTGCGGCACGCGCCGCTCTGAGATATCGAGCTCGCTCATCACCTTGATGCGCGACAGAATCGTCTGATGATGCTCGCGCGCGATGGGCGCCATTGCCTGCTGCAGCACGCCATCGATCCGGTACTTCACCAGCAGCGAGTCATCGTAGGTCTCCAGATGAATATCCGACGCCCGGCGCTCGAGCGCCGTGAAGATCGTCGTGTCCACAAGCCGGATGATCGGTGAAATATCGTCGTCAGCCGCGAGCTTCTCGATGGAGATGTTCTCGTCCGCGTTCTCCTCGCCCGTCAGTACGTCGAACGCCAGCCCCTCGGTCGCCTCATCCAGCACCCGCTGCGACTGCTCGGTCTTCTTCAGCAGATCGGTAATCTGCGAGAGCGTCGCTACGCGCGTAATAATCCGCGTGCCCAGCAGTCCTGCAATCTCGTCCAGCACCATCAGCTTGGACGGATCAGCGACCGCAATCGCCAGCCGCCCATCGCTTCCCTGCTCCAGCGGCACAAAGTTGTACCGGAACATCATGTCGACCGGCACAGACTTGAAGAGCTCATGCTGAATCTTGAAGTTCTTCAGATCGACGAACTCCGCGTGATACCGCCGTGCAAGCCGCTCCGCGCGCTCAATTTCGGTAAGTGAATCGTTCGGCAGCGGCGTTGCAACTGGAATGGTGGCCATAAGATTCAGACTCCTTGCGTGGGCATTCGTAACATCGCTATCCGCCGATACTGCCCAGGTTGAAGATCGGCATATACAACGCAATCAAAATAATTACGACGACCACTCCCATGACGATCAGGATTGCCGGCTCGATGAGCGTCATGATCGCCGACAGCTGCGTCTGAACGTCCTCCTCGAAGAACTCCGCAACCGAATTGAGCATCTGCGGCAGAGCTCCGGTCGACTCGCCAACCTCGATCATCTCGATCGAGAGCTCCGGGAAAACTTTAGTGTTCTCCAGACTGCTCGCCAGCCCCTTGCCTTCGCGCACGCTGTCCACCGACCGGTAAACCGCCTTGGCAATTTGGCGCGAGTCGATCGAGCGCGCTGCCGTTTCCAGGCTCGGCACCAGCGGCAACCCGCCGGTAAGCAGCGTTGAAAGCGTCCGCGAGAACAGCCCGACCTGATATTTCAGCCACACGCTTCCAAGGCCCGGCGTCCCCACGCGAACACGATCGACAAACAGCGCTCCGGCATCTGTCTCCGTCCATCGTCTGAACAGGAAAATCAGCCCGGCGAGCAGCAGTCCCACGTAGATGCCATAATGCTGCGCATCCTGGCCAATCGACAGCAGCAGGAGCGTCAGCCCCGGTAGTTTCGTGCCGAGCTGGTCATAGAGCGCCGCAAAACGCGGCACCACAAACGTAATCAGAAAGATGAACAGGCTGATCACCATGACGATCAGAAACGCCGGATAGATCAGCGACGACTTCAGCTTCTTGCGGAACGTGAGCGAGACGCGCTGGAAGTCGAGATATCTCTGCAGCACCTCTTCCAGATTGCCGGATCGTTCGCCCGCCAGCAGCGTCGTCGTATACACCACCGGAAATCCACCCTGCGCCTCGAAGGCAGAGGAGATCGATTCGCCTGTCTTCACACGGCTGGCCACGTCTTCCAGCTGCGCACGAAAGGCAGGATTCTTCTGCCGCTTCGCCAGCAGTTCCAGTGAGCTCAGAATAGGCAGCCCGGCGCGAATCAAGGTAAGAAATTGCTGGTTGTAAACCAGAAACGGTTCCAGCTTCACCTTGCGCTTCGCCGATCCCGTGAAGCTGCTGCGAGCCTTGACCGAATAAACCAGATAGCCCGCCTGCGTAAACCGCGAGCGCAGCTCCTCGGCCGTGGCGGCGGCATGGACCTGCTCCTGGATGCGGCCGCGTTCATCGGCTAGGCGGATGGTGTACTCAGTCATAGAGACACAGCAAAATCTTGTCCATCAGAAAAAGTGAGACTCACTCATCTTAGACGTGCCACCCGATCGTTCGCTAAAGAACAAGGCCCCACCGCCAGGGTGAGGCCTTGCTGCAACTTTCTGGGAGCCGTTTACACGCTGAAGCTGGAACCGCAACCGCAGGTCGACTTCACCTGGGGGTTCTCGAACTTGAACCCGGCGGCCTCGAGCGTCTCCACGTAGTCCACCGTGCATCCGTTCAGGTACATCGCGCTGGTCGCGTCGACAAACACCTTCAGGTCCTCAAACTTCACAATCTTGTCCATCATCCCGGCCTGGTTCTCAAAGCTCATCGAGTACTGGAAGCCGGAGCATCCTCCGCCCACGACGCCGATCCGCAGACCTGCCGGCAGCGGATCCTGTGTCGCCATGATCTCCTTCACCTTGGTGATGGCGGAAGGCGTCAGCTCGACAGGGTTCTTCTTGGGCTCTTCCGGGCCTGTAACGACCTCGGCAATCGGGTTGGCAGTAGTGGCCATGGAATCTCTCCTTGAACGACCTGTGCAGCATCGAACCTGCACCGGTCAACAACTCTCAGTCTAGCTATAGGTTGGCGGTAGAGCAAACATTACGGCATCCGCCCGTCTACCCGCAATTACCCTTCCCCCTTTAGATGTCCCAGATTCGTCCAGGTTTCGCGCCCTAAAGAGCCCAAGACGGTCGCAGTACGAAAGTCGCTGTACACACGGGAAACCACACCTACAAAGGTCTTTCCATCCCCCAACCCGGGGAGTATGATCTTGGCGGACCAGCCTACCCTCCGAGCCCGAGGTTAGCGATCGGACCCGCTCGGTATCCCGGACCAGACTCTATGACTCTGGGGGATCTACCGCCATGCACACGCTCCCAATTCTTCTCGCTCTGTGGGGCGCTTCCGTCATCGGCTTCATTGCGGTGATGGTTTACCGCGCCACGCTTACCCAGCATGAAACCGACCAGCTCTTCCTCATGGACGAAAGTTCCGTCTCCATGAGCCACAAGGAGCATGACGAGATCGTCGACCGCGTAAACAAGCTACGCCCCTATTACCAGGGATTCGGCGGCGCCGTCGTGCTGATGACCGTTCTGGTCATAGGAATGTACTGTGTGGAAATACTGCCGGGCGTCCACTTCTAGCCGCGCCCCGGCCCGCGCCAGGTTGGCCCTGCCCGCCTGAACCTGCCCGCCTGAAAAAGACCGCTCCTCAGCAATGGGGTGGTCTTTTGTTTTCTTGGTTGAACGTCCCATCGCCAGGGCCTGCCCCAACTTGCGGCTAATTATGCCTAACTTGCGACTAGCTCAAAAGATCCGCCGCCGCCGCCGGGTAGCGGCCCAACTCCTTCAGCGTGTGGCTCGCCAAGCGCAGCGCGGTCAGCGCCGCCTCTGCCATCGTCTCCCCCTCGTAGCGAAACTCCGCAAAAAAGACGTACTCCCACGGCTGGCCCGGGACGGGCCGCGACTCGATCTTCGTCAGATTCACTCCGGCATCGGCGAGCCGCTGTAAAGCCCGCACCAGCGTCCCGGGGTTGTGATCGACATTGAAGGCCACGCTCAGCTTGTCGGCTTCGGCCCCGCCTTTTGGGACTGGATCGCTGCTGCGGTGGATCAGGTGAAAGCGCGTGTAGTTCTGCGCATGGTCTTCAATTCCGGTGAGCAGAACATTTGCCTGATACTCCTCCGCCGCCAGAACAGGCGCAATGCCCGCGGTGTCGCGCAGATTCCACGCCATCAGGTGCTTCACGCTCCCCGCCGTATCGTAGAAAGGGATCGCCCGCGCCTGCGTAAAGCCGGCCAGAAAATTCCTGCATTGGCTAAGCGCCACCGGATGCGAGTGCACCGTGCGAATCTCGGCAAGCTCCACGCCCGGGGCGGCAATCAGATTGTGGCGCACGCGCAGCAGGCTCTCGGCATCGATCCGCACCGGCTGCGTCAGCAGCAGATCGTAGTGCTCCGCAACCGATCCGTGCAGGCTGTTTTCGATAGGCAGCACAGCCGCGTCCACCCGCCGCTCCATCAGTGCCGCCATCACGTCCGCGGAAAGCACGCACGGAAGAACATCGACGCTGCCCAGCATCGCCAGCGCAGCCATATGACTATTGGAACCGCGCTCGCCCTGAATGGCCACCGAACGCGGCAAATCCGCGGCCGAAGAAGCCGTAGCAGATTCCCGTGGTTCGGACTTTGACTTAAGGTTGTTCAGCTTTCACTCCTTTTACCAACATATATATACAGTCCTGAAGACAACCTCAGAATATCCCTTCGCAACTTACCTTAGCGGACGCCAACAGGATGGCGCCAGCGATGGCGCCGAAGAACTGAAAAGGCGAGGAGACCGAATTCTATGCTTTGGACGATCACGATCATTCTTGTAATCCTTTGGATTATTGGCCTTGTGAGCAGCTACACCCTCGGCGGCTGGATTCATATCCTGCTGGTTCTCGCGATCATCATTTTGATCTTCAACCTTCTCTCGGGCCGGCGCGGCATCTAATCCTTTATGCGGCGGGAGCGCATCGAGCGCATTCCCCCCTGCAAGCCCGGCCGTCTTTGACCGGTAGAAGGAGAGCAACATGAGCACAGGCGCACAGAACAAGCTCAAGGGAAAGTACGACGAGGTTGCCGGCAAGGTGAAGCAGTCTGCCGGTGAAGCGACGAAGAATCAAAGCATGGCCAATCGCGGCACAGCCCAGCAGGTCAAGGGCAACGCCGAGCAGGCATGGGGGGCCGTGCAGCAGGCGGCCTCCGACGTGCACAAAAGCAATCAGGCCCACGCCGAGAAGAAAGCCCACGACACCCGCGAGAAGGTCACCTCAACGGCGCAGAACGCGAAAGAGCGCGTTGAAGACCGCGCCCACCAGTTCCAGGCAAACCACCAGACCATGTGACGCTTCCACGCTGCCAGAAAACTTTGCAGCATAAAAAACGGCAGCACAAACAAGAAGAGGCTCGCAGCATGCCAGCCTCTTCTTTTTGCGCGTCGAACTTAGCGTCGATGAAGAACATCGATTGCGACGCAGACAAAAAAAACCACGGAGATCACGCCGTTCAGCGTAAAGAAGGCCGCATTCATCCGGCGCAGATCGTTGGGCGCGACGATCGCATGCTCGTACGCGAGCAGAACCACGCACAAAATCACCCCGGCCAGCGCGATCAACCCCAGGCCGAAGACATGAAGCAGCACAAACAGCAACGCCGCCATACAGACATGCATGAGGCGCGCGATCCAGAAGGCCCCCCGTAGCCCGAACGCCTGCGGAACGCTATGCAGACCTGCCCGGCGGTCGTGCTCAAAATCCTGACAGGCATACAGCACGTCAAAGCCGCCGACCCAGAGCAGCACGATCGCCGTCAACAATACTGCGCGCGGCGCCAGAGATCCCCGCACCGCAATCCAGGCCGCCGCGGGCGCAATGCCCAGCGCCAGCCCCAGGACCAGATGCGACCAGCGCGTGACGCGCTTCATGTAGCTGTAAGCCAGCACAATGACCAGCACCAGCGGCGCAAGTTCCAGCGTCAGCCTGTTCAGCATCGCCGCGCCCAGCAGAAAGACCGCCGCCGAAATAACCGTAAAGACCAGAACAAACGTGCGCGAGACCTGCCCGGCCGGCAGAGCGCGGTTCGCCGTTCGCGGATTCTCAGCGTCCAATTCTGCATCCACAAAGCGGTTGAAGGCCATCGCCGCCGAGCGCGCGCCGACCATGCAGACGATGATCCAGCCCAGCACCCGCAGCGGGGGCCACCCCCCCGCTGCCAGAACCGCGCCCGTCAAAGCAAAGGGGAGCGCAAAGATCGAGTGCTCCCACTTGATCATCTCCAGCGTGATTCGTGTGCTGCGAACGGCGGCTATCATTCTTCTCTTATGCTACGCGACGCAAGAAAGGGGCTCGCAAGGAGCCCCTCATCACGGCCCGAGTCAATCTCAGTGCTCGTTCTGGCCCTCTACCTGCAAGTCGTTCTGCACCGAGAAGACTCCAGGAACGCTGTTCGCGCGCACTCCAGCCACGTCACGATCGCCCTTGTTGTCCACGACGCCCGTAAGCGTGACATGGCCATTCACGACGACGATGCGAATGGTCTTCGCAGGGTTCAGCGCGTATCGATTGAGCGACGGATATCCATAGATCGCGCGCTCTTCCGAATGCCGAATCCGGTCGTCCATCGGTGAAACCGGAGCGACCTGGATATGGTCCACAACGTCGCGCACGCCCTTTGTGTTTTTCGCCAGGTCCAGCGCTGACTCTTTATCCGGCGGCCCATACACAACTCCGCCCAGCGTGACGACACCATCGTGTACCTGCAGCGTGATGCTGTTGAACACCTGCGTGCCATATCCCTGGCGGTCGTACATCAGCGCTTTGCCCAGCTTCTGCGCAAGCTCCTCATCCGATACACTGCCGCTCCCGGCCACCGAAATGTCATCGCGTACGTTCGCTGCATGCATCTTCTGGATCTTTTTTTCAGCGTCCGCCTTGTCCGCGTATCGATCGACTTGGCCGGTTAAATGAACGACCCCGCCCTCCACCTGTACGTGAATTCCGCTGAACCGTTTTCCGTTGAGCTGCTTCTGTGCATCGGCTTGAATCTGGGCGTCGCTGCCATGCTGCGCCAAAGCAGCCACTGGAATTAACAAAATCGAAAGCGCCAGCGCAGCTACCGGCGTTGTGAATCTACGATTGTAGATTTTCATGAAACGCTCCTTCTAAAGTCATGGTTCGCCATGACTTATACCTATCAATTAGATGCAGGATTTGGCTCTTTGGAATCGCCCGCCCGAAAGATCCCGCGTTTCTCGGCAATCTTAGCGGTACCGCTGGCGAATCTTGTACACGATCGAAAAGACGCCGGATTCGTCTCGGGTTGCAACAATGGAGGTATCCTCGTTGATCTGGTACTGCACCTGGATCAGCTGCTGGGCCGACTGATTGACGTTCGTCGCAAAAACCAGCGTGATCTGCTTGGAGAGCGGCTCCTGCACCGTGATCCTGGCGGTTGAGTTGCCCAAGGTCCCCACGAACGCCGGGTCGATCTTGATCGATCCCGCGCCAAAGAGCTTGCTCACGCGGTTGGAAACCGTCGCATTCAATGCACCTCCCAGCAGGGCGCTGCTGGTCGGGTCTTCTCCGGCCTGCTGCTCCTGCTGGCTGTTGATCTGCGCCTCCTCCTGGGTGCGGCCCAGCGCCAGCAAATTAAAGATGTCGGCCTCCGTCAGCGGCGGCGAAGAGCGGTAGGTCGGCTTCAGATGGCTCACATCGCCATGAATGCCGATCGTAATGTCGTAGTTCTCTACGCGCGTCGAGACGTCCAGATCAATCGTCGGATCGATCCGCACCGGGTTGCTGAAATAGATTGTGCCGCGATCGAGTTCATACTTCGTTCCGGCAAAGGTCGCACTCCCGTCCGTAATGCGAATGGTGCCCAGAATGCTCGGCTGCGCGAGAGTACCCCGAACAGACAGATCCACCGTGCCCGCCAGCTTTGCATACGAGTTCTGGAAGTCGAGCTGTGGTGCGCTCGTCACATGCACGTCCATGCGGATCTTGTTCATCAGAGAATTCGGGTTCGGTGGCGTCGGAACTCCTGCGGCACTTGTGAAGGCGGCGAAGTCGACATCCGGCCCGATCCCGAAGCGCGTGATCAGCACGTTTCCAGAAAGCAGCAATCCCGGCGGTCCGCCCTGCAGGCGAAGATTGGCGTTTGCCGTCGTGCTCAATCCATAGAGCCTCACCCGTACCGTATCGATGCTGGCCGTAAGATCGGCGAACAATCCCTTTTGGTACGCGATAAAGCCGCCCAGCTTAATCTTGCCGCCGCCCGATGATGCGGTGACATCGCGCATTTCAAGCCGGTTCTCGTTGAACGCCATCGTTCCGGTGAGACTGCTCAGCCCGTTTGGAATGCCGTCGATCGCTATATTCGCGTTGTCGAGCTTCACCGTTCCTGTGAGCAATGGCTGCTTCACCCGGCCCTGCACCCCCATGTCGAGCGTGACCTTGCCGGAGGTGATGAGGTTGGGATCGAAGCTATGCGCCAGCCTGAGATTGATTTGGCCGTTGGCCTTTACATTCACCTTCCCTCCCTGCGGATTGCTGTCGCCGAAGATCTGAGCCGATCCGCTCGCCTGCAGGTCGCTTCCCGATCCGGCGACATGAAACTGGTCGAGCGTGGCGACGCCGTTGCGCAGGCTGGCACGGATCGGCCCCTCCGATTGGAGCTTCACCGCCTTCTGCACATCGATCTCAAAGCTTGTAAGCTCCACGGTCGCCGCCAGCTGCTCCGGCTTCGCGGCAGGTCCCTCGACTGTAATCACGCCGGCAATCTGTGAGCTGGCCTTGATGG
Organism: Acidobacteriaceae bacterium; assembly: GCA_036509515.1. Lineage (GTDB taxonomy): Bacteria > Acidobacteriota > Terriglobia > Terriglobales > Acidobacteriaceae > Granulicella. The sequence continues at coordinate 52,887 of DATCFM010000105.1, forward strand.
TACCCGCGGCAAAGAACGGCATCGCGTTGGCGATATCCAGGCCCGAGAGCGTCAGTCGCCCCTGCGTCTCGTAGTCGCCCACCAGCGACGTCTTCCCGCTGCCCGCAACCTGTGCGCCCAGAAGCTTCGATTGCAACTGATAGCTCAGTGTCGATCCTGCGCTGCTTGCCATCAGATTAAGTTCTCCCACCGGCTTGCCCTGCACTGTAATGTCGGCGAGTTGAAGCTGCGCGTGCAGGTTAGGCTCTTCCACCGTTCCATTCGCATCCACGTTCAGCGAAAGAACCGCATCCGCGTTCGGATTCGCATTCTGCACCAGCTGAAACTTCGAGAGCCGCAGATCGTTGCCCGTAATGTGAGCGGCAATGTGTTTGTTGGCGAGGTTATAGCTTGCGCTCCCATGGATGGCCATATCATGCGCCTGTACCAGCAGACGCGTCGCATTGATCTGCGTTCCCTGTGCACTTACGTCGACGGCGATCGTCTGGTAAGGCTCTCCGTAGACCTCTCCGTTCGTCAACGTGAGATTTCCCGACCCGCTAAGGCTGCGCAGCGTCCCTGAAGCATGCGCGCTGATGTTCGCTGTCCCCGTCAGACGCACCCGGTCCTGTTGTCCGGCGATCTCCAGCAAATCCGCGGCCTGCGCATTCTCGAGCTTCGCCGTTGCGTCCACGCCCATATCGTCGTCCCACACATACGAGACCACGCCACGCCGCGACACAATGCGATGCGGACGCAAGGCCCCCGTAACATTCAGCACCGCCGTATCCCGCTTGATCGTCGAAGACGCAATCGCGAGCCCCGTGTTCGGCGCATACTCCGCGTCGGCCACGACCGAGTCGATGTGAATATCCGCCTCGCTGCCAAAATGCAGTCCAAGATTATTGGCCTCCAGATGTCCTTTCACCTGGAGCGTCCGCACCGCGCCTTTGGCCGTGCCCACGAAGCCCATCGTTCCGTGCAGATCGACCGGGATCGCCGCGCTCCCCCGTTTCCCTCCGGCCTGGAAGCCCAATGTCTGTAGCGTCTGATCGAACTCGCCAAGATCTCCCGTCTGAAGATTCACCTGGAGATTCGTCAGCGGATCGCCATTGTTTACGCCCAGAACGCCGCTCACCGCCAGCGTCGTCGCCGGCGTGTGCACGTCGACGCTCTGAATATTCACCACCTCCGTGCGGCCGTCGTAGTGCGCGATGACAACGCCCGAGACAGGAACATTCTCCTTGGCCCCGCGGCGCCGCGCGCCCGTCGGCGTCAGGTGCAGATTCGCATCCACCTGCACCGAGCTCGCGATGTCTACAGCCGGTCCGCCCCATTCGACCTTCACCGGTCCATTGATCGCCGTATCCAGGCCGAGATCGCCATAGTGCACCGGCGCGGTAATGTCCATGATCGTGCGCAGCGTGATCCCCTTCACCGTCACGGTCATGTAAGCATGCGCGCGCGGAACCTGTTTGATCGTCAACGACTGCACAGGCGCTCTCGCATGGAGGCCCTTCGCCGCCGTATTCGCCGTGTTGGCCGCCGCAACCGTGGTTGCCGATCGCGCAGCCATGGTGGACGGCGCCTCGCCCAGCCAGTTCTCGATCTTCAATTCGCCGTCAACCCGGCCGCCCCCCGGCAGCGTTCCCGTCAGCGCCGTGAACAGCAGCTCGGACGGCGTCACATGAAGGTCCGCCGTCGCATCGACGCCCTGCACACGAACATAAGGATCGCGATACGCTGCTTGGTGCAGCTTCATCTTCCCCACCACCAGATAGCCCGCAGCGCATTCCGGACTCGGCGGCAGCATCTTTTCTCCCGCTGCACCATGCCCCTTGTTGCGCCGTTGCCAGAAGTGCGGCTGCTTCTGCGCCACCTGCGGACTCACCGTGCAATTGCGTCCTTGCACATTCAAATCGAGCGTTCCATCCTCCAGACCGTCGACCCCCGCAAGCAGGCCGATCTGCTTCAGCGCCAGATTTCCATTTACCGAAGCCTGCCACTCCGGATGCGCGAAGTGCTCAATCAGCGCCGTCGCACGAATCCGCGAGTTGCCGCCGGTCTCGAAGTCGAAGCTCGTGAGCCGTGCCATGTCGCGCCCAAACTCGGCTGCCATGTGCAGCTTCGATTGCACTTCCGGCTCTTTCGCCATTCGGGTGCGCAGATCGGCCAGGTCGATCGTCATCCCATAGCGATCCGTCGCCTTGATGTAGTGCACCTCCGCGTTCAAGTCCTTCGCGGCCGCGTCGAACGGAATCGCGCGGTCGTTGATGACCGCCAGGCCGTTCGCCAGCTCCACCTCGCTCGCCTGAAGATCCAGCAGCGTATCCTGCACCGGCTCATTGCTCGTATTCGGATGCTTCGGCACCGGCTGATTCGTCATTCCATTCTTGTCCACGATCAAGTGAAGGTGCGGCTCCTCCACGCGCAGATAGTTCACGCCAATATGCGACTGCGGCCCTTTGCCCACCGCATGCGAGATGAACGTGTGGATGCGAACGCGCACAAAGATCTTGCCCGCGGACAGATACGGCATCTCGCCCGGCCCTTCCGTTCCATGGATCACCAGGTTGTCCGCTTCAATCGCGAGATGCCAGAGGCTGAAGGAGATGTGCCCCAGCTCAACGCGCCCGCCCGTCGCGTCTTCGAGCACATGAACAACCTCATCGCCAACGCGCTGCTGGAAGTCCGCCGTCGTGGTGTACCACGAGAGCCCCGCGACCAGCACCAGCAGCAACACCAGAATCGATCCCGCAATCCACGCCAGCACATGCAGCACGCGCCGCCGCCTCGCCTTCAAAGGAGGTCCTGCCGCCTTCACAGGAGGATTGGCCGAGCTCTGCGCTTCCGGTTCGCTCATGGCGCCTCCTCACCCGCATGCAGCACCACCACACTTCCCTGCGCGCGCAGGCTCTGCAACCAGTCGTTGAGCAGGCTTGTCACCTGCTGTTGCAGCAGCACCTCCTCAATCTGGCTGGAGATCGCATCCAGCTTGGGCGCAGTAGCATGCTCTCGCGAATACTCCGGCACCAGCGTCTTGTCGTAGTAGTCCTTGATCTGTTGTGGCGTGATCGAAACACCCAGGCGGAATCGCTCTTCAATAAACTGAAGCATCTCCATCCGTTGCTTCCAGCGCGCAAACAAGGACGCCTCCGTGAACCCCTGGTCCGTCAGAAAGCGGTCCCATCGCTCCTTCGTCTCGCAGTGGTATTGCTTGCACGCCGGGATCGACTTGCGCAGCTTGCCGATCTGTTGCGTGACCTCGGCGTCCGTCACCTCATCTTCAGGTTGCAGCTTGATCTGCTGCAGAATCAGGTCCCGATTGATGAGCCGTTCGATAGCCTTTTCGCGCGAGAACTCAGTGGCTGGTGCGCGGTAGGGCTCGAATGCGGCGAAGCGCCTCTCCTCATCGACGTCGCTATCCAGAATCAGATCGCCGTTCACAATCGCAACAACACGATCCAGCACAGTTTCACCCGCATCTGATGACGGAGTCGAAGCCGTCATATTGCTCTGTGCTGTCTTGCCGGCGCCCGCGGGCGCGGCAGCCTCCTTCGTGCTCGTCGTCTGCGCCGCCACAATCGAATACGCCAGAACTGCGCACAGCGCCAGCACTCCCATGCTTCGCGCCTGCGTGAACCGGTCGGATTGGAATCCCACTCTCATTACTTAGAACGCCTGCCCGATGCTGAAGAAGAAGTTGAAGTGGCCCGCCTGCCCGACATACGGCGGCCTTCCCGTGTAGTCATAGAACACCGGATAAATCGGTGGATCGAGGTTATAGCTGAAGTCCAGCCGTATCGGCCCGACCGGCGTCTTGTATCGAACGCCCAGCCCCACCGCATGCGAATAGTAGTTGAAGCTGCACGTGCCGACCACCGTCGAATAGAAGGTCTGCGGATTCTCGTTGGGAGGCACCGGCGCGGTCGTCAGATTACGACAGCTGCTCTCGTCCGGCTGGTGAAAATTTTTGATGCTCTTGAACATGTCGCTCGGATGCTGAAAGACATTTCCCATATCGTGAAACAACACAAAGGAGATGCTGGTCCCCACGAAAGGCAGCGTTGGCGGCGGCAGGCGCAGCTCAAAGCTGTTCACCACGGCAGCCGATCCGCCCACTGGGTATCCTGTCGTCAGATCGCGCGGACCCGCATCGTTGATTCCGAAGCCGCGATGCGAAGTTGCTCCGCCCGCATACAACCGCTCCGGCAGTGGAATCGGATTGCAGGTTGCATTCGTGTTGATCAAATTGCCTGAGCAGTTGGCGAGACCAAGCGATCCGCCGCCAACATTATTGTTCGTGCCAAACGTCTGCTCGAAGCCGATGCGTGTATTGCGCGCGAACACATACTTCTTTTTCCCAAAGCTGTAGTACGACGAGTAGGAAAAATCCAGGCGGTTGAAGTTCGTCTGTGAGCCAAATCTTGAATCCGAGACAAACTCCTGGACCGAATAATACTGCCCGAGATTCGCATCCAGTGGGCTCGGGTCGCGCGTATCGTGAAAATAGGTCAGCGCCGGTCCGCCCACGCGCACAGGTTCGGAAAACTGTGGAATCAGGTTCGGCGAAATCTCCAGGCTGTTGGGATCCACCGAAACTCGGCGAAACTGAAAATCATAGATCAGCGTGTCCGCCTTCTTGATCTTCTGCGTCACGCGAAAATCCGCCTGGTCGGTCGCAGAGGCGAACGTCGTGATGTTCTGCACATTGGAGTAGCCTCCCGAGAGCGAAGCCGTAAGGTTCGGGTTGCCAAACCACTGAGGATTGCTGAACGTCAGGCTGATCACGCGCTCCAGCAGACCGTAATCCGTATGCAGAGTGATCGATTGCTTGGTTCCACGGAAGTTGATTCGCGATACTTCGAGTGAGACACGCGGACTCACCCCGGCCTTTCCGTTCTGCGCCGCCGTTCCTCCCCGATGGGTCCCAGGAATCACGTTGGGCGTTCCCGTCTGCGCCTCGAAGCCGAACCCGTAGGTCACGTCCCACCGCTTCGCTTCCGTGATCTGCACAAGAACATTTTTTGCGGGCGCATCACCTGTAGGGTTCTGCACGGCCGCGTTCACTTCATTGAAGAGTGCGAGGTTGTAAAGGTTTCGCTGTGTCTGCAGCAACGCTGCCTGATCCAAAGGATCGCCCGCGTGCACCAGCAGCTGTTGTTGCAGCACCGATGTCCGCGTGTGCTCCAAGCCCGACAGCAGGACGTGATCGACGATGACCTGTTGGCCCTCCGACACCGCCAGCGTCACGTCCACGCGATCCTTGTTCTGCGCCTCGATGCCCTGGTGGATCTCTACCTGCGCATGATCGAAGCCGTGTGCCAGGTAATAGCTCAGCACCGCATCCCGGTCGTTCGACAGCGTGAGCAACGAGAAAGGCTGGCCCTGCTCGGCGCTGAGCAGAGCCTTGATCGCGTCCTGCCGCGACGGATCAACCCCGGAGAGATCGACCGTGCCGAACTTCTGTTGCGGCCCTTCGTCGACCTTGTACGTGACATCGATCAGCGCCACCTTCAACGCCTGCCCGCTGGAGCTCTTCTCCGTATCCTTCACCGAAGGAGTCACTTTTACCTTGGTGAACCCGCTGCTGTGATAGAGCGCCTCGATCGAGCTGCGGTCATCGTCAAGCAACTGCGTGCTGTAGCTTCCACTGCGCACATACAGGTCGGCTTTTTTCACCCGCAGCCGCTCTTCAATCAGGTCGTGGCTGAAGTACTTATTGCCCTCGATCGTCACTGACCGCACCTTATGCCGCTGCCCCGGGTGCACGGTGTACTGCACGGTGACATTGCTGGTGCCGCGGCCCAGCAGCCTCACCGAGTCTTCCGCGTCGAAGTAGCCCTTCCTCTGCAGGTAATCCCGGATATTGAACGCGCCTTCGTTCACCAGGTCGCGGTCGACCGCTCCTTCCTCATACACCGGCACCAGCAGTTTCTTGCGCGAGTTGGAGATCTTCGTCCCCTCGATCGTGATATGAACGATCGGCCCCTCGTTGGCCTGAAAATCGTAGTCCAGCTCCTGACGCGGCTTCGCATACGTCTGGCCCTGCTGGCTGATCGTTCCCTCCAGATGCTCCTGTTTCTGGTAATACTTCCGCACGCCGGTGAGCGCATTGCTGGTGGTCTCGCGTGTCACCTTCGCCTGGCACTCGCGCAGGATCAACTGATTAAGATTCTTCGCAAACCATGAGCAATCCAGTTTGCCCTTCGCGCGAAACTCAGGAACGCTGATTCCCGGGTCTTTGCCTTGCAGCTTCACATTGCCGACGCGCGCCTGCGGCCCCTGCGCGATCGTGAACGTGACGTTCACCTGATGACCCACATCGTCGCGTTCCGTCGTAACCTTGATGTCCGCCTGGAAGTACCCATTCTGTTCAAGCGATTCCCGCACCCCATCGAGCGCGGTCGCCACTTCCGCTTCACTGAAGGGCGTTCCCGGATCGAGCTTGGTCGCAAACTGCAGCAGCGACGCCAACCTCTCCCGCCGCACCCCTTCAATGGCGACGCGGCCCACGTAATACCGTGGAATGCCCGCATAGATCAGTGTCAGGCCCGCGCCCGTAGCCTCCCCACTCACGCTGATGTTCCGATACCGCCCGCTCTTAAACAGTTGCTGCACATCCGCGCGTACCTTGTCCGGATCGAGCGGCTGGCCCGCCTTCTGCGTCAACTCCGCCACGATCGCGTCATTGTTGCTGAAGGTCACGCCCTCGAATCGCACCGCCTCGACCCTCACCCCGCGTTTAGACCACAGGCTCGTCGAAAGTGCCGGCAGAGGATTATTCACTGTCGTGCTGGGACTCTCTGTCTTCCCCTCAGTCTGCACAGCAGGTGTCGAATTTTCGCTTGCCTGCGGAGTCCTTTGCGGAGCCTTCGGGTTCACCGGGGTCTGCGGCGTCGCCGCCCGTCCCGCCGCCTGCGACGAGATCGTACCCGGACTCTGTGCCCGCGCATTATCCGCGCCCAAGAAAGCCGCGCCCAGGAGAACCGCGCCTCCCAGCATCAGCGCAAGCATCCACACTCGCCAGGCCCACCCCGCGTCAGAGGATAGCCTCGCAAGCGGGCTTTCGATCCATTTCGATCGCCTGCTCCGGCCAAACACCTCTAAACCCTCCACTTCTATCTCTATCCTTTCCGTACATTCGATAGATGCGGCCGACGCGGCCGACGCGATCTCTTCGCGGCGTACTGTCCACATCCGTTCGACCCGTCCCCCACCGCCGGCGCCGTCCCCCTCCGGCATCGGCCCCGAACGTCGTGATTTCTGAGAAAGATGCAGAAAGTATCCCCCGCGTTCACCAGCCTACAGGCTGCGGATGCCCACCGCACCCGCTCGTATACTGACCAACATGGCACATGGCCTCGACCACCAGCAGCAACCCGCCTCGCAGGAAGCCGCCGCCGCCAACCCCAATCCCAACCCCAATCCCGCTTCAGCTTCCACCGCCAAAATCGACGACCGCGAGCGCTACTCCCGCCAGGTGCTCTTCGCGCCCATCGGCGAGCGCGGACAGCAGCGTCTTCTGCACTCGCACGCAACCGTGGTCGGCGTCGGTGCCACCGGCGCAGCCACCGCCAGTCTCCTCACCCGCGCCGGCGTCGGCCGCCTCACTCTCATCGACCGCGATTTCGTCGAGCCCTCCAACCTCCAGCGCCAGATCCTCTTCGACGAAGACGACGCCCGCGACGCCCTCCCCAAAGCCGAGGCCGCCCGCCGCCATCTCGCCCGCGTCAACGCCGGCGTTCAGCTCCAGACCCATATCGCAGACCTCACGCCCCACAACGCCGCCGATCTCATCGCCGACGCCGACATCGTCCTCGACTGCACCGACAACTTCGAGACCCGCTATCTACTTAACGATCTCTGCGTTCGCGACGGCCGCCCCTGGATCTACGCCGCCGCCGTCGGCGCCTACGCCGCCACGATGAACATCCTCCCGCGCCTCGCGTCCGGTTCAAAACCCGCAGACGAAGCCTGGCAGCCAACCGCCTGCCTCGCCTGCCTCTTCCCCTCCATCCCCACCGGCCCCGCCGAAACCTGCGACACCGCCGGCATTCTCTCCACCGCCGTCAACCTCGCCGCCTCCATTCAAGTAACCGAAGCGCTGAAGCTCCTCACCGGACAATCATCCGCCATGCGCCGCACTCTCCTCGCCCACGATCTCTGGACCGGCGAGCGTTCCGAAGTCGCCGCCGGCGCACCGCGTGCCGATTGCGAGGTCTGCGGACAGCGCCGCTTCCGTGCCCTGGCCGGCGAAGGCCGCGCCCACGTAACGCTCTGCGGCCGCAACTCCGTGCAGATTCACGAGCACAACCGCCCCCTCGACCTCGTCGCCCTCGCCCGTCGCCTCCAGCCTCTCGGCGAGGTTCGCGCCAACGGCCTTCTGCTGCGTTTTCACCATCCGCCCCACACTCTCACCATCTTTCCCGACGGCCGCGCCCTCGTGCAGGGAACCACCGATGTCGGCCGAGCCCGCGCCCTATACGCCAGATACATTGGAGCTTAGGTCACCCTCCTCCGTCGCGCAGGACAACCTTATCGGCCCTTCCTCAGTCCAACCACTGAAACCTTTCCGAGATGGATTACGTTAGGGTGAAAGCAGGCGTCACCGCCGGCACAGCTCGAGCGTATCGGCCGGGGACTCCCAAACATGAACCTGCAAGGCTTACCAACGATGCAAACAAAACCGAACTCCGGCTTGTTCAAGCGGAACCCTCCAATCGCCGGCGAAGCCGAGGCCATCGAGCGGGCCAAGAACGGCGATCCCGATGCCTTCTCCAAGCTCTACGCTCTGCACAAGCGCCGCGTCTACACCCTCTGCCTCCGCATGCTCGGCAACGTCTCTGAAGCCGAGGACATGACCCAGGAGGCCTTCCTGCATCTCTTCCGCAAGCTGGGCAGCTTCCGCGGCGAGAGCGCCTTCTCCACCTGGCTGCATCGCCTCACCGTCAATCTTGTGCTCATGCACCTGCGCAAGAAGGGCCTGCAGCTCGTCTCGCTGGAGGAGACCATCAATCCGTCCGAAGAGGACGCGCCCAAACGCGACTTCGGTTCCCGCGACCCGCAACTGGCCGGCTCCGTCGACCGCGTCACCCTCGAGCGCGCCGTCGCCTCCCTTCCGCCGGGCTACAGAATGGTCTTCATCCTGCATGACGTCGAAGGCTTTGAACACAACGAGATCGCAACCATGCTCGAGTGCTCCACCGGCAACAGCAAGTCACAGCTCCACAAGGCTCGTCTCAAACTGCGCGAGCTGCTTCGTCAGCCCGAACAGCTTCCGGTCCTCGAAAGCTCCAGGGAGGTTACGCAATGAACGGCCTTCCCAAGCTCAACTTCGACACCATGACGCCTGCGGAATTCGAGCAGTATCTTCCCGAGCTCTTCGCCAGCAGCCAGGGCGGCATGGTCAGCCAGAATCCGCGCCTCAAGAAGTTTCTGGCCGCCAATCCGGACTGCGCCGCACTGGTCAGCGATTTGGAGACGATCGCGGAAACGGCCAGGAGCCTCTTCCAACCGGACCAGGAGCCCAGCGATGCCCTCTGGTCGAAGATCGCCGACAAGCTGCAGCAGGAACCCGGCGACGCCAACTAGGGCAAACGCCCTGTAGAAAAGTCTATTGGTCATTGATAAATACGGTTTGCACATCATTGATGAGATGGGTTGCAGGTCATTCCCAAATTATGAAGTTGTCATCCTGAGCGGAGCCTCTCGCAGTTTTATCGCGAGCGGCGCAGTCGAAGGATCTGCTGTCTGCTCGTGGCGCTCCAGACGTATCGCGACGCCGCCGCCTGCTTTGGCTGTTCATGAGGCGCGAACGCGCCTCTGCCTTGCTTAAGGGCACGGCTTCAGCCGTGCCATAAAAGCCCCTCCGGAAGGGGGCTTCAGCCCCTGAGGCACGCTTGGAAATTCCATAGCGCAGCCCCTGCTTCTGACGTCTCTGGAATTGTCATCCGAAGCGCCAAGAATCTAAAAGGCCTGATGATCGCCACATTTAGGCAATGGTATAGGTCGATACAACTCTCCAGACGCATCGCGAAACGCCGCTGTTCCCTGAACGGTAAGATAGTCATTGATCTGCCCATCCGCCCATGAACGACAGCGAACCGCCCGTTGGCCAGCCAGACCTGCCCGCTTCCATCCAGCGACTGGTCCTCACCGGCTTCATGGGCTCAGGCAAGACGACCATCGGCCGTCTCCTCGGAACACGGCTCGGCTGGCGCTTCGTCGATCTCGACGAGGAGATCGAACGCCAGGTCGGTCGCACCATCGCGGAGATCTTCGCCCAGAGCGGCGAGCCTGCCTTTCGCCATCTTGAAACCGAGGCTCTCCGGTCTTCGCTCCGCGATTCGCGCGTTGTCATCGCCCTCGGCGGCGGTGCGGTTGAAACGCAAGCCAATCTTGACCTCCTGGCAAAGTCCGACGGGACGCTGGCCATTCTGCTCACGGCCGCCTTCGACACGCTCTACGAGCGCTGCCTTCGCCAGACCCTCAATCCGAAGTCAGCCGTCCGCCCGCTACTCGGCGACCCCATCTCCGCCGCCGAACGCCTCGCCCGCCGCAACGCTCTGTACCAGAGCGTCGCCGGCCTCATCGTAAACACCTCCGGCCAGACCCCCCGCGAGACAACCGAAACCATCCTCCAATCCCTGAAGACTCCCCTCCCCCCGAAGCTGTCATCCTGACCCTGAGCGTAGCCGAAGGGGAAGCACCTGCCTTTCCCCCTCGCCCCCTCTCATTGAAATTGTCATCCTAAGCGCACCGGGTCCCCGGCGAGCGTTCGTTGCTCATCGGGTAATCAGGCAAAGGATCTATTTCCGTAGCGCGGCGAAGGAATCTGCTTCTGCTCTTGCTCTTGCTCTTGATTTTGGTTTTGGTTTTGGTTTTGTTTCTCATCACCAGCAAAGGCTCACTTTAAGATCTGGATTCGCAAAGCGCCACCGCTCCAAGCGCCAACGGCGCGCAACATACCAGCCTGGGGCAAACGGGGTCCCCGGCGAGCTTGCTCGCTGGGGTGGATCGCCCCAGGAAATTAGCCGCGCCGCAGGCGCTTCCGCTCTGCCGAAGGCCCAAGCGAAGGCGAAGCCGAAGCGACTGAATTGCCTTCTTCCGCCCCGCCACAACCGTCACCTTTCGCCGCCGCCTGCAAACAAGGAGTCCCAAAATCTTGTCAAGCCCCCAAACCACCTAAATCCAACAAAACAAAGATAAAAATCGCTGCACATTAATTCCACTCAACTGTCTATAATAGAAATAGAGCTTAAACCCCCACAGCAAATCTGGGTGCCCCATTCATGACGACCATCTCATCGTTGGCATGAGGGGCAAGACGTAAAAACATCCGCAACCCATTGATTCCAGAGATTTTCCACACAGAATCTCTGGAATCAATATTTTGCAGCCGGACTTCGCCGCAAACCGCTGATTTCAAAGATTCGTCGAAAAGAAGGGGGAGAGGGCTCCCCTCCGGGCTCCTGATACTATCCTGCTCCAGAAGGTGTGCATCAGACGCTGCAGCGAACTCTTCGCAAGCCAAGGATGTTCTCTTGATTCTGCACCCATCGAGCCCTGACCCTGCCTTGTCGCCGCAGGACCAGCAGCACCGCGCCATTCGCGGGTACATCCTCTTTTTCTTTGTGATGATCCTGCTCTCCTGGCTGCTATGGAGACTGCGCGAGGTCCTCGAGATCGTCTATGTCAGCGCCCTCTTCGCCGTGGTCCTCATGCCGGTCGTCCAGCAGGTCAGGCGCCTCCACATCGGCCGCTGGCATCCTTCCCGAACCGTCGCCGTCCTTGGACTGGTCGTTCTGGTCTTCGGCCTGTTAACTCTTCTTCTCATCCTCGGATTGCCGCCGGTGGTGCGCGACATCCAGCACTTCGCCGCCGATCTGCCCGACAAACTGCCCGGAATTCTAGCCAAGCTGAAGCGATTCCCGATGGCTGACAAACTGGGTGTCAACTCCATCGCCGAAAAGGTCGAAAGTTTCGCCGCAAGCACAGCCTCCTATGTCTTCGCCACAGCGCCCAAATGGATTATGCGCCTGCTGGCCATCATCACCGCCGCGATTCTCTGCGTCTACTTCATGCTCGAAGGCGAGTTCGTCTACTTCTACTTCCTCGCGTTCATCCCTTTGGAATCCCGTGAGCGGCTCGCACGAACGCTCGCAGCCGCCGAAGTCCGCATGAGCAAATGGCTGCTCGGCCAGGCTTCGCTGATGCTGATCCTTGGAGTCACCAGCATCGTCGTCTTCCACGCGCTCCACGTCCGCTACTACTTTCTGCTCGGCGTCCTGATGGGATTGTTCAACATCGTCCCGGTCATCGGCGGAGTCATCACCATCCTCCTGGCCGGCGGCGTCGCCGCCCTGGACTCCTGGACCAAGGTCCTCGGCGTCTTCATCTTCTACGCGATCTACATCCAGATCGAGAACGCCTTCTTGACTCCGCGGATCATGCGAACCAGCGTCAATTTGATGGGCGTCTCCGTTCTGATCGCGCTGCTCGCCGGCTCCGAGCTGGCCGGCGTCGTCGGCGTCCTCGTCGCCGTCCCCAGCGCCGCCCTGGTCGCGGTCTTGATGGACGAGTACGTCGTCCAGAAGGACGCCGACGCAACGGCAAAGATCAACCTCGCCGATACCAACGCCACCTAGAGATGCCGGCTGGCGCTAACCTCTTGTCGTAAAGGTCCAGGTCGTAACGCTGCGGAAGTTCTGCCCCGGCCTCAGCTCGGTCGACGGGAAGCTGGACTGATTCGGCGAGTCCGGAAAGTGTTGCGTCTCCAGGCAGAAACCAGCGCGCTGCTCGTACCGCGCTCCGCTGCGGCCGGTGAAGCTGCCGTCAAGGAAATTTCCGCTGTAGAACTGCATGCCTGGCTCGGTGGTTTCGACCCTGAGCACACGCCCGCTGACCGGATCGTAGACCTGTGCTGCCGGATGCAACTGCCCCGTGCCGCCGCCCCGCAGCACCCAGTTATGGTCATAGCCTCGTCCCAGCTTGAGCTGCTCATTATCGTCATTAATTCGCGCGCCGATAACCTCTGGCTGCGTGAAGTCGAACGGTGTCCCCGCTACGGGCGCAAGTTCGCCGGTCGGAATCAACGTCGTGTTTACAGGCGTATAGCGGTCTGCATCGATCGTCAGCACCTCGTCGACAATGGTCCCTTGTCCCTCCCCCGCCAGATTGAAGTAGGTGTGGTTGGTGAGGTTCAACACGGTTGGCTTGTCGGTCGTTGCGCCGTATTCAATTCGCACAACGTTGTCGTGCAGGGTGTACCGAACACTCGCCGTCAACCTCCCCGGAAACCCCTGGTCGCCGTCAGGGCTGATCAGCGTGAACTCCACGCCTGAAGGAATCTCCTCTGCCGCCCAGTTCCGCCTGTCGAAGCCTTCCGTTCCACCGTGCAATGAGTTCGGGCCGTCATTGAGCGTGACCTGGCGCCCCACGCCGTCCAGGGTGAAGCGGCCGTTGGCGATGCGATTGGCAAAACGCCCGGCGATCACTCCGAAAAACGTCTTGTTGTCTCTCACGTATTCTTCGAGAGTCGAATACCCCAGCACAATGTTGGCCACCTTGCCCTGGCGGCCCCTCGTCGTGAGGGACACGACGCGGGCACCGAAGCCCGCCAGCTGCATCTCGACCGCCGCGCTCCGAAGCGTGTAGATCTGAACCTGGTCGCCGTTAGGCAGATGACCAAAGACTGAGTGGCTGATATTTGTTGCGGTCGCGGCATTAATCGAACTCATGAAGAGAGAATAACGTGAACAAGCTCCATGTGCGTCGGCCTTCATGGAGAAAGTAACAACGGGCAGATATACTGGGTACACCAATGAAATTGACGATGCGGTACTCCACATTCTTCTGTCTTATATTGTGGGTGGCAAGCGCGCTGCTCACTCCAGACATCTCTGCTGCCCTTGAAAGCCATTGGGTCGGCACATGGGCCTCGGCGCCCGTTGCAACCGCGAACAGCAAAGGCGAGTTTGCCAAAGACACGACCTTACGGGATATCGTCCATGTGTCAATCGGCGGCTCGCATGTTCGCATCGTGCTCTCGAACGAATTCGGTCAGGATGACCTTTCGATTGGCGCCGTAACCGTCGGGTTGGCTTCAGCCGGCCATCCCGGAGTTGCGCCTTGCGCTGCCGCCGCTCAGCGATCTGTGCGTCAGCTTGTTCCTTCCCGGTCAGACCATCGGCACGGTGACACAGCATCCTCTCGCTGTCTCGACAAATCTCATCGCGGATGGCGATCAGACGAAGAGCGCCGCACTTGAGTCTGCAAGGACGCTGAACTCCTGGCCCTTTCTCAAGGCCGTCGAGGTGAGTGCGGATCACGGAACACGCGCGGTCGTCGCATTCGGGGACAGCATCACCGACGGCGCGCACAGCACGCCGGATACGAACAGCCGGTGGCCGGACGATCTCGCGCGACGCCTGCAGGCGAACAAGCACACCGCCAATGTCAGCGTTCTGAACCTCGGCATCAGTGGCAACCGTCTGTTGCACGATGTCGCCGGCCCGAATGCATTGGCACGCTTCGATCGTGATGTCCTCAGCCAGGACGGCGTGCGCTATCTGATCGTGCTGGAAGGCATCAACGATATCGGCCGTACCGCTCGGCCGAGGGAGCCGAATGATCCTGTCACAACAGATCAGATCCTCACCGCTTTGCAGCAGCTTGTGGCGAGAGCGTATGCCCACGGCATTCTCGTCTATGGAGCGACTCTGACGCCTTTTACCGGCGCTGGTTATACGTCGCCTGCAGGCGAAGCGATGCGCTCTGCCGAGAATACTTTCATACGAACCAGCCATCTCTTTGACGCCATCATCGACTTCGATCAGGCCACACGTGACCCCAAGAACCCCACCGTCTTTCTTCCCGCAGACGACAGCGGTGACCATCTGCATCCGAACGATACCGGCTATAAGGCGATGGGAGACTCCATCGATCTGAAGTTGTTCCAGAAATAACCCGCGACGCACAAACGCCCTGTTCATCGCGAGCAGAGCGTTGGCCATTTGCAGCCCTGACCGCTACTTCAGCTCGTAACCAGCAAAGAAGTAGCCAATCTCGAAGGCTGCTGTGTCCTTTGCATCCGATCCATGAATCGCATTCTCGCCGATGGAGGACGCGAACTTCTTGCGGATCGTTCCGGCGTCGGCCTTCGCCGGGTCCGTCGCGCCCATCAGCTTGCGCAAATCGGCGATGGCATCTTCCTTTTCGAGTACCATCGGCACGATCGTCCCCGAGCTCATGAAGGTGGTCAATTCACCGAAGAATGGCCGCTGGGCGTGAACATGATAGAAGCCCTCGGCCTGTCCCTTGGTGAGACCAATCTTTTTGATGGCGACGATTGCGAAACCTGCCTTCTCGATCTCGGCGAGAATGGCGGCGGTGTAGCCCTTGCGGACTGCATCCGGCTTGATGATGCTGAAGGTGCGTTGTGACACGAAATTCTCCTTGTTTATGTGGCAATAGCCTTCAAAACGGCGGTTCTTCCAGTGTACCTGCCCGGCGTTCCGGGCAGCTTGAGGAGGGCTTCCATCAGATACACGGCATCGTTGAGAAAGTAAGTGTCATCTGAGCCGACATAGATTGCAGTTTGCTCTGGTGCTTGGCCCCAAGTGTCGCCCAATCGACTGGATACGAAGTTAGCAGATGCATGCGGGCCGCACTATGATGCTAGGAACGGGGGCGGTCCAAATTGAGAGCAGTCGACGCATACGGGGAAGCATTAGCGTTCAAACCGCTAAATTTAGGAGTCTAACGAACATGCGCCGAACGGCATGGATTTGGGCGGTGGGTTGCGCTGCCTGGTTTGTCGACGGGCTGATCAGTCTCCGTCTGCATGCAGCTCAGCATGCGGAGCTGGCATTTCTACTGGCGCTGCTGTTCGGAGTTGCATGGCTGTTTTATCGTAACCAGCCGCGCTGAGCGACCTACGCTTTACCTAGCACCTGTGCCATCCTCTCGCCAATTTCAGCAGGCGACTTCACGACGTGGATGCCTGCTTCCGTCATCGCTTTCATCTTGCTCTCGGCCGTTCCTTCGCCACCGGAAATGATGGCGCCGGCGTGGCCCATGCGGCGGCCGGGAGGCGCGGTCTGCCCTGCAATGAACCCAACGACAGGCTTTCGCACGTTTGCCTTGATGAACTCCGCAGCCTTCTCTTCGTTCGTGCCGCCGATCTCGCCGATCATGATGATGGCTTCAGTCTCTGGATCGTCGTTGAGCAGCCTCAGCGCATCTATGTGCGTGGTCCCGATGATGGGGTCGCCGCCAATGCCAATCGCTGTCGACTGGCCGATGCCACGCGTAGTCAGCTGATAGACGGCCTCATAGGTCAGCGTTCCGGAGCGCGAGACAATACCAACGTTTCCCTCTTTGTGGATGCGGCCTGGCATGATGCCAACCTTCGCCTTGCCCGGAGAGATGACGCCGGGGCAGTTCGGGCCGATGAACCGCGACTTCGAACGCTTCACCACCTCCCAGACCTTCACCATGTCGAGTACAGGAATGCCTTCGGTGATGCAGACGACCAGCGGCAGACCCGCATCGGTTGCTTCGAGGATGCCATCGGCAGCAGCTGGCGGCGGCACGAAGATCATGCTTACGTTCGCGCCGGTCGCTTTCACTGCCTCTTCCACCGTGTTGAAGACTGGCCAGCCTTCGTGCGTTGTTCCGCCCTTGCCGGGCGTCACGCCCCCGACGACATTCGTGCCATACTCCGCGCAGCCTTTCGCGTGGAAGGTGCCTTCGCGGCCTGTGATGCCTTGGACAATGAGCCGCGTGTTCTTGTCTACGAGAACCGCCATTACTTAACTCCCTTCGCCGCTGTGACCACAAGGTCCGCGGCTTCCTTCATCGTTGCGCCCACCTGGAATTTCAGACCGGACAGCTCGATGATCTTGCGACCCTCTTCGACATTCGTTCCTTCCAGTCTCAGCACGATCGGAAGTTTGACATTGAGTTTCTTGGCCGCAGCCACAACCGCGGTCGCGAGAACATCGACGCGCAGGATGCCGCCGAAGATGTTGATGAAGATCGCTTTCACGTTCTTGTCGCTGAGCAAAATGCCAAAGGCGTTCTCGATCTGTTCCTGGTTGGCGCCGCCGCCTACGTCGAGGAAGTTGGCGGGGGAGCCGCCGGCATACTGGATGATGTCCATGGTCGCCATGGCCAAGCCGGCGCCGTTCACCATGCAGGCGATGTTGCCGTCGAGCTTGATGTAGTTAAGGGCGTGCTTGGAGGCTTCGACTTCGAGCGGATCCTCTTCGCTCAGGTCGCGCAGCTCCTTGAGGTCCTTGTGGCGGAAGAGTGCGTTGTCGTCGAAGTTGATCTTGCAGTCGAGCGCCGCCAGTTTGCCGTCCTTCGTGGTGATGAACGGGTTGATCTCCATCAGCGAGGAGTCGGTCTCGATGAACGCTTTGTAGAGGCCCATCATGAAGCGCACGGCTTCGCCGATCTGCGCAGGTTCGAGGCCGAGTTTGAAGGCCAGACGCCGCGCTTGATAGGGCTGAAATCCGATGGCAGGATCGACATATTCTTTGTAGATCGCATCAGGGTTTTCGTGGGCGACCTCCTCGATCTCCATGCCGCCGGCCTGGGAGGCCATGAAGACTACCTGGGAGCTGGCTCTGTCAAGCACGAGGCCGAGGTAAAGCTCGCGGGCGATGGCGGAGCCGGCTTCGATGAGGAGGCGATGCACCTTCTGGCCCTGAGGGCCGGTCTGGTGGGTGACGAGCTGCATGCCGAGGATGGCCTTCGAGTAGTCGGCGGCCTGCTCCATGGACTTGGCTAGCTTGACGCCGCCACCTTTGCCGCGGCCACCGGCGTGAATCTGCGCCTTGACGACGACGACGGCGTTGCCGGCGGAGAAGAGCTGCTTGGCGGCTGCGTCCGCCTCCTCGATGGTGGTGGCCATCTCACCGGCGGGTACGGGAACGCCGTACTTCCGCAGGATCTCCTTGGCCTGGTACTCGTGGATCTTCATGCGTGCTCCAAGATGCTGCTTGAAAGTGCTGCAGCTAACGCAGCCATGGTATCGACCCGTGGAAACGCGGAGCAAGCTCCGGGAACGATTATCGGCGCTGGCGGGCGAGGCGAGCTTATCGCCGCAACTCGTCGAGCAGTCTCGCCACTGCGCCAGAGTCGATTGCCTTCGCGGCCAGTGCGGCTCCCTGGCGCAGGTCAGGCGCGATGCCGGCGACGATCAGCACGGCTGCGGCGTTCAGGAGCACGATGTCGCGGCGTGGACCGGACTCTCCCTGGAAGATGGAGTGCAGGATGGCCGCGTTCTGGGCGGCATCGCCGCCGAGGAGTGCGGTTACAGGTGCGCGCTGGAGACCGAGATCTTCGGGCGCGATGAGGTCAGGACTCACGGTGGCATGGCGCACGATGGCGATCTCGCTGGGACCGCTGAGGGCCAGCTCGTCGAGGCCCTGATGGCCGTGCACGACCAACGCGTGGGTTGTGCCGAGCATGGTCATGGCCTCGGCTACGAGAGGAACGAGGCGGGCGGCGTAGACGCCCACGACCTGGCGGCGAGCACCGGCCGGGTTGAGCAGCGGGCCCAGGACGTGGAGGACGGTGCGAACGCCGAGGGCGCGGCGGACGGGCATGACGGCCTTGAGCGCCGGATGATGCGAGGGCGCGAGGAGGAAGCAGAAGCCGTGGCGGCGAAGGGCTTCGGCGGCGGCGGCGGGCGTGAGCTGCGTGGGAATGCCGAGCGCTTCGAGAACGTCCGCGGAGCCGCAGCGCGAGGTGATGGCGCGGTTGCCGTGCTTGGCCACCTTCGCTCCAGCGGCCGCGGCGACCAACGCGGCGGCGGTGGAGATGTTGAAGGTGCCGCTGCCATCGCCTCCGGTTCCGCAGGTGTCGACGATGTCGGCTCGCTCGTCTTCGGTGAGCGGCAGAGCGGTCGCGGCCGCGCGCAGGGTCTGGGCGAAGCCGGCGATCTCGGCTGCCGTCTCACCGCGACCTGCCATGGCGCCGAGCAGGGCGGCGAGTTCGACGTCGGTGGATTCGCCGGCGAGGATGCGCTGCATGAGCGCAGCGGCCTGGTCCCGGGAGAGGGTTGCGCGCTCCTCGATGATCTGGCGCAGCTCAGTCTGGATAGGCATGAGATTTGAGGTTAACAGACAGTAGACAGGTAGACAGTAGACAGTGGGTTAGCGACCGGAGGGGGTCCCCTCCCTCTGTTCGTGGCCGAGTCTTTGGAATCAGCGGTTTATGGCGAAATTTGGTCGCAAAATATTCATTCCAGAGATTTTACGCGCAAAATCTATGGAATGTGTGGGTTGCGGTGGTTTTGCGGTGAACCCCAACATCGAACCCCACCCATGCCGACGATCAAGCCGTCGTCATGAATGGGGCACCCAGATTTGTTGTGGGTTTTGATCTCTATTTCTATTATAGAGAGTTGAGTGATATTAATGTGCAGCGATTTTTCTCTTTGTTTTGTTTGATTTAGGTGGTTTGGGGGCTTGACAAGATTTTGGGGTGGGGACGCGAGAACGGGTTTGGCTTATCAGTTTTGAGCTGTGAGCTTTGATCTGTGAGTTTCTTCGAGGTGGGATTGAACTGGGCGGTCGGGCCCGGCTCTGCTCCGAACCCCACCCATGCCGACGATAAGGCCGTCGTCATGAATCGGGTACCAGGGAGCGTGGCCGGACGTACCTCAGGCGGTAAGTCCGTTTTCGATTGGGCTGCGGGTTTTGCTGTTAGTCTGGGGGCGTTTTGGGGGGACGTTTTTGCGGGGGGCTGGTGCGATGGGCGATGCTTCGAGGACGTCTTTGAACTTTGATCACTCGCTGGTGACGACGGGGTTGGAGCTGGCGGGCTATCGCATTAGACGGAACCTGGGCGTGGTGCGTGGGATTGTGGTGCGGTCGCGGTCAGTGTTTGGGACCATTGGCGCGAAGTTTCAGACGCTGGGTGGCGGCGACATTACGCTGTTCACCGATATGTGCGAGAGCACGCGGGCGGATGCGTTTGAGCGCATGGTGGCGCATGCGATGGCGCTGGGCGCGAATGGCGTGATTGCGTTCCGTTATGACGCCAACGAGATTATGCAGGGCGTGACCGAGGTGCTGGCGTATGGCACAGCCGTTGTAGTGGAACCGGCTTGACGGCCGATGTAGAGGAAGAGGCACACGAACCAATGCGCAAGGACGGATTGCGCGGAAAGGATGGAACTCCCCCGCACCCTGAACGGTGCGGCCGGGCAATTTTAGAGAGTCAGAGGCAGAACGAACGTCTCCAGACTCATCAAAGGGCGAAGACCAGACATGGGCAC
>DATCFM010000106.1:0-14347 GCA_036509515.1 Acidobacteriaceae bacterium
GCTGCCCACCAAGGTCGCTCCGGTCAAAGATTCCGTCCTCGCCAGCGACAACGTAACCCCCGCACCCAAGCCTCCGCCCAAGGAAGCGACCGTCGCGCCGCCCAAACCCACCGACATTCTTGTCAAAGAGAAGACGATCGAGAAGCCCGCCAAGGTCGCGCCGCTCACCGTCACGCCGCCCAAGCATCCGCAACCCACGCCACCGACGACCAAAGCCGCCAGCGGCGACGCCGCCACGCAGATCCCCGAGTCCATTACGCAGGTGAAGAACGGCACGGCGGCCGCAACCGTGCAGGACCGCACCTTCGGCAACCGCTACGCCTACTACGTCCAGATCGTCAGCCGCACTGTGGCGCAGAACTGGATCACCCAGGAGGCCGATCCACGCGCCTCGCAGGGCAAGCGCGCCACTGTCATCTTTGACATTAACCGCGACGGTACACCGGTCAACGTCCGGATCGAAACCAGCAGCGGCTCCCCTTCGCTCGACTCCTCCGCCCTCCACGCCATCCAACGCGTCGACGGCTTTGGCCCCCTGCCCGCCGGAGATCACATCACAGTGTCATACACATTTGATTACCGTCAGCCGTAGAATCCACACGCTCGCGCTTTGATAACGTCTACTATTCTTAGAAGAAGGTCTGATTACGATGCAAGTTGTCCCCCGACAAACCATGTCCTGGCAATCCAAGCTCCGCAAGCTCGCCCTTCTATTCGCCTGCATTCTGAGCTGCTCGCTGCTCCATGCGCAGGACTGGTTCCATCTGGAAACCAGTACGGGCGCCGGAAAACTCCGTCTCGCCGTCGCCAACTTCAAGCCGACCGGCTCTGATCCCTCGACGGGCGCCGACAAAGCCGCCTTCGACTCCACGCTCGCCGCCGATCTCTCCAACGCCGGCGTCTTCGATCTCGTCTCGAAAGACCTGACGCCACAGTCCACGCCCGGCAGCCAGGCTGAGATTCAACTCGCGCAATGGTCGGCCGCTCCGGCGAATGCTGCGATGGTCGCCTTCGGCAATCTCTCCGTCGCCAATGGCCGCATCCTGGTCAACGGTTTTCTCGACGACGCCAAGAACGCGCAGTATCCGCAGATCTTCGCGCGCCAGTACACCGATGTCGCCAACGAAAACAACGCGCGCCAGATCGCGCACAAGTTTGCCGACGAGATCATTGCGCGGCTCGGCGGCGGCATCACCGGCATCGCCGAGACCAAGATCTACTACGTCAAGATTCTGGGCGGCAGCAAAGAGATCTGGGCCATGGATTATGACGGCGCGAATCAGCATGCCATCACCCATCTCGGCACCGTCTCCATCTCGCCGCGCATCTCACCCGACAACTCGCGCGTCGCGTTCAGCGAGCTCACGCGCAACGGCTTCCAGATCAAGATGTACTCGCTGCTGCTCAACCGCATGGTGAACTTCGCCGAAGCCGGCGGCACCAACGTCTCGCCCGCCTGGGCGCCCAACGGCCAGCAGGTTGCCTTCTCGTCCTCGCGCACCGGTGATCCTGAGATCTGGGTCTCGGACGCGCAGGGAACGCTCGCCCGCCGCATCACCGACTTCCGTGGTCCCGACGTCTCGCCCACATGGAACCCCAAGACCGGCGCGCAGATCGCCTGGGTCAGCGGCCGCACCGGCCTGCCCCAGATCTACATCATGGACTCCGATGGCTCGGGCGTGCAGCGCCTCACCGACGGCGGCTACGCCTCCTCGCCCTCCTGGTCGCCCAACGGCCAGTTCGTCGCCTTCGCCTGGGATCGCAAATACGGCCCCGGCGCCCCGGGCGGGCAGGACATCTACGTGATGGAGATTGCCACCAAGCGTTGGATTCAGCTCACCCACGACTCAGGCCGCTGCGACTTTCCCGCCTGGTCTCCTGACGGCCGTCATCTGGTCTACGCCAACACGCCCGATGGCCGCGCCAGTCACACCCGCATCATGTCCATGCTCGCCGACGGCACAGGCAAGCGAGCGCTCACCGGCCCCGGCGCCGACATGCCGAACTGGAGCTGGCGGTAACCTCGCTGTATCCCCCGTGGATGCGGCTAACTGTTTTCGGCCCTAAACTTGAATTTGCTCGGCCGTTTTGGTTGCGAGCAACATGAGGAAACGGATGATCTCACGACAATCTCCCCTGAAGACAATTCTTCTCAGCGCATCCATCGCGCTGCTCGCAGCAACCGGCTGCCACAAGCATGCCAACACGCTGCCCCCGCCCGCCGCCGCTCCGCCTGAAGCCACAGCCCCGGCGCCGACCGCGAGCCTCACCGCCGATCCGATGGCCATCGACCAGGGTCAGTCCGTCGTGCTCAACTGGCGCACTACCGATGCCACCGGCGTCTCGATCGACGGCATCGGCAACGTGGCGACCAACGGCACGCAAACCGTCACACCGGCGAGCTCGACGAACTTCCATCTCGTCGCCAAGGGCGATGGAGGAACGACCGAGGCCAACGTTCGCGTCACCGTCCGCGTGCCCGAGGTGCCTGCCATGACCGGCACCGCCGACAACGAGATGGGCACCGACTCAGCCTTCCATGCGGCGGTTCACGACCTCTACTTCGACTACGACAGCTATGACATCCGTCCTGCCGATGCCAGCGCTGTCACCGCGGCCGCCAGTTACCTCAACGCTCATCCCGACATCAAGGTGCTCATCGCCGGCTACTGCGATGACCGCGGCTCGGCTGAGTACAACATCACGCTCGGCGAGAACCGCGCCAACTCCGCCAAACAGGCCATCGTCGCCGCCGGCGTCAACACCAGCCGCATCCGCGTCGTGAGCTACGGCAAGGAGCGGCAGTTCTGCACCGAGGAGACCGAGAGCTGCTGGCAGCAAAATCGTCGCGCGCAGTTCAGCGTCGACCGCTAACCACCGGGAGGCCGCGCTGTCCTGGGCTGAGGCTCAGACAGCGCGGCCTTTCGCCTTGTAGACTTGCCTTGTAGGAGTCACTGCTATGCTCTCCCGCCCACGCTTCATCCCCTCTGCCCTGGCCGGCCTGCTCGTTCTTTTCGTCTTAGGCGCCGGCACGGTCCCCGCGCGCGCCGCCAACAAAGACATGATCCAGCTGCAGACCCAGGTGCAGCAGTTGCAGGACGCGCTGGCGCGCCTGCAGCAGTCCAACGACGAGAACATGGGTGTGCTCAAGAGCCTGGTGCAGCAGACCGCCGACTCCGTCAACAAGATGACTGTCGTCGTCAACGGCATGCAGCTGCATATGCAGAACCAGCAGGACGCCGCTGCTTCGAAGTCCGATCAGCTCTCCGGCCAGATTCAATCCCTGAACGACTCGCTCGATGAGTTGAAGGCGCGCATGGCGCGGATGGAGAAGTCCCTCAGCGACATCCAGAGCGCACAGCAGACCACCAACGCCGCGCTCAGCAATCTTCCCCAGGGTGCAGGCGGCGCAGAATCCTCGGGCCAGCCCGCAGGCCCTCCGCCCAACGGAAACGCACCCGTCTACAACTCCGGTAAGCCCGCACCCGGCACACCGCTCAGCGCGCTCACCGGCGGCTCCGACCAGCAGGCCCTTCCGGTTCCGGCCCCCACCGCGGGCCCTTCCGCAGGCGAGCTGTACCGCACGGCCTACGGCGACTACATCGCCGGCAAGTACCCGCTCGCCAGCTCGGAGTTTCAAGAGCTCATCAAGGCCTATCCAGACGACAACCTCTCCGGCAACGGCTACTTCTACATCGGCGAGATGAGCCTGCGCGGCAACAAACCCTCCCTCGCCATCAAAGACTACGACCACGTCCTTGAGCACTATCCTGACAACTCGAAGATTCCCGCAGCCCATCTGCACAAGGCCGACGCGCTGGTCGCCACGCATCAAAACGAAGCCGGCGTCCGCGAGTACCGCGCCCTCATCCAGCGCTTTCCCAACTCGCCCGAAGCCGCGCAGGCACGCGCCAAGCTAAGCCAGGTCTCCCGCCGCTAAGCGGATCTACTCGTCCGAGTACCGGGGGATCCGAAGGAGCTGCCGCGGCAGCTCCTAATTCCTCACCTCAGAGAGCGCCTTCTCCACCCGCGCCCGCTCCTCCGCCGTCAAGCCCACTCGCGGCAGCCGGGGCACGCCACCAAAATATCCATTCAGATCGCAGGCGTACTTCACGCCCGCAACCCCCAGCCCAAGCACGACCTCATCCGCCTCGCGCAACCGCGCAGCCTTCAGCCGAGCCAGCGCTGGATCGCCGTCCTTGAACGCTGCCCAGACCTCATGGCATCCCTGCGGAGCGCAAGCAGCCAACTCCGGCATCACTCCCGCGACGCCGGCCTCCAGCAGTGGGGCCATCTCACTCGCGGCGGCCGCCGAAACAATCTGGAATCCCACCATCTTTGTGCGCGTCTTGATCGCAGGCTTGGGCGGAGCCACCGCCACCGACGCGCCCCCACTCAACGCCTCAGCGGAAACAAACGTCGCAGCCCCGTCACCTGGAGCATTCAGCATCCGCCGCGTCACCGCTGCAAACACTGTCGTCACTGTTACCTCGCGCTTCAGGTTCTGCGTCGCGCTCGTAATCTTATCGAGCCGCTCCACTGTAAGCCCAGGGTCAATGATCCCGATCACATTCTGGTGTGCCGCCAGTTCCGCCGCCATCTCGACCGGCATCACAAACCCCGTTCCTGACGCAAGCCCAGTCGCATCGCTCCACAGAATAACCGGCAGCTCCGCGCGATCCGCCACCGCGCGAAAGAACATCTCCACCTGCTTCAACGATCCTTCGCGCATCAGACGCTGCCACTGCATCGGCGCAGGCAGCAACACCGCATCGAACTTCGCCGCAGCCGCCTGCTCCGCCAACATCAGCGCGTTACGAACGCTCTCCGCCGCCGCACAGGCAATCAATACTTTTTCCGCCGCAGCTGTCTCGCTGACAATGCGCAGGGTCTCGCGCCGCTCCTCATCGCTGAGCCCCGCAGCCTCGCTCCACGGTCCGAGCGCGATCATTCCCGCTGCAGGCGTGCGCGAGTAGCGCGCAACATTGTGCTCCAGCTTGCGCCAATAGCTCGCGCCATCGGCATAAAACGGCGTCGTCAGGGGGAGAAATAATCCATCAAGCAGCATCGTCTTTCAGTCTCGGCCACTACGCCGACACAGCCTCCGCGCTTTGCCTCGCCGCATGCAGCTCCTGCAGCGAGCTCACGTGATACTCCCCGCGTTGCAGCGCCTCAATTCCATCCGCCGCCGCCCGCGCCGCCGCCAGTGTCGTAATCGTCGGCACGCGCGCTGCCACGGCAGCTCTTCGAATCGCCTGCTCATCAAACACGCGGTCGCGGCCCTGCGGCGTATTCACAATGAGTTGAATGCTGTCGCTCTTGATCAGGTCGACCACATTCGGCCGCCCTTCCTTCACCGCATACACGCGATCCACGCGCAGCCCCGAGCCTTCGATCACAGCGGCCGTCCCATAGGTCGCCACCAGTCGAAAGCCCATATCGACAAACCGCCGGGCGAGTGAAGCGACAGCCCGCTTGTCATGGTCGTTCACGCTGAAGAACACCGTGCCGCCGGTCGGCAGATGCAGCCCGGCCGCCGTCTGCGCCTTGGCAAACGCCTCGCCAAAGGTGGTCGCGACGCCCATCACCTCGCCGGTCGACCGCATCTCCGGCCCCAGCACCGGGTCCACACCCTGAAACTTGTTCCACGGAAACACCGGCGACTTCACAAAGAAGTGTTCGCCAGTCCCCAGGTCTTCGCCACTTGCGACCGCCTCCGGCAGCAGCTCCCTCAATGTGCGCCCGGTCATCAGCCGCGACGCCACCTTCGCCAACTGCACGCCCGTCGCCTTCGACACATACGGAACGGTGCGCGACGCCCGAGGATTTACTTCAATTACAAACACCTTGCCGCGCTGCACCGCGAACTGCAAGTTCACCAGCCCAATCACTTTCAGCGCCAACGCCAATTTGCGGGTGTAAGCCCGCAGCGTTGCCATCACCTCCGGCGACAAGTCAACCGCGGGGAGCACGCAGCTCGAATCGCCCGAGTGCACGCCGGCCTCTTCGATGTGCTGCATGATCCCGGCAATCACGACATCCTTGCCATCGCACAGCGCGTCGACATCGACCTCCTGCGCATCCTCAAGGAAGTGATCGATCAGCACCGGCCGCTCCTGCGAGTACTCAATCGCCGTCGACATATACCGCACCACCTCGGCATCGTCATACGCAATCACCATCGCGCGGCCGCCCAGCACGTAGCTCGGGCGCACCAGCACCGGATATTCGACGCGCCGCGCGCCCTCGATCGCCTCCTCCACATTCGTCGCCATCGCGCCCGGCGGCTGCGGAATCTTCAACTCCTCAATCAACCTCCCAAAGCGCTTGCGATCTTCAGCAAGATCGATCGACTCGGGCGACGTCCCGATGATCGGCACGCCTGCAGCCTTCAATGGCAGCGCAAGATTCAGCGGCGTCTGTCCGCCGAACTGCACGATCATTCCAATCTCCGCGCCACCGGACGCCTCGTGCTCATACACCGCCATCACGTCCTCAAACGTCAGCGGCTCAAAGTACAGGCGGTCGCTGGTGTCGTAATCGGTCGAGACGGTCTCAGGATTGCAGTTGACCATGATCGTCTCGTAGCCGTCTTCGCGCAGCGCAAACGCCGCATGGCAGCAGCAGTAGTCGAACTCAATCCCCTGCCCGATCCGGTTCGGCCCCGAGCCGAGAATGATGATCTTCTTCCGGTCCGTCGGCTGCGCCTCATCCTCTTCGTCGTAGCAGGAGTAAAGATACGGCGTGAAGCTCTCAAACTCCGCTGCGCACGTGTCTACAAGTTTGAACACCGGCCGCACGCCAAGCTTCTCACGCAGCGCACGAACCTCCGCCGCGCCCTCGCGTCCTTCGCGCCCCAGCACAGTTGCGAGTCTCTCGTCGGACAAGCCCATGCGCTTGGCCGCCTGCAAGTCGTAAGCCTCCAGCGCGTCGAAGCCCGCAAACTCCAGCTTCTGCAACTCGTCGGCAATCGACTTCATCTGATGCAGGAACCACGGGTCCATCCCCGTCAGCCGCGCCGCCTCGCGCACGCTCATGCCCGTCTCAAACGCATAGCGCAGATATGCCAGCCGCTCCGGCGACGGCGTCACCAGGCGCTGCCGCAGCCGCCTCGGGTCGATCGAATCGCCGCTTCCCTTCTTGCCTGTCTCGAGCGAGCGCACGGCCTTCATCAGCGCCTCTTTGAAGGTGCGCCCAATCGCCATGACCTCGCCCACAGATTTCATCTGCGGGCCTAGCGTCTCGTCCGCGCCTGGAAACTTCTCAAACTGCCACTTCGGAATCTTCACCACCACGTAGTCGATCGTCGGCTCGAAACACGCGGGCGTCGCCTTGGTGATGTCGTTCTGCAACTCATCCAGCGTGTAGCCAACGGCGAGCCGCGCCGCAATCTTCGCAATCGGAAACCCCGTCGCCTTCGACGCCAGCGCCGAGCTGCGCGATACGCGAGGATTCATCTCGATCACGGTCATGCGCCCGTTCTGCGGATTCACCGCAAACTGCACATTGCTGCCGCCGGTCTCGACGCCAATCTCGCGCATCACCGCAATCGCAGCATCGCGCATCCGCTGATATTCGCGGTCGGTCAGCGTCTGCGCGGGCGCCACTGTGATCGAATCGCCCGTGTGCACGCCCATCGGATCGAAGTTCTCAATCGAGCAGATGATCACGACGTTGTCCTTTAGATCGCGAACAACCTCGAGCTCATACTCCTTCCATCCGAGTACGCTTTCTTCGAGCAGGCACTCATGCACTGGCGAGAGATCGAGCCCGCGCGAAAGAATCTCCATCAGCTCTTCGCGGTTATACGCAATGCCGCCGCCCGATCCGCCCAGCGTAAAACTTGGCCGGATCACCACCGGAAATCCAAGCGCGCTTGCAAACTCCAGGCCATCGCGAAGGTTATTCACCAGCTTCGACTTCGGCATGTCCAGCCCAATGCGATTCATCGCATCCTTGAACAGCAGCCGGTCCTCAGCTTTTTTAATCGCTTCCAGCTTCGCGCCAATCAGCTCCACACCAAACCGGTCCAGCACCCCCGCATCCGCGAGATCAACCGCAAGATTGAGCGCCGTCTGCCCGCCCACCGTGGGCAGCACGGCAAACTTGCCGTGGTCTTCGCCCATCCTCTCACTCTCGACGCGCAGTATCTCTTCGAGATACGCCGGCGTCAACGGTTCGATGTAGGTGCGGTCGGCGACCTCAGGATCGGTCATGATCGACGCCGGGTTGGAGTTCACCAGCACGACCTCATATCCCTCGGCCTTCAGCGCCTTGCACGCCTGCGTCCCCGAGTAGTCGAACTCCGCCGACTGCCCAATCACAATCGGCCCCGAGCCAATCACCAAAATCTTCGCTATGTCATCTCTACGCGGCATTTAGTCGTATATGTCCTTACGATGTCCGGCCTGAACTACCAGGACGAGCAACTCGTCTTGCCGCAGTTCGGCAACAATGCGGTAGTCGCCCACTCGGAAACGAAAGAATCCCTGTTTATTTCCGACAAGCGCCTTTGCTATTCGATACGGACTTGTGTTCCCTTCAACCCGATCATGGAGAAAATCACGGATTCTTTGCGCCGCCGGCTTGCCAAGTGCCTCAAGCTGTCTTTCTGCGGATCTCGTGATGCGGACGGTCCAGGGCAAGATGCTTCTCCACTTCCTCTAATGTGTAGGTTGGTTCGTTTCGATCCAGCACCGCCTGCGCATCGCGACCGTCTTCGTAGTCCTCCATGAAGGTCAGCACTGCTTCGCGCACAAAATCTTCCGGAGAGCGGCCCATCTCTTCACAGAGCTTGACGAGATGCGCTTCCTGATCAGGACGTAACGGTAGGTTCATGATCGTCTCCCTTCCAATCCTCCATCATTGTACGGAACTGCCTAAACAAATAATGCGAATCATGCGGCCCCGGGCTGGCCTCCGGGTGATATTGCACGCTGAACATCGGATCGCTCTTGTGCTTCAGCCCTGCCAGCGTGTTGTCGTTCAGATTCACATGCGTTACAGCCACATCCTCGGGCAGGCTCGCCGGATCGACGTTGAAGTTGTGGTTCTGCGCGGTGATCTCCACCTTGCCCGTCTCAAGATTCTTGATCGGATGATTTCCGCCGTGGTGCCCAAACTTCAACTTGTAGGTTTTGCCGCCCAGCGCCAGCCCAAACAGCTGATGCCCCAGACAAATTCCAAACATGGGCGTCTTGCCTTGCAGTTCGCGTATATTCTCGACCGCATACTCCAGCGGCTCCGGATCACCCGGCCCGTTCGAGAAGAAGACTCCATCAGGATTCATCGCAAGCACATCGGCCGCGCTCGTCTGCGCCGGAACCACCGTCACGCGACAGTTCTCTCTCGCCAGCATGCGCAGAATATTTTGCTTGATGCCGAAGTCATACGCCACCACATGCATCAGCTCAGCCGCCGCCGCATCGTCTCCTGGCAGCAGCGCATCTCCGCTCTGGTTCCGAACCTCTTCCACGTTCCACTCATACGCCTCGCGCGTAGTTACAACGCTGGCGAGATCGGTTCCATCCATCCGCCGATGCGCGCGCGCCTTTGCCACCAGCGCCTCCACATCGTCCGTCGCGGTCGAGATCACGCCACGCAAACATCCATTCGCGCGCAGATGCCGCACGACTGCCCGCGTGTCGATCTCGGCTACAACAGGGACACCGCTGCGCTCTAAATACTCATCCGCGACTTCTGTCGACCGCCAGTTTGAGGCCACCGGCGAGAACTCCCGCACGACCAGCCCCTCGATATACGGCCGCGCCGACTCCGCATCGCTCGGCGACGTCCCATAGTTGCCAATGTGCGGATTCGTCAGGACGACGATCTGCCCCGAATACGATGGGTCGGTAAAGATTTCCTGGTAGCCGGTCAGCGAGGTATTGAAAACGACCTCGCCTGCGCGCTCCACCGGCGCGCCGAACGCTCGGCCGCGAAAGATGCGCCCGTCTTCGAGCGCTAAAACTGCCTGCATGGAATCTCCCTTAGGGAGTGGACTCTATCCATCCTAACAGGCTTGGCCGCGGTGCAAAAACAGCAGGAGCCCGGCTCACGCCAGGCTCCTGGAAAATCAGGGCCTGAAGACCCCTCCGCCTCAGTCCCAGCGGCAAACCCGGTGATGATGGCGCCAACGGCAATGCCGATGACGATGATGTTGCGCCTCCGCATTCCCCGCCATCCCCAGAACCATCACCAAACTGAACACGCCCAGCAGGACTCTTTTCATCATTCTTCTCCTGTCGGCGGGCGCTTGTGATCAACTGTTTCGCCCGACAGCCTGTAAGAGTGTCGCAACTCGCAAAGGTTTGCCCCGCAAAATAAGCTTCTCATTTCATGTCGATTAGTCTAAAGCGATCAGCACGTCCTCGCCCTCAACTCTGAGCGGCAGAACATCCACCCTCCCCTGCTCCGGTTCTTGCGCCTCTCCCGTCCTTGTATCGAACGCCCAGCAGTGCCACGGACAAACCACCGTCTCACCTTCCATCCATCCCTGCCCCAGCGGCCCCTGCCTATGCGGACAGACGTTGTTCAACGCCGCCAGCCTTCCACCCACATTCGCCAGGCACACCTCCACGCCCTTCACCTCCATCTCCCGCACCTCACCCGGCTTCGGAGCTTCGCTCACCGCGCATAGTCTCACCCACGCACTCACACCGCACTCCTGATCGCACCGCCAGGCGTGAGATGCTGAAGATTGAACCCAAGACTCGGAAGCATCATGAGCATCATGGCAAAACGCACCCAACGATCCCAACGCGCCCCGCACGCCCACAACAAACCTTCCGTCGCACAGCATCTGCGCTCGCAGTCCACGCGACCTCCCCCGCTCGTCGATCCTCGCTGGCTGCTCAAGGCCCTCGGCCTCGTCTTCGCGCTCGCTGTCATCTTCACCTACGTTACCCTCTGCTTCCTCTACGCGCAGGGGCAGTGGCAGCTCGTCCTTCATCCTTCGCGCGGCATCACTGCCACACCCGCATCGCTCGGCCTCCGCTTCACCGAAGTCCACTTCGCCGACGCTGCCTCCGGTCAGCCACAGCTCGACGGCTGGTGGATTCCCGCCGATCCCGCCAACCCGGCCGGCGCTACCGCGCTCATGCTCCACAGCGGCGACGGCTCCATGAGCAACGCGCTTCCCCGCGCGCTCACTCTCCACAATGAGCACCTCAACGTCCTGCTCTTCGACTACCGCGGCTACGGCCGCAGCACCGGCCGCCATCCCGTCGAGTCCACCATGCAGGCCGACTCCGCCTCCGCGCTCGCCTTCCTCACCTTTACGCAACACATCGCGCCCCCTGACATCGTCGTCTATGCCTCTGGCGTCGCCGCCGCACTCGCTGTGCAGCTCGCCGCAACTCATCCCGAGATTCCCGCGCTGATCCTCGATGCGCCCGACGGCGACTTCGCCCAGCGCGCCCGCACCGACCCGCGCTCGCGTCTCATCGCCACACGCTGGTTCTTCAATCAAACCTTCCCGCTCGCCGACCCACTTCACACGCTCGCCACACCCAAGCTCCTCCTCTCCTACACCACCGCCTCCAAACCGCCGCTCGCTCTCCAACGCGCGGCCGACCCGAAGATGACCATCGAAGTTGCGAGCCCCAACGACCCCGCAGTTCAAACCGGCATCCATCGCTTCCTCGATCTCTACCTCACGCACAGGTCCACATTTTAAGCAGCGCGCAAAAAGGCGCGAAGGCCGCCGGTGTTCAGGCAGCCTCGGTTACAGGTGGGGAGGGTTATGCGGATAGGGGAAGCCGGTTGCCGTGGGGACTGCTGGGCCGGCGGTGTTCATAGGTTCAGACGAAGCTTCGCACAAAAGGTTTTGCTAGTGCGTGAAGATTCCTCGAGGAGAATCAATCTGCTAACGACAGGCAACACTCTTCGCGGCACGCGCATCGCCGCGCAGAATGCGGCCAAAACGCAGCGACCTCATCATGAATTCACGCTGACCCACTCACTTCGCCGCATGCACGCGACAAAACTATTACAAGAAGTTCAGAAAGCTCGCCGGCTGCAAACGCGCGTTCGGAAACACAACATCCAGCCGCCGCGCACCCAGCGTCTTGTACGCCGCCTCACCCAGCACATTGCGAAAGTCGGTCGTCACCTTCAGATCGCGCCCTTCGTTCAGCTGCTCATCACTCACGCCGGGCCACGATCCATACACCTTGCCGCCTTTCACCTGCCCGCCCAGCACGAACATCACATTCGCGTGCCCATGGTCGGTTCCAGCGTTGCCATTCTGCCTCGCTGTTCTTCCAAACTCCGACATCGTTACCAGCGTCACATTCTCCGCCTCGTCGCCCATGTCGTTCCAGAACGCCGCAATCGTCTCCGAAAACTCCTTCAACCTGTTTGCCAATTGCCCCGTCGCCGCGCCCTGGTTCTGATGCGTGTCCCATCCGCCGATATCGGAAAACGTCGCTTCCACGCCAAGGTTCGCCTTCATCAACTGCGCCACCTGCTTCAAGCTGTTGCCAAACGGCGTCTTCGGATACACCACCCCGGCCGCGGGCTGATACTTCGCCGGATCGGCGGCCTTCAACATCTTCACCGCTTCAAACGTCTCTTTGCCCGTCCCATGCAGCACCGAATCCGTGCTCTGGTCATACATCGCCTCAAACGCATTCGACACCGGGGAGGTCTGCTGCCCGCGTCCACCCACTGAGAAGTCCGCGAGGTTCGCGATCGCCACCGCCGGCACTCGCCCTTCGAGCGTGCGCGGAACGTCGCCCGTCATCGCCACTGCACGAAACGGCGACGGCGTCCCATCCAGCGCCTCCACCTGCAGCGCGCGATTCAACCAGCCATCCGGCGTCGACTTCACGCCCGGCGTCCCCGACTCCATATAGTCCTGCGCATCGAAGTGCGACCGCGAAGGGTCCGGCGATCCCGCCGCATGCACCATCGCCAGATGCCCCTGGTCGAACAGCGGCTTCATCGCACTCATCGCCGGATGCAGCCCGAAAAATCCATCCAGATCCAGCACATCTTTTTTCTGGATCGCAATCGTCGGCCGCATCGAGTAGTAGTTCTTCTCCGCATACGGAACGACTACATTCAAGCCATCACAAGCGCCGCGCTGGAAGATCACCACCAGCTTCTTCCTGCTCGCCGCCGCGCGATCTACCTCCGCATACACCGCGCGCGTCAGGAACGCCGGAACGACAGATGTGCCCACGAGCGCCAGAGCCCCGCCGCGCAGAAACCCGCGCCGCGTCACGCCATTGCGCCGCGCCACATCGCGCCCGCACATATCGCATCCCCAGTCGCTCGCATCGGTAAAGATCATCTTGTTCGACATTTTGACGCTCTCCTACTCTCTACCTCTATCGCCGCTGAAACTCCGGCGATCCCAGAAGCAAGCCTGCCATCGTATCCAGCGGCGTTTCCTTCGCGTTCATCGGACCATCGCGCCCGGCCGGCCCGGGCCGCCCAGCTTTGGTGCGCAGCAAACGTCCACCGCCCGTCCCATCACTCTCATTCTGTGCGGTGGCTCGCGCCTTGAAATTCTCCTCCGCATCGTGCTGCGCCGTGGGATTCGTAAACTGTGCCAGCACCGTCTCCCGCGTATGCGCCGTGGCCGGCTGTCCCAGCAGCAGCATCTCCAGCCTGTGTTCCGTCGCCGCATCCGGCGCGCCTTCCACCACCGCCGAATCCTGCTCACCCAGCAGCGCCGGCCAATCCGTCTGCGTTCCCGGCACCCTGTCGCTGCTCAACACCAGCGCAAAGTTCATCCGCGAGATCAGCGCATTGCTGCTCACCCAGTCCGCCGCCTCCCACGAATATCCGTTCGGCGTCTGCATCCCAAAGATCGGCATCCCCAGCCTGTCCATCGCCTGCACCAGCGGCAGCGGGTTCTCCACCGTCGCTCCGCTCGCACGCAGCGCCGATGCCATGAACTCCACAGGCGTCTTCACCTTCGCGCGATACACTTGCGGAGACCAGAACTCCGGCGAATGGAACATCGTCGTCAACACCGCCTTGATATCGCCATCGCTCTTCAAAAATGTCGCGGTCATGCGGTCCACCAGCGCGGGCGGCGGCGTATCGCTCACAAACCGTTCCGCTAGTTTTTCGCTGATGAAGTGCGCCGTTGACGGGCTCGTCGCCAGGATGTGCAGCACCTCCAGGCCTTCCCTCTCGCCGCCTTGCTTGATGGTGTAGCCCAGCACGGTCTTCGATCCCGGCTCATGGCGGCTATCATCGTACACAGCTCCGCCGCCCAGGTTGGGCCGGTCGATCGTCCATCCCGTAAAGCACTTCGCCACTTCGATCACATCCTGCTGCGTATAGCCGCCGTTCACGCCCAGCGTGTGCAGCTCCATCAGCTCGCGCCCGT
>DATCFM010000107.1:0-3011 GCA_036509515.1 Acidobacteriaceae bacterium
GGCTCCGGAACAACGCACTAGCCTTCAATTCCTATGAACGAAACCATACTCAACATACGACCCGCAATGCCCCACGACGCGGCAACCATCCTCGGCTTCATCCGCGAACTAGCGACCTACGAACGCGAACCCGACGCCGTCTTCGCCACCGAGGCTGATCTGCTCCGCGATGGCTGGGGAGAGCCCGCGCGATTCACCGCGCTCATCGCCGAGTACGACGGAGCGCCGGCTGGCTTTGCTCTCTATTTCACCACCTACTCGACGTGGCGCGGCCACCACGGGATCCGCCTGGAGGATCTCTACGTGACTCCTGCGCTGCGTGGCCATGGCATCGGAAAGGCGCTGCTCGCTCGGCTTGCACGCATCGCCGTGGATCAAGGCTGTCCGCGCCTGGAGTGGGACGTCCTCAACTGGAATGAGCCTGCCATCGCGGTCTACGAGCGCGTCGGCGCAAAGCGGTTGACGGAATGGAGCATCATGCGCCTGGCGGATGAGCCGCTGAAGGCGCTCGCTGCGAAGGATCGCCCTGCTCGCGATTCACGATAAAAACGTATCCTAAGCAGAGATGAAGAAGATTCACGTAATTGGCGGTGGGCTTGCGGGTCCTGAGGCGGCGCTGCAAGCCGCAAGCTTCGGTTGTGATGTGGTGCTGTCGGAGATGCGCCCGGTGCGCTCCACTGAGGCGCATCAGACATCGGATTTTGCCGAGCTAGTCTGCTCTAACTCGCTCAAGAGTGAGAGCGAAAACACCGCGCCCTGGCTGCTGAAGCAAGAGATGCGCCGCGCTGGCTCGTTCCTTCTGCAAGCCGCGGACGCGAGCGCCGTTCCCGCGGGCCACGCCCTCGCCGTGGATCGTATCGAGTTCTCGCGGCGGGTCGCGGAGCTCATCGCTGCGCATCCGAAGATTGAGGTGCGGCGCGAAGAGGTCACGCATCTCGACGAGACAGACGCCGACACCATCACCATCCTCGCAAGCGGCCCGCTGACCAGCTCTCACCTCGCGGCTGAGTTGCAGAGGCTGACCGGCACAGATCAGCTTGCCTTCTACGACAGCATCTCCCCTATCGTCGATGCGAGCTCCATCGATATGGAGAAGGTCTACTTCGCTGCGCGCTGGGATAAGGGCACGGCCGACTACATCAATTGCCCCTTCACGAAAGAAGAGTACGAAACCTTCATGGACGCGCTAACAGCGGCTGAGACGGTCGAGGCGAAGGCCTGGGAGGCGTTGCCCGCAGACGGTTCTGCCACTGCCGCTCCCGTCACAATGAATTACTTCGAAGGCTGTTTGCCCATCGAAGAGACGGCCCGGCGAGGTCGCGACACCCTGCGATTTGGCCCGATGAAACCCGCAGGCCTGACCAATCCGAAGACCGGCCGCTGGCCCTACGCGGCGGTGCAATTGCGTCAGGAAAACCTGCGCGCCGACAGCTACAACCTCGTCGGCTTCCAGAACCACCTGAAGTTTGGCGAGCAGGCGCGTGTGCTGCGTCTGATCCCGGGACTCGAGCACGCGACCTTTCTGCGCTACGGTCAGATTCACCGCAACACCTACATCCACGCACCGTCGCTGCTCACCGAAACACTGCAACTCCGCGCCCACCCAGGCATCTTGATTGCGGGTCAGTTGTCCGGAGTCGAGGGCTATACGGAGTCGATTGCGAGTGGTCTGCTAGCGGGCCGGTACGCAGCCGCGTTGGCACGCGGGGAGAATCCAATGCCTGCTCCGCGCATCACCGGCAACGGCTCGCTGATCCACTACATCACGCACGCGGACCACAAGAAGTTCCAGCCCGCGAACATCACCTTCGACCTCCTCGTGCCACTCGAAGAAGAGCTGCGCAAAAAGATTCGCGACAAGAAGGAGCGCCACCGCATCCAGTGCGAACGCGCTCTGGATGCGTGGGATGCGTGGCTTGCCGCAAGCAGTTTGTAATTGCCGGGCTACTCCGCCTTCTTTTTATTCCTCGCTCTCACCTTGAACCAGATCGGGCTGCCGATGAACTTGAATGTGTCGCGGATCTCATTCGCAAGGAACCGCTCGTAGCTGAAGTGCAGCTTCACGTCGCGGTCGGTGAAGAGCACGAATGTCGGTGGCGCAACCGCCGCCTGCGTCATGTAATAAATCTTCACGCGCCGGTTCATCGGCACGCTGGCGCGCTGGAAGTCGATCTTGTCGAGGAAGCGGTTCATCGCGCCCGTAGACACTCGCTTGCGTCGCTCACGAGACACCAGCTCAACCTTCTTGAACACCTCTTCAATACCCCTCGATTCTGACGCCGAAACAAACAGCAGCGGAGCATATTCGAGGTACTTCAGCGAATCACGAACCTGCTGCTCGTAGAGCTTCTTATCCGCAGGTGGCTGGCCATCGAACAACCGCATACCATCGGGCCCAACCTCAGTCATCAGGTCCCACTTGTTGATCAGGATAATGACGCTGCGGCCGCTCTCATGCGCATAGCCCCCGATATTCGCATCGGCTGCCGCCACGCCCTCCGCCGCATCAATCACCAGCAACGATACGTCCGCTGCCTCAAGATGTTTGCGGCTCATAATCACCGACAGCTTCTCCGCCATCAGCTTGGTCTTGCCCTTGCGCCGAATTCCCGCAGTGTCAATAAATCGGAAGCTGTGACCATCGCGTTCGACGACCTCATCCACCGCATCCCGCGTCGTGCCGGCGATAGGCGACACAATCGCCCGATCACTCCCGGTCAGCGCGTTCAACAGCGTGCTCTTGCCCACATTCGGCCGCCCGATAATAGCGATCTTGGTCTCGCGCGCGATGTGCTCCCCGTGCGAGCGCAGCCTGCGCCCCGTGGACACTTCCTCGGGAGGAGTCTGCGGACCAGGCAGCGGGTCGCCACCGCCATCCATGTCCTCTTCGATTTCCTCTTCCAGGCCTTCGAAGTGCTCTTCCGGCTCTTCGGCGACGAACTCCGGCGGCAGCGCAGCCCACACCTCATCCAGCAAATCGCCAATGCCTGAGCCGTGTTCGGCTGAGATCG